>NZ_AEVS01000014.1 GCF_000189255.1 Vibrio brasiliensis LMG 20546 | reverse complement strand
GGGAATAGGTCTGCTGTTCTGGAGTGTGGCAGAGCCAACCGCCTACTTCACTGACTGGTGGGGTATGCCTCTTAACGCTGAACCGTATAGCGAAGAAGCAAAATCTCTGGCAATGGGCGCAACCATGTTCCACTGGGGAATTCACGGCTGGGCTATCTACGCTATTGTTGCTTTGTCGTTGGCTTTCTTTGCTTTCAACAAAGGTCTGCCTCTGTCACTTCGCTCTGCCTTCTACCCACTTTTTGGTGATCGTGCCTGGGGCTGGCTAGGTCATGTCATCGACATTCTTGCTGTGCTTGCAACTCTGTTTGGTTTAGCAACCTCTCTTGGTCTAGGGGCTCAGCAGGCGACCAGTGGTATCAACCATGTATTCGGTCTTGAAGGTGGGATTGGCACCCAGATGATCGTTATCGCTTTTGTTACCTTCATTGCGGTGCTATCGGTTATTCGTGGTATTGATGGTGGCGTGAAGCTGCTGAGTAACATCAACATGGTGATCGCATTTGCCTTACTGGCATTCGTTATTTTCATCACTTTTGATGTTGCCATCGCCTCTATCTGGGATAGCACCATTGCTTACGCGCAAAACATTTTCACTCTGAGCAACCCTCATGGTCGTGAGGATAGCGCATGGATGCACGGCTGGACTGTTTTCTACTGGGCATGGTGGGTTTCTTGGTCTCCATTCGTCGGCATGTTTATCGCCCGAGTATCGAAAGGACGTACCGTTCGCGAATTTATCTTCGCAGTCATTGTTATTCCAACCGCTGTTACATTGGTCTGGATGTCTGTCTTCGGTGGTATCGCTCTTGATCAAGTGGTAAATAAAGTTGGCGAACTGGGTGCTAACGGCCTGACAGATATCTCACTTACACTGTTCCACGTTTATGATGCCCTGCCGTACAGCTCAGTAATTTCTGTACTGTCTATTGTGCTAATTCTGGTGTTCTTTATTACCTCATCAGACTCCGGTTCTCTGGTTATCGATAGCATCACAGCGGGTGGTAAGATCGATGCACCAGTGCCACAACGTATCTTCTGGGCATGTATCGAAGGTTCAATTGCAGCAGTTATGCTGTGGATTGGTGGTAAAGAAGCGCTGCAAGCTTTGCAGTCAGGTGTTGTCGCAACAGGCCTGCCGTTTACATTGGTACTTCTGGTGATGTGTATCAGCCTGATTAAGGGCTTGAGATCTGAACTTCCTCTCTATCAGTCAGACCTTCGACCTGCATCGGCATAAAAAAGCTATAAGCAGCTAAAAACAGATTGGGCGCTAATGTTAGCGCCCTTTTTTCGTCTGTCCGTCCAGTGTTCTATTACATCGCAATCTATACTAGCTGTAAGATTCAGCGGGAGTTTAGGTTAATGAATGGACGACTCATCAATATAATCGCACTCGATCATATTGTCCTGCGCACCAGTCAACTGGCTGAGATGGTGCACTTTTATCAGGATATCCTTGGCTGTTCGATTGAGCGGCAAAAGCCTGATATTGGTCTGACTCAACTAAGAGCTGGTAGCGCATTAATCGATATAGTGACGGTCGACAGTGAATTAGGAAAACTGGGGGGCAAAGCGCCTCAACAGAATGGAAGAAATGTCGATCACTTCTGCCTACAGGTAAGCGCCTTTGATGAACAGCAGTTGATTGACTATTTAAAGCAACATCAGTTAAAGCTCTCTGACTTTGCGCCGCGTTATGGTGCTCAGGGTTACGGGCGCTCAGTCTATGTTGATGATCCGGAGGGCAACGTGGTCGAGCTAAAACCCTTTAAAGAGAACTGGGCGGAGCAAAAACAATCCGATGCGGATAGTTAGAGCCTCATCAACTTACTACTCAAAACCTAAGCGTATAGTGATTCATCGGTTAAAAAGTGTATGGATAGCGCATGTTAGATCACCCTCAATTCACTCAGCTTAGAAAGAACCTTCATCAACATCCTGAGTTATCACATCAAGAGCGACAAACCGCTCAACGCATCCTCGAAGTATTTGAGAAATTCGCCGCCGATGAAGTGCATACACAGCTTGGCGGTCACGGTGTGGCATTCGTATTTAATGGTAAACAGCCAGGGCCATCGACATTAATCCGTTGTGAGTTAGACGCCCTGCCTATTCAGGAGCAGAACACTTTTGCTCATCGCTCAGTAACTGATGGCGTCTCCCATAAATGTGGTCATGATGGTCATATGGCGATCATCACCGCACTAGGTGCAACATTAGCAACACGTAGACCTGTGTCAGGAAGAGTAATTCTCTGTTTCCAACCAGCCGAGGAGACCGGAGCTGGAGCAATAGATATGGTTAATGATGCCAAGTTCAATGCTTTGAAACCCGACTACGCCTTTGCCCTGCACAATTATCCAGGATTAAAGCTGGGATCGGTAGCAGTACGAGCGGGAACGTTCAATTGTGCCTCACGCGGCATCATCATCAAGCTCAAGGGTAAAACATCTCATGCTGCCCACCCTGAAGATGGTGTCAGCCCCGCTACCGCTATGTGTCAGATTATCGAGCAGCTTAATCAGCTTCCTCAACAGCTTGCCGCTCAGGGGGTTAAAGATAAACTTTGGGTTACCGTCATTCACGCCAGACTCGGTGAGGTTGCTTTTGGTACTGCACCGGGGGAAGCGGTTGTTATGGCGACGCTACGTAGTGAAACAAATCAGGCTATGGATACCTTAGTCGAGATGACACAAGCCTTTTCTCGCCATTACGCCGAGCAAGCTGGGCTGGAGATCGAATTCAGTTTTGCTGATGTTTTTCAGGCCAGTGTTAACTCTCAGGAAGGGTGCGACCGGGTTGTAGAAGCTTGCCGTAATACTTCTACGGAATTTACTCTGATGGAAGAACCAATGCGCTGGTCAGAAGATTTTGGTCAGTTCACAGCAGTCGCCAGACAAGGGGCGATGTTTGCCTTAGGTGCCGGCGTTGATACACCACAACTGCACAATCCAGACTATGACTTTGCCGATCAACTCATTCCAATTGGTCATGATCTGTTTCTCGACCTTATCAAACAGATTAATCACTTTGAGTAATCTGACGCGCTAAACGATTGAAACTTAGGCTGATATAGAAAAACATTATCAATCGATACAATTAAGCAGCAATTAAACGTCGAAACTTTGTGAAACATAGTTAAAATAGCCGGCTCAGATTTTCTATCCATAGCGCTCCTTTGAGGAAGAAACATTGAAAACGCAGCACCTTTCAGCAAGCGACAAGCAAGATATTGAACTCGCTAAACAGATTTTAGCCAGTGGTGAACTCGTCGCTATTCCAACCGAAACAGTTTACGGACTGGCGGCAGACGCATCGAATCCGGAAGCAGTGAAGAAGATCTTCGCAGCGAAAGGTCGACCAGCTAACCACCCGTTAATTGTTCATATTGGTAATGTTGAGCAACTGTCTGACTGGGCGCGTGATATTCCTCAGCAAGCGTATACTATCGCTGACGCTTTTTGGCCGGGTCCTGTGACACTGCTGCTAAACAAAGCACCTCAAGCAACTCCAGTGGTTACAGGTGGCTTAGATACGATCGGTATTCGCATGCCTGCTCATGACGTCTTCAGTACATTATTGAAGTCTTCTGGAATGGCTGTTGCTGCACCGTCAGCAAACCCATACAAGAAGCTGAGCCCGACTTCAGCTGAACATGTACTCAACTCACTGGGCGGTAAGATTTCCGCAGTTCTGGATGGTGGCGACTGTGCTCATGGTCTTGAATCGACCATTATCGATCTGACCGAGAAGCCATTTCGTATTCTGCGTACGGGTCCTGTTACTGCGGCTCAGCTTTCTCAAGTGCTTGGCGAAGAAGTCCTGTCCCCAAAAGCACACACTGTTGCGGTGCCGGGCAATGTCACCAGTCACTACCAGCCAAACACTAAGGTTCGTCTGGTTACGCTGGAAGAGATAGAAAATGCCACGGGTGATAACATTGCCTGCTTACACTACTCCCCTGTTGAGCTAAAGACAGGCTTCAAATCGAAGCAGATGCCTACAGATGTTGCTCAATACTCTCACGACCTTTACCGCGCTCTGGATGACGCAGATAAGTGGGGTTGCGATGAAATCTGGGTAGAGAGACCACCGGTAAGCGAAGCGTGGTTTGCGGTCCATGACCGTCTTAACCGAGCTCAGTCAAAACTGTAGTTATTGACTGTTAAGTTTCTAAAATGCCCCATTGCAATGGGGCTTTTTTGTATCTAACTCCCCCTTAGCTATTCACAACAATCACTCTATTTACTTGAGCCTTTGGTTAATTAATCATAATTAAAGTGACAACGGATCAATCACAGGCAAAAGATGTTGCAATTTCGTTAAATAGAATTAAAACTCTAATTCAGCAACTAAAACTGATCAGCTAAGTACTTGATCGTTTGATAGAAGGAGTGTGTTTTGCTTAGTATTCTTCGCCTGATAATGGCTGCTATTTTTGTGGTCTTTACCACCCTGTTCGCCTTTGTTTACTGCTTGTTTAGTCCACGTAACCCAAAGCACGTTTATTTCTTCTGTCGCTGGTTTAATCAACTACACAAGATACTTGGTCTGACTCTGATTCAACGTGGCCTGGAGCGAGCTCCAACACCGGCTAACAGTGTCTATATTTCCAACCACCAAAGTGTCTATGACTTTGTTACCTCTCCGGGCATGCTGAGACCGAGAACCGTCTCTTTAGGTAAGCGAGAATTGCTCTGGGTTCCCTTTTTTGGCCAACTGTACTGGATTACCGGCAATATTCTGATCAATCGTGAAGATAAATCGAAAGCACGCGACACCATTAAACAAGTAGCGCAAGCAATCCACCAGCGCGATCTCTCAGTCTGGGCTTATCCGGAAGGCACCCGCAGTAAGGGCCGTGGCCTGCTACCGTTTAAGACTGGCGCGTTTCGGATGGCAATTGAGGCTGGCGTACCTATTACTCCAATGGTGGTGAGTAACACGCATAATAAAATCAATCTCAATCGAAGCAATAATGGCATTGTGATTACGGAGATGCTCGAGCCTATCGATACTTCGGGCTATAGCATCAATGACGCGCGTGCTTTAGCAGATCACTGTCATGCTCTAATGGCCAAGAGAATTGCCCAGCTTGATGAAGAAGTCGCTCAACTGGAACAACAGGCAAAAGTCACCACACAACCTTCTGCCAGTGAATAACTTCAGCCGGGATACATTAACCACTTAAATCGTGACCAGAAAAACAATTGCTCATATCGTCGCAATTTCATCTTTCCGGTCACATTTATCTCTTCCGCAGCACACTATTCTATCCATGTGTACCTAAGCGGAATTGTTTATGGATGTGTTATTGCTGGTCGGCCTTATCTGTCTCAATGGCGTATTCGCCATGTCAGAAATTGCCCTTGTTGCTGCTAAACCTAACCGACTGAAAAAGCGTGCTGA
This sequence comes from Vibrio brasiliensis LMG 20546, assembly GCF_000189255.1. GTDB lineage: Bacteria > Pseudomonadota > Gammaproteobacteria > Enterobacterales > Vibrionaceae > Vibrio > Vibrio brasiliensis. Next base: position 146,970 of record NZ_AEVS01000014.1, on the reverse strand, counting down.
AAGCCACTCATCTGCGGCTATTGCCCTCAATTTAAAGAACAACCCGACTCAATTTCTATCCACAATCCAAATTGGTATTACCGCAATTGGTATCTTAAGCGGTGTGTTTGGTGAAGCGATATTTTCCGAACCCTTTTCCAGCTGGCTGATCATTCAGGGACTGAGTCCTGATATTGCCGGAGCTGTAGCCACTATGGTTGTGGTAGCCTCCATCACTTACTTCGCAATTGTTGTCGGCGAGCTCGTCCCTAAACGGTTTGCGCAGAATAATGCCGAGCACATTGCTGTTATCGTCGCCTACCCAATCTATGCTCTGGCCAAACTGGCATCACCATTTGTCTGGCTACTCAGTGTTTCGACTGACGCCCTACTGAAGTTGTTCCGCCAACACCAACCAGCAGAGGATCAGGTCACCGAGGATGACATCATAGATATCATGACGGAAGGCTCTGAATCTGGTGCGATTGAGCCGCAAGAACAACAGATGATTCGCAACCTGCTTCACCTCAATGACCGCTTGGTAACGTCACTGATGACTCCACGTTGCGACATTGAGTACCTCGACATCACCCAGCCTATCGATCAGATCTTGCAGCGGATTAGTCATACTCAACATTCCGTCTGGCCTATCTGTCATGGCAGTCTGGATAAGATCATCGGGACCATATCGTCAAAAGTCCTGCTTGATATCTACAACGAACTATCGATCGCCACGCTGGCAAGACAGGTACGTCGACCACGTTATGTTCCCGAATCGATGAAGGGGCTGCCGCTGCTCAATGATATGCAGAAGACCAACTGCGAGATGGTATTTATCGTCGATGAATATGGCGATGTCCAGGGGCTGGTCACGCACTATGACTTACTGGAGTCTATTGCCGGGGAGCTGGGCATGGCTCCTCAATATCTATGGGCCAAACAGCAGCAGGATGGCAGTTGGATAATGGATGCGATGATTCCAATTAATGAGCTCAAGCATCGTCTCGAGATTGGAGTTCTTGATGGCGAAAAGAGCGAAGGATTTCAAACCCTCAACGGTTTTCTTACCTGGAAGACAGGTAGCGTTCCCGAATGCGGTGAAGTGGTACAGCTAGACCACTGGCATTTTGAAATATTATCCGTCAGCCACAATCGCGTACTACAGGTTCGCTGTTACATGAAATGAGTTAAAAAATAAAACCGCGGCTACTGCAAAGTAACCGGGGTTTTCAGATCGGATTAAGCACTTAGTGCCTGTTCCAGATCCGCCAGAATGTCATCGATATGTTCAATACCAACCGACAGGCGAATCATCTCCGGAGAAACACCTGCTTGTTTCTGCTCTTGCTCACTTAACTGGCGGTGAGTGGTCGAAGCTGGGTGACAAGCCAGTGACTTAGCATCACCTATGTTAACCAGACGCTTGAAGATTTGCAGTGCATCGTAGAAGCGAACCCCAGCGTCATAACCGTCCTTGAGTCCAAATGACAGGATTGCTGATGGCTTACCCTTCATATATTTTTCGGCTAATGGGTAATGTTCTGAGGTCGGCAGACCTGCATAGCTGACCCAGCTTACTTTCTCGTGCTGTTGTAAGAACTCAGCAACTTTAAGCGCATTTTCAGTATGACGCTCCATACGTAGCGGTAGAGTTTCTAGCCCCTGCATTAACATAAAGGCATTCATTGGAGAGAGTGCAGAGCCGGTGTTACGCAGTGGCACAGTACGAGCACGACCAATAAAGGCAGCTTCACCAAACGCCTCACAGTACACAACACCATGGTATGAAGGTTCAGGTTGGTTGAAGACAGGGAAGCGGTCTTTATGCTGAGCCCAAGGGAACTTACCTGAATCAACGATCATACCGCCTAGTGTTGTGCCATGGCCGCCGACATATTTCGTCAGAGAGTGAACAACGATATCGGCACCGAACTCGATAGGTTTGCACAATGCAGGTGTCGCAACGGTGTTATCGACAATCACTGGGACACCCTGCGCATGTGCCAGCTCAGCCACACGCTCAAGGTCGATAATGTTGCCTGCCGGGTTACCGATACTCTCACAGTAAACCGCTTTGGTATTTTCATCGATAAGTTCCGCTAAACTCTCTGGCTTATCGTCTTTAGCAAACTTCACCTCAATGCCCTGATTTGGCAGCATATGCGCAAACAGTGTGTAGGTACCACCGTATAACTGTGGTGTAGACACAATGTTATCACCCGCCTGAGCAAGGGTCTGAATCGCATAGTTAATTGCCGCACTACCAGCGCTGACAGCCAGACCTGCAATACCACCTTCCAGCGCAGCCATACGCTTTTCCAGTACATCATTGGTCGGGTTCATAATACGGGTGTAAATATTGCCCGGAACTTCAAGGTTGAAGAGATCAGCACCATGCTGGGCATTATCAAATTCGTAAGCAACGGTTTGATAAATCGGCGTGGCAACAGACTTAGTTGTCGGGTCGGTTTCGTAACCAAAGTGTATTGAGAGGGTTTCGTCTTTCATAATCCTTCCTTGGGTAAGTAATACAGAACTAGGTTATTGTCATAACAGTTATCGAAGCTTAACTGTTTATAAATCATCCAAATATGTGGATTAATTCACACTCAATTTTCTGTATCACTTTTGCGTCAAGGTACAACTAAATTCCGCAAGGCATCTGATTAGACCATTTGATTGCATACCTTCATGTATACTGCGCGGCAGTTATAGCCACATGAATAAGACTATGTTTCTAGCACCGTATTTTTCACAAGATAACAATCAGTTCCAGTTTACTCGCCAGCAAGCAAGCCACTTTGCTAAAAAGGTTGCGGGTGACTTTAACCCTATCCATGACGAAGACAACAAGCGTTTTTGTGTTCCTGGTGATCTTCTTTTTGCCGTACTACTAAGCAAAGAAGGAGTCAGCCAGAAAATGCGTTTCGACTTCTCAGGCATGGTTAACGATGGGGTTGCTTTGTCGATTGAGAACAAATGTGAAAAAGAGAGTGCTGTGGTAGACGAGAAGTCTAAAGAGTACTTGCACATGTCTCGTGAAGGTGAAGTGAACCGTAACCCTGAGTTTATTGAACACGTAGTAACAAGCTATGTTCAGTTCTCAGGTATGAACTTCCCACATATCATGGTACCTCTGATGGAAGAGCAGCAGATGATGATCAACTGCCAGCGCCCACTGGTTATCTACGAAAGCATGGAAGTGGAGTTCTCTCGACTTGATCTGACACACCCAGAAGTAGAGTTTTCTGGTGCCACTTTTGATGTTGACGGAAAACGTGGTCTGGTGACTCTGAACTTCACATTCAAAGAAGATGGTCAGGTCGTCGGTAAAGGTTTGAAGCGTATGGTAGCAAGTGGCTTAAAACCATACGATCAGGAAGCTGTCGACGATTTGGTGGAACGCTTCCACGCTCGCAAAGAGGCGTTTCTAGCCGAGTTTGCTAACGCAGCATAAATGACAAAGGGTTATCAAACAGTGATAACCCTTTTTTGATCGAACGACTGACTGACCTGCCAGATGTCGGTCAGTTCAAAAATCTTACCCAATCATCTGGCTCTCGTTCCCAATCTTGGTTAGCCTCTTTCGCACTAACTCTTCCACTAGAAATCTCATGACACAGCAAAGCTACTACTCCGCTTCAATTCTGCAGTTTACTCAAACGGATACAGAACAGATCCTGACTCATTTCAGCCCACAGCAACAGTCGGACTGGAAAGCGAAAATTGAACTGTTGAAAGTGCAGTTTAATCAACTTCCTCATCTCGCTGGTGACGTTGTTTTCGGTTTTGCCCAACCAGAAATTAACCTGACTACAGAGGTCATTATCCTCTATCGTGGTTTGGTGTTTGTGCTTGAAATCGGCTTTGATGCAGCCCAGTATGATGACCAGGTTACAGCTGCGCTTCATCAGCAGGCGCAACAACTCAAAACTGCTCACATTGGTAGCCAGAGCAAATTTATTATTCCTGTCGCGATTGAAACCAGTGCCGCACCTCAACCTAGTGCAATCGTGGTCTCAGAAGACTTAGTCGCCAACACTATGTGCGACAGTGGCGAGCATTTAGCAGCCCTGATTGAGCACTTTTCTAACCAGTACAAAGATGACCAGATCATTCTCAGCGACTGGCTAAAAAGTGGCTTTAACAGCCAATAGTGTCAACGGGTCATCTTCTTGACAAACACCACCACGAACAGCGCCATGGTAAAGCTGCCTAAGAAGGCTTCACAGGCAGCAATAAACCTTGCGACTCCGACAGGCGATATATCCCCATAACCTAAGGTAGTGAAGGTCACAACGCTGAAATAGAGAGAGTTAAAGAACTCTAACACATAGAATTTCCAGCCAGTCACATCTTCATAAATCGGGTGTGCGCCTGTGGTATCAAGGAAGAAGTAAGCGAAAGCACAAATCAGGATCAAGAATATCGAGAACCCGACCACTCTGATCGGATCTTCCCCATAACCACAGAACAGATCCACCAGTTTGGAGATCATTCTCTTGAAACTGAATAGTGGCATTTGATAACGGCGAAAACGCATTTCACGCTTGAAAAAATCACCAGCCATCTCAAACAGCCCTTGCTTTTCACACTGCTTACGAATGTTACGACAGACCTCTTCCGCCTCCTGACAATACATAATCGAGGCCTTGCGATCTTGGGTACGTAACGCCCGCTTAGCTTCTGACTCCTGCTTTAGACATTCACCCCATTCGATGTTTTCTAATTTGGCTCGCGACAGTTCAGCACCCAGCAAATTGCAGTTATCCAATTTGGCACAATGCAAGTTAGCCCCGATCAACTTCGTTTTCATTAACGAAGAACCGCGTAAATCTAAGCCGAAAAAGTGGGCGTCAACTAAATTCGCCCGATAAAAATCTGCATCTCGACACTGATAACCATCTTTACAACCACGATTTACCAGGTCGATATCCTCAAGATTTGTTCTCGCCAACTGAAATCCGTCTAAAGGTTTACCTGCTGCGGCCCATTGCTCAACCTTGTCTTTTATATCATCTTTGCTTTTATCGACTTTGGGATCATGCCAGTAACAGAGCCCTGACTCCCCACACGGTTGATCGCAGCACCAGCCATCAGGATTTTGATAGCTGCATCGGCCTTGGTGAGATTCCATATGCGCTGCCCCTAACTGTATCTAACATCACATTGGCCATGCTAGATATCATTACTAAGTGTAGTGGGTGCATATGGACGCGCCACGGCTATTTACAAATTAATCAGTATCAACTTGTTCTCTAAGCCATTTTTTTAAACAGGCGTGTGTAGGGGTCATCAATATGGGTAATGACAAAGTAACCTGCATTTGCAGCAGTCGCTGGGAATGGTGCAATTAGCCTTCCCTGCTCTATCTCCTTACCAAGTAGTGCCACTCTGGCAAGTGCAATTCCGACTCCCGCTTCTGCGGCAGACATCGCCATGTCAGTCCGGTTAAAGAAGTGTCCCTGATTGGTTTCATAATCAAGCCTTTGCTGGGCCGTCCAATAGAGCCACTCATAATCTTTCGCGGCCCCTGACCATGGCATCGCGTCATGCAACAGAGTCACCTTTGACCAGGCCTCATTCCCCTGTAGAATGCCACTATGAACCTTGAAGTAGTCAGGGCTCATAACAGGTAGGAGTGACTCTTCCATTAGCAGCTCTGCATCAGCATGCTTGTATGGCAGTGGACCATAATCGATGGCGATATCAAAGTTGCGCTTATCACTATCAACCAGCGCCCCTTCTGCAAAGGTATGAATCTGTACATCGGGGTAACGCTTATGGAAATTCTCCAATCGCGGCACCAACCACTTAAAGGCGAAAGATGGCGTTAGCTTGAGGCGAATCTGTTTACGTTCCGAAACCTGAGTCAGTTGGAAAATATTCTCTTCAATTGCCGCTAAGTGGTGACTGGTTGCATCAACCAATTTATGTCCCTGTTCACTCAAACGAATACCACGTGCATGGCGTTCAAATACACTAAAACCTAATCGTTCTTCAATCTGTTGTAATTGCTGGCTAACAGCGCCAACTGTCAGGTTAAGCTCTTTAGCAGCACTAGTCAGGCTCTGGTGCCGGGCAACAATACAGATCAGGTTAACTCCATGTAGTAATGCTGATTTCATGACTACCTTTTAATTTTTCTAAAACCTACTATCAATTCTTATCGATTGTTAACCGGATGTAAATTGTCCATCCTTGGCAAAATTTCAAAACTGTGAGAGTTGAACGTGAAGGTCGTTATTTTAGGCAGCGGTGTGGTCGGTCTGACCAGCGCTTGGTATTTATCGCAGGCAGGCTTTGAGGTCACGGTGATCGATAGACAGGCTCGCTCGGCCGAGGAAACCAGTTTCGCTAATGCCGGGCAGATCTCCTACGGCTATTCATCGCCTTGGGCTGCGCCGGGTATTCCCGCTAAAGCGATCAAATGGCTATTCGAAGAGCATGCTCCGTTAAAGATCAAACCAAGCCTAAGCCCTGAACTGATTCAATGGGCCAGTCAAATGCTGGTCAACTGTCAGCTTGAGAAGTATCGCGTCAACAAATCGCGCATGCTGACCATAGCGAATAGAAGCCGTGAGTGTTTAGCTGAGTTAAATCGAAACTATGACCTTAACTATCAGGGAAGAACCAAAGGGACGTTACAAATCTTCCGCAATCCTGCTCAGCTTAAAGCAGTAGAAAAAGATATTGCTCTGCTTGAAGAGAGTGGTACTAAGTACCAGTTAATGAATCCGGCACAATGTCTTGTCCAGGAACCAGGTTTAGCCAACATGCAAGGTAACTTAGTTGGCGGGCTCTATCTGCCTGACGATGAGACTGGCGACTGTCAGCTGTTTTGTCAGCAATTACAGCAAATGGCTGAGCAAGCGGGCGTCACCTTCCTGTTTAACACGACAGTGGACAAGTTGAATAGCGAAAACAACCAAGTGGTTAGCGTCGAGACTTCTCAAGGTACCATCCATGCTGATAGCTATGTGATTGCACTAGGCAGCTACTCTAAACATCTGTTAGCACCACTGGGTATCGATATTCCAGTCTATCCGGTTAAGGGCTACTCACTGACTCTGCCAGTTATCGACCAGCAACATGCACCAAACTCAACCATCATGGATGAGACCTACAAGGTTGCCGTTACCCGATTTGAGCAGAGAATACGTGTCGCGGGTACTGCCGAGCTCGCTGGTTTTGATCCCGCACTACCGGATAAGCGACTGGCTACTCTGAATCACGTGGTCAGCAACTTGTTCCCACAAGGTGTAGACCTCGCTCAGGCCGAATACTGGACAGGCTTCCGACCAATGACTCCCGACGGGACACCAATCATAGGTCAAACTAAGTTCAGCAATCTCTACACTAATACTGGTCATGGCACGTTAGGTTGGACAATGGCATGTGGTTCTGCGGATATTCTGACCAGAATAATCGCATCGCAAGGACAGCAGTCATTCAACGAATTGAGCGTCGAACGCTACAGTTAACCACATTCAATACAATAAACTTAGTTGCGCTGTTTTTACAAAACAATCGACAGCGTAACTAGGTTTATTCGTCTTATACAAATCACTAATAAAAGTAGCATTTAAGTAATTACTACTAATGATTGCTTGCACAACTATTAACCAACGCTATTTTTTAACAATTTATTAGCACTTTGTGCCTTACCTCACGCAAATTCACATTAACAAATAAATAAATTAACAATTGCGTTACAGAAAGGGTAATATCCTGTTCAGAAAACAACCATTACAAAACAAACAGGGAAACTACTTATGCAGTCAATTGTTGATTTTTTGAATGGAATTATCTGGAGCCCGGTATTGATTTATCTTTGCCTTGGCGCAGGTTTGTTCTACTCAGTCATGACACGATTCGTTCAAGTTCGTCACTTTAGTGAAATGTGGCGCCTACTTCTTTCAGGGAAAAGTTCATCTAAAGGTATCTCATCTTTCCAGGCACTAGCGGTATCGCTATCTGGTCGTGTAGGTACAGGTAACATTGCGGGTGTTGCAGCAGCGATCGGTTTCGGTGGTCCTGGTGCGGTATTCTGGATGTGGGTTGTCGCCTTCTTTGGTGCTGCAACTGCATACGCAGAATCAACTCTGGCTCAGATTTATAAAGAAGAAGACAACGGCGAATTCCGCGGTGGTCCAGCTTACTATATCGAAAAAGCGATGGGTCAGAAGTGGTACGCGTGGATCTTCGCTATTGCGACTATCTTTGCATGTGGTTTCCTACTACCTGGTGTTCAGTCAAACAGTATCGGTAATGCAGTAGAAGCAGCATTCGGTCCTGGTGAAATGATTGAAACCGCTATCGGTACATTCAGTTTTGCGAAAATCTTTACCGGTACTCTTATTTCAGTAATCCTGGCCTTCATCATCTTTGGTGGTGTGAAACGTATTGCGAACTTCACTCAGATCGTTGTTCCTTTCATGGCTCTGGCTTACATCATTACAGCATTCGTAATCATCCTACTGAACATTGCTGAAGTACCTCGCGTATTCTCAATGATCGTTGGCGATGCATTCACTCCTATGGCTGGTGTTGGTGCTGCAATTGGTTGGGGTGTAAAACGTGGTGTTTACTCTAACGAAGCTGGTCAGGGTACAGGCCCTCACGCAGCGGCAGCAGCGAGCGTAGATCACCCAGCTCAACAAGGTCTGGTTCAGTCGTTCTCTATCTACATCGATACTCTACTAGTATGTTCTGCAACAGCGTTTATGATCATCATCACTGGTGCATACAACGTACACGGTGCCGAAGGCTTCCTGGTTCAGAACGTTGCAGCAGATATCGCAGCTAACGGCCCTGTATTTACTCAGATGGCTATTGAGAGTGCGCTACCTGGTATCGGTAAACCGTTCATCGCAGTTGCGCTGTTCTTCTTTGCCTTTACTACCATTCTTGCGTACTACTACATTGCAGAAACAAACATTGCTTACATCCGTCGTACCTTCAAGGTTAGCGGCCTAATGTTCATGCTAAAAGTCGCATTAATCGCAGTTGTGTTCTACGGTACAGTTAAGACTGCAAACCTTGCGTGGGCAATGGGTGATGTCGGTGTAGGCCTGATGGCTTGGTTGAACATCGTTGGTATTCTGATCATCTTCTTCATGTCGAAACCTGCTCTAAAAGCACTGAACGACTACGAAGAACAGCAAAAACAAGGTGTTACAGAATACACATTCAACCCTGTTAAGCTTGGTATCAAAGGTGCTGACTACTGGGAAGACAAATACCGCCGTAAGACAGGCAAAGAGCCTACGGCTGAAGTTGACTCAAAACCAGTTGAGCAACCATCAACTTAATCGCAATCAGCGAAAATATAAAAAGCAGTGGTAAAAAAAGGGGTTAGCCAATGGCTAACCCCTTTGTTATTACTGTTCCCACATATTTTTGTAGTGACCGTATCAGGCGTGGTCACCACTCAATATTCGATTGTTTAAGCTGCAACCTGCTCTAACTCAACAGCCTGAGACTGTTTCTTCTCACCGATAGGCAAGATAGTACGGCCATATTCGTTGTTTAGTACTTGTGCCATTGCAAAGTAGATTGCGCTTGCGCCACAGAAGATACCTTCAATACCAGCGATAGTGCCGATTAGCTCACTGCCTGAGAAATCACGAGCAGCAAGTAGGAAGAACAGGATAGTTAGAGAGCCAAATACAACCTGTTTCGCTACTGGGTAGCACAGAGAACCAATGAACATGAAGCCAGTGAATACGCCCCAAAGTAGTAGATACCAGCCCATGAAGCTAGCAGGACTTGCAGGCAGACCCATGTATGGCATTACGATAAGACCAACAAGCGTTAGCCAGAACAGACCGTAAGAGGTAAAAGCAGTAGTACCAAACGTGTCACCACGCTTGAAGCACATCATGCCAACTAGCACTTGGCTAAGACCACCATAGAAAATACCCATTGCCAGGATCATTGAGTCAATTGGGAAGAAGCCTGCATTGTGGATGTTTAGCAGGATGGTTGTCATACCGAAACCCATTAGGCCAAGTGGAGCCGGGTTTGCCAGTTTTGTTGACATTTTGCGCACCTTTCAAAAAAGTTAATAAAAATTACGCGCGAAGTTTAATCCCGTTCAACAGAAAAGATAAACATTGAATTTGCAATCTAAGATTACGCAAAACGTTTTATATATTTTTAATCAATCACCAGCCTTCTAACACAATGAATTCGTGTCACTTTTACTCACCGAAACAAGAGCTAAAAGGCCCCTATCTCAACGATAGAGGCCCTTTCTATTTACCTTAGTCGTGATCAATTAAGGACAAGAGATCTCATCCCAGAACCAATTTGATTGCGTTGGAGTCTCCCACACACCCGGGCCATTCTTAGCAATAAAGCATTTGCCGTTGTAAGTGACTTTGTCGCCATCAGCAACCTGGGTAACGCCTGGTTCCCATTGAATTAAGCCACCTGGGTCTGGTGTTGGATCCGGGTCAGGTGTAGGGTCTACGGGGTCGAGTTGTTCAACAACACGCACTTCTGGCCAGCTTGAATGTGAACCATAGAAATTGGTAACACACTTTTCGTAATCTCCCTCAACTAACGCTGAATAAGCCGTTTGGAAACCAACCAGCTCACATTCAAACGAGTAGCCACCTGGGCGATCGGCATAGTATTTCCAGTTACCATCCCAGTTGGTATACAGAACATCAGTCGCACCATTAAGATTTAAGCTACCGTATGGGGTTTGCTGCCAGCAGGTATCTTTCTCATCACTTCCAATCGGGATTTGATAATGAGAAGACAGCCCTTGCCAGTAACGAATTCGGTTCACTGGCTGGCCTTTATCCTTGTTCTGTTCACCACACTCAATCCCACCATTGATAATGTTAATCGTGGTACCAAAACCATAACCTATTCCGGCATCGACCTCCCTCTGCGATGGTTGCCAGGTTTTATCGATAACATGCAACATTGCCGGCTTAGGCGCCTGAGGAGTTAAGAAAAACCAGATTGCAGAAGCAAGGTTAAGCCATGAGTCAGCAACCAGACCTGGGTTATTGAGCAACACAGATGCGTCACCATCGAACATAGCTTCGGAGAAAGCACCATAGTTGAAATGATAGGAAAGCTGCTTAGCTCCACGACCAAAGTACCCCTGCCCTGCAGCACATGGCCATTTTCTATTTTGCCAATCGTTCTGACCACAGCCAGTTGTATAACCCTCCTGCCCTTCTGACCAGCCCATTTCACGCACATGAACCAATGCCTGCTGCCACTCTTCTAAACCCTGCGGGTTATCCCAAGTGTTATCAATGGCAATATGTCCACCCGTCTCTTGAGCAAAATGAGCAAATGCCGTGACGATCGAGCGTTTACAAATCGCATCAGAATCACGTCCATCGGTGTACTCAGCACAGAAGGCTGGGAACTTACCAATCGCTCGCAAAAAGCGCGTGTAAGTGTATTCAGGCGCCGCCATTTGAGTCAGGTAGTCCCACTCAGAACGAGGGAAAACCCTTTCTGCACGCTTAACATTATCTGGGTTGGTTGCCAGACCAGCATCAATGGCTTCAACCACACTATTTGGTGCAGTACGAAGTGCCTGTGACCAGGTCTGATACATAGGATCAGAGGTCTTCTGTTGCTCTACGGCGGCAACATCCGCGCGTGAGATAACAAAACCAGTCGGGTTTAGTGGATCGGGCTGAATATTCATCGTTGCCCAAGCACTTGAGCCCATACTCAAGGCCGATGCTACGGCTAAAAAGCGCAAGGTTTTCATTGTTATACAACTCCTGTGTATGTGAAGTTGTATCAGCATAGATGAGGAATGAATAACTAGAATAGCGACAAAGTCAGGTTGCGAGTGATCACGAAGAGCAAAGTAATAATGTTATTTATCAGTCGCAGAAAGCGATAAATGAGTCGAAAAAAAACCAGCCCGCAGGCTGGTTTTTTGTTATTCAAATTCGCGGATTATTCCCACTCGATTGTCGCTGGCGGTTTACCTGAAATGTCGTAAACAACACGAGAAATGCCGTCAACTTCATTGATAATACGGTTAGAAACCTTACCCAAGAAGTCATATGGCAGATGCGCCCAGTGAGCAGTCATAAAGTCGATAGTTTCAACGGCACGCAGTGACACAACCCAATCGTACTTACGGCCATCGCCCATCACACCTACAGAGCGAACTGGTAGGAATACAGTAAATGCCTGAGAAACTTTGTTGTAAAGATCTGCAGCGTGTAGCTCTTCAATAAAGATAGCGTCAGCACGGCGTAGCAAGTCACAGTACTCTTTCTTGATTTCACCAAGAACACGAACACCCAGACCAGGACCCGGGAATGGGTGGCGGTAAAGCATGTTGTAAGGCAGACCAAGTTCCAGACCAATCTTACGAACTTCATCTTTAAACAGCTCACGTAGTGGTTCAACAAGGCCCATCTCCATATCGTCTGGCAGGCCGCCAACGTTATGGTGAGACTTGATCACGTGTGCTTTACCAGTCTTAGAAGCCGCAGATTCGATTACGTCTGGGTAGATCGTACCCTGAGCAAGCCATTTAGCATTTTTCAGCTTCTTAGACTCTTCGTCAAATACATCAACGAATACGTGACCGATAGTCTTACGTTTATCTTCTGGATCAGATTTACCTTCAAGAGCTTTCAGGAAACGGTCTTCAGCATCAACTTTAATGATGTTCAAGCCGAATTTGTCGCCAAACATTTCCATTACTTGCTGACCTTCGTTAAGACGAAGCAGACCATTATCCACGAATACACATGTTAGTTTGTCGCCGATAGCACGGTGAACCAGCATAGCGACAACTGAAGAATCAACACCACCAGACAGACCAAGGATAACTTCGTCCTCACCTACCTGCTCTTTAATACGAGCAACAGCGTCTTCGATGATAGACTCAGAAGTCCATAGACGTTCACAACCACATACGCCAAGAACAAAGTTCTCTAGCATCTGTAGACCACCTTTAGTGTGTGTTACTTCTGGGTGGAACTGAACGCCGTAGTATTTCTTCTCTTCGTTAGCCATTGCAGCGTAAGGACAAGTGTCAGTTTCACCAACTTTGACGAAGTCTGCCGGGATTTCTACTACTTTGTCACCGTGGCTCATCCAAACATCTTGAGTCGCTTCAAGATCTTTAAAGATTGCAGATTCGCCAGATACTTTAACCTGTGCGTAGCCGAATTCACGTTCAGTAGAACCTGCTACTTTACCACCTAGCTGTTCAGCCATAGTTTGCATGCCGTAACACACACCTAGAACAGGAACACCTGAGTCAAATACGTATTGAGGAGCACGTGGTGAGTTTTCCTCAGTTACGCTTTCTGGGCCACCAGACAGGATGATACCGTCTGGATTGAATTCACGAATATCCGCTTCTTCAACATCCCAGCTCCATAGTTCACAGTAAACGCCGATTTCACGAACGCGGCGAGCAACTAGTTGAGTGTACTGAGAACCGAAGTCCAGGATCAGAATACGTTGGTCATGGATATTTTTAGTCATTTTGAGCAGTCTTATAAGCTAAGTGATTAAAATGTAGGCGAGTGTACTCGCCTACTATTAATGCTTCAAGGAAAAAGCAAACGTTACCGTTGAGTGTATAGGTTTTATTTTTACTACAGTAAAAATTAACCTAGACGGTAGTTTGGTGCTTCCTTAGTAATTTGAACGTCGTGTACGTGAGACTCTTTCATGCCTGCACCTGAGATACGTACGAATTCAGCTTTAGTACGCATATCTTCAATAGTTGCAGAGCCTGTCAGACCCATACTTGAACGTAGACCACCCATTTGTTGGTGAACGATCTCTTTCAGGCGACCTTTATATGCGATACGACCTTCGATACCTTCTGGTACCAGCTTGTCTGCAGCATTATCAGACTGGAAGTAGCGGTCAGAAGAACCCTGAGACATTGCGCCCAGTGAGCCCATGCCACGGTAAGCTTTGTATGAGCGACCGTTGTATAGAATCACTTCGCCAGGTGCTTCTTCAGTACCCGCGAACATTGAACCAACCATTACACACGATGCACCTGCTACGATAGCTTTACAGATATCACCTGAGAAACGGATACCACCGTCAGCGATAACTGGAATACCGTGTTGGTTTGCTACTTCAGCAGCATCTGCGATTGCCGTTACCTGAGGAACACCAACACCCGTTACGATACGAGTTGTACAGATAGAACCTGGGCCGATACCTACTTTAACTGCACTAACACCAGCGTCGATAAGTGCTTTAGCACCTGCGCCAGTAGCAACGTTACCGCCAATGATATCTAGATCTGGGTAAGCCGCGCGAGTTTCGCGGATACGGTTAAGAACACCTTCAGAGTGACCGTGTGAAGAGTCAATCAGTAGTACGTCAACACCAGCTTCAACAAGTGCAGCAACACGCTCTTCGTTGCCAGCGCCAGCACCAACTGCTGCACCAACACGTAGACGACCTTGCGCATCTTTACATGCGTTAGGCTTACGCTCTGCTTTGTGGAAATCTTTCGCGGTAATCATACCTGTTAGTTGGAACTCGTCGTTCACAACCAGTACTTTCTCTACGCGCGCTTTGTGCATTTTCTCTTGAACTTCTTCACGAGTAGCCCCTTCCTTAACTGCTGCAAGGCGCTCTTTAGGCGTCATTACAACATCTACTTTCTTAGAAAGGTCTGTTACAAAGCGAACGTCACGGCCAGTGATAATACCAACAAGCTCGTTAGTATCTGTTACCACTGGGAAACCTGCAAAACCATGCTTTTCTGTTAGTGCAACAACATCAGCGATTGTTGCATCAGGGCTTACTGTTACAGGGTGTGATACAACACCTGCTTCGTAAATTTTAACCTGATGAACCATCTGAGCTTGCTGCTCAATAGACATGTTCTTGTGGATAAAGCCAATGCCACCTTCCTGCGCAAGAGCGATAGCGAGACGAGCTTCCGTCACGGTATCCATCGACGCAGAAATCATCGGAATATTTAGAGTGATATTTTTCGTCAGCTGAGTGCGAAGATCAGCTGTGTTTGGGAGAACGGTGGAGTGTGCTGGCACAAGTAGTACGTCATCGAATGTCAGCGCTTCTTTGGCAATTCTTAGCATTTGCAATATCTCACAATTAGAGGAGTAAAAAGAACAATCCGGTCTCATCGTTTCGCATAATGAGGGCAGCAAGTTTAAGAAAATCTACTGCATTTGGATTAGATATTGCGGACGGATTATACGGCTTAGGAAATCGCTTGGCTACACATTTTTCTATTTTTTATTTGCAATTACCCCCTTGATATGTATTATATTGCCGCTAATTTCCATACTCACGCCTACGAGATTAGCTGTGTCTTCTCTGACCAATCAAAACATATTCACCGTTTCTCGTCTTAATGCAGAAGTGCGCCTTTTGCTCGAAAATGAAATGGGTATTGTTTGGTTAGTTGGCGAGATATCTAACTTCTCTGCTCCTGTTTCTGGTCACTGGTACCTCACTCTTAAAGACTCTCGTGCTCAGGTAAAATGTGCCATGTTCCGTGGTAACAATCGCCGTGTCACCTTTAAACCGCAGAACGGTAATCAGGTCCTGGTCAAAGCGCGCCTCTCTCTTTACGAACCTCGTGGTGATTACCAACTGATCATTGAGAGCATGCAACCTGAAGGCGATGGTCGACTGCAACAGCAGTTTGAAGAGTTGAAAATGAAACTGGCGGGTGAGGGCTTGTTTGCTCAAACCAGTAAAAAGCCTCTTCCAGAGCATCCGAAACGCGTGGGGGTCATAACCTCAAAAACCGGTGCAGCGCTATTTGATATTCTCGACGTACTGAAACGCCGTGATCCTTCCCTACCAGTCATTGTTTACCCAACGATGGTTCAAGGTGAAGAGGCCGCAATCCAGATCGCTCAGGCGATTGGTTGTGCCAACAGCAGAAATGAGTGTGATGTATTAATTGTTGGTCGAGGTGGTGGTTCGTTAGAAGATCTATGGTGCTTCAATAACGAAATTCTGGCCCGTACGATTGCTGCAAGTCAGATCCCGATTATCAGCGCGGTTGGTCATGAAGTCGATGTCACCATTGCTGACTTCGTCGCCGATATGCGCGCACCGACTCCATCTGCGGCAGCAGAGCTCGTTAGCCGTGACAACAGCCATAAAGATCAGGCACTCATCAGCCGTCAGCACAAACTGGTTGCTGCAATGCGCTACTACCTCAGTGAGCAAAAGCGTTGTGCCGCTTCACTTGAACACCGCTTAGAGCGACAACACCCTAACTATCAGCTTCAGCGTCAAAGCCAACAACTTGATGAACTCGAAGTAAGGTTACACCGCTCAATGCAGCAGTACATTGGTGTACGTCATCAGAAAGTCGAACGTCTCCAGCACCGAATTGCGCTTAATTCGCCAGTAAGACGCCTTGCTGAGCAGAAAGCCACGTTACAAAGACTGGAACAAAAGCTGTTGGATGCGATGGACAGGAAGCTACTCAACACACGCCATCAACTGGCATTAGCCGCTGAGAAGCTCGATACAGTCAGCCCATTGGCAACGCTAAAACGTGGTTACTCCATCACTCAAACGGAACAGGGCAAGGTTATTGTTCGTGGCTCAGATGTAAAAACAGGCGACACTCTGGTCACCCGTTTATCTGATGGAGAAGTCCGTTCCACGGTTAATTAGCGGCGAATTCGAATCGTACTCGCGATTTTGACTTGAGTTCATTACAGCTATTACAAAAATAGTTAGCCGCTCCACAAGCCTGAAGTTTTTCTAGTTCAGCCTCGCAGTCAGGACAGTAACCAATTTTTTTGTAGCTAACCTGGCAAGTCTTACAGACATACTCCCCTTCCCAGTCCAACTCATTGTTACAACTGGGACATTGATTTTCACTCATAGCGACCTCAAACCTGATTGGTATTTCCGAGTTTCTAATACCCGGTAAGTATCTTTCCTGACGCCATCTGGCAGCAATGATCTGAATCAGTATACACTGCGCTTAGCATGCTTAACCTGATACATTGACTGGTCAGCGCGTCGGATCATTGTTTCTATCGAATCATTGTTTGGAGATTGGCTATAGCTGTACCCAACACTGACTTTTACCTGATAGCCGTCAATATGTGCCATGTTAGTAAATGCGCGCTCAAGACAGCCGGAGAAATCTTCCAGCTCTGCCATAGAGTCAAAACAGCAGAAGCCAACAAATTCGTCACCGCCATATCGCCCTAACACTGAACGGAATACGAACTGTTGTTTAAGAACTTCAGCTACCTCGATCAGTACATTATCTCCAATATCATGACCAAAGCGGTCATTGATGTACTTGAAACTATCAATGTCGACAAAAAAGCAGGCAATGATTGAATCACGCTTATTCTCACGTATTAAAGTCGTTTCGACTTCATGTTGCAGCATTCTGCGATTGAAACAGTGAGTAAGCGGATCACGACTGGCGTGAAAGTGAAGCTGCTCTTCAAGTTGATACTTTTCCAGTGCTACGGCATAGAGCGAAGCGACCATTTCGAGGATCTCTAATTCCTCAGGGGTCGGTGTTGAAGGAGTATCGTTATAAATCGCAAATGTACCGAGAACGGTATTATCCGAAGCAAGAATAGGTACCGACCAACAGGCATGCAGATTTGCCTGCTGGGTCAACTCAGTATACGGCTGCCAGTTTTCATGCTGGTTAAGATCGGAGGCAACAACTGGTTTTCCCGTTGCTGCGGCAGCACCACATGATCCTACCTTAGGTCCAATAGCAACCCCTTCGATAGCTTGATTATAAAAATCAGGTAAATGTGGTGCGTATTCCAGATACAAATGTCCATTGTTGTGTCGCAATATAGACGCGAGTCTTCGGCCAAACAATTGCTCAGATAAAGCGATAACAGCTTCATTTAAGCGGGGTTTATCCATTCCCAATGCTAATTGCTGCAACAAACGATTCACTGCCCGGTGAGCATCGAGCAGGCTGTAGATGTTCATGTCGCGTGCCTTGTTGATTTTTTATATAGTTATATGCTGAGAATATCATATCTATATAACCATTTATCTGAGGTGGCACACGCTTAGAGGATCTTCTACAGATCTTCGGCTAAATCCATTTTGATCAGCGATCTACCCTAAAAAGAATATTTATATAACCACACACCGAAAGCATAAGTTACATATGCTGCATTTCAATTTATGACGACATAAATAACTAAAATCAAGTTAAAAAAGAGCCTTTACAGGATTTAATAAAAAGATCATCTGGAGCTATGTGGGTTTTACATTGGTGTGCATTTCAATGTTTTGTTCATCTAATTGTGTTAAGCACACTTCTATCGCAGCATATTCCGTCAATGACCCTACATGGCTCCCACCACATGGAATTACGGCTATTTCACTCTGTTTGAGGTCACATTGCCAGTAGCGAGAATCCGTCAATGCATCGCCATGACACTCGACTTTAACCTCTGAACCTAATTCGATCCATTGCACTAATTGCTGGTTAACCTGTTGTTCTATTTCCTTCAGCTGCGCCAGCATATCTGCACTGTTTAAACCACGTTTACGTAGTGTTTTACCCAAACGGTAAGTATCCAGACACTTATCCGGAGTGACGAAGCTAGTTACCTGCGCATAGCTATTGAAATCATAATGACCATGAGGGTCTTTACGATCAGCATCTTTACGCCAATATCCCTGTTCTGTCAGGACTTTATTCAGCGCAAGATAAGATAGGTGACCTGCACTGTGGCCACGACTTAAGGCGCTCTGGTACTGTTTATCAACGCTTAGTGTGACACTCTGCCCTAGCTCTATGCCGCAACAATCTGCTGGTAGACAGTGAACAACAACAAAAACCCAGCCGGGTTGATCGCGCTTGACTGGAATCGTCTCGCCAACATAAAGTTCGCCACTCGCCAGCTCCACCGCACCAACCTGACAATCAACCACCTGAAAATGGTTTAGCGTGCCTTTATCAGCAGGATGATCTGGCCAAATATGGCTAACCGGGTGAAATGGTGTGGTCTCAGTGACAACATGTAGATATTGGCTACCTAGCTGGACCAACTGTACTTGAGAGTCTAACTGCCAAATTCCGTGACAAAATTGCGTGATGGTTGGGGTTATCTGCATGGTATTTTCCTATAAAAAAAGCGCCAGAAACGAATTCGGCGCTTTTTAATCAACTCTATATTCTGACCTTTACTGCTAACAGCGATCAGTTTTTGCGATTTTTCATCATGCTCATCAAGCGCTTACGTTTACGCTCTTGAGACAGAGTCATCTTGTTTGATTTACCTTCAAACGGGTTATCGCTGTTCTGGAACTGGATACGTATTGGTGTCCCCATAATCTCTAGAGACTTACGGTAGTAGTTCATCAGGTAACGTTTGTACGAATCTGGTAGCTCGTTAACCTGGTTACCGTGGATAACAACGATTGGTGGGTTGTAACCACCCGCGTGAGCGTATTTCAGTTTCACACGACGACCACGAACAAGTGGTGGCTGGTGATCATCTGTTGCCATCTTCATTATGCGTGTCAGAACAGAAGTACCAACACGTGTTGTTGCTGACTTGTAAGCTTCCTGAACTGACTCGAACAGGTGACCAACACCTGTACCGTGAAGTGCAGAGATAAAGTGAATACGGGCAAAGTCAACGAAACCTAAACGGCGATCAAGCTCTTTCTTAACTTGCTCTTTAACGTCCATATCAAGGCCGTCCCACTTGTTTACAGCGATTACAATTGAACGACCAGCATTCAATGCAAAGCCTAGCAAGCTTAGGTCTTGATCGGAGATGTTTTCACGCGCATCGATAACCAGCATAACAACGTTAGCGTCTTCAACCGCTTTAAGCGTTTTTACTACTGAGAACTTTTCGACTGTCTCGTTGATACGAGTACGACGGCGAACACCTGCTGTATCAATAAGAACGTACTCGCGACCATCACGCTCCATAGGAATGTAGATTGAGTCACGAGTTGTACCCGGCATATCATAAACAACCACACGCTCTTCACCTAAAATACGGTTTGTTAGCGTTGATTTACCTACGTTTGGACGACCAATGATCGCTAGCTTGATTGGCTGATCCTGAAGACGCTTGAACTCTTCTTCAGCTTCTTCTTCGCTGTAATCCAACTTCTCGTCTTCATCGATGAAGTCAGTCAGGTCTTCAATCTCACCACTGGTCTCTTCCATTAGCTTTTCTGCAAATGGGTTAAGAGCAAGATCGATAAGCGCAGTTACACCGCGACCGTGAGCTGCGGCGATTTGGTACATGTTTTCTACACCAAGTTGCCAGAACTCTGCACTTGCAGCGTCAGCATCGATACCATCAACCTTGTTTACCACCAGCATTGACGGCTTTTCGATTTTACGCAGGTGTGAAGCAATAGCTTCATCAGCCGCCGTCAGACCAGCACGGCCATCAACCATAAACAGTACAACGTCAGCTTCATCAATCGCCGCTAGTGACTGTTGTGCCATCTTAGTTTCAACACCTTCTTCAGTACCGTCGATACCGCCAGTGTCAATTACGATAAATTCGTGTTCACCAAGCTTAGCCTGGCCATATTTACGGTCACGAGTTAAGCCAGGGAAATCCGCAACCAATGCGTCGCGAGTACGAGTCAATCGGTTAAATAACGTTGATTTACCAACGTTTGGACGCCCTACCAGAGCAACAACAGGTACCATAATAACCTCTACAATATTCTTCTCTTTATGTAGTTATAGGTAACGACTCAACAGAATTCACTCTATGAGCGCTTTACCTATAACCACATCAAACTATGGGTATCTAAAACAAACAAACGGCTCCCAACTGTTACCAGCTAGGAGCCGAATGTGAATTATATCACACGATTACTCGTTGATCGTCAGTTTCTTTACATCGCCATTGCGAGTCATCACAACGTAGCCGCCAGGAACTGCGATTGGTGCAACCGCAAAACCACTGCTATTAACTTGCTGCATTGCAACAAACTCACCGCTACTGCGATCAATCCAGTACAGGTATCCTTCGCTATCACCGACAACAAGGTACTGCTCAATGATAACTGGCGCCGTTACAAGACGGTTTTCTAACTGATCGTTAGTCCACAATTCAGTACCACTGCGCGCATCAACTGCTGCAATGTGGTCTTGTTCAGTAACGACGAACAGACGGCTACCATCACTGACTAGATCAGTCGAAGAAGAGTAGTTACGCTTCCACGCCGCTTTACCAGAGCGTAAATCAATCGCGGTTAGCTGACCGTTGTAACCAACGATATACAGAGTGCTACCTAAAATCAGTGGCGAGGCATCAACATCAACCAGACGATCAATTTCAGTCGCCCCCTGAGGCATGCCGATTGGCTGCTGCCAAATCAATTGGCCACGTTCAACAATAGCGGCTGCCAGACGACCATTTGCTGTACCCCAGAACACACCGCCAGAAGCCGTTACAGGTGCACTGTTACCGCGTAGAGTTAAGTTTGGAACCTCAGTGCTGATAGTCCACTTAGCTTCGCCAGTAACCTGATCCAGTGCCAACAAGATACCTTTATTGGTATGCACAATAACCAGGTTGCTGTCTGTCGCCGGTGCAGCAAGTACTTCACCATCGACATCAACTTGCCAGTTTAGCTCACCAGTCTCTTCATTGAACGCAAGAACACGACCATTTTCACTGCCGATGAAAACCTGGCTATACGCTGCGGTAATACCACCAGAAAGGCGTGCAGATACATCAGCCTCTACGTCAGTTTCCCACAGAGTTTTACCACTTTCAGGATCAAGTGCCTTCACTACGCCATCACGGCTAGCAACAAACACTTTGTCGTAAGCATATTCTGGTGTCAGTTTTGAGTAGTACTGACCAACACCACCGCTTACCGAGTTGCTCCACTGAGATTGCGGAGTAAACTCGCTGTCCACTTGAGGAACAGGCGCCATGATGACAGTATCTTCTTCACTAGCACAGCCCGCCAGCGCGCCAACAAACATTGCAGTTGCCAGCGCCTTTTTCAGCATATTCTTCATGCTATGCCCTTACTTGGCTAGGTCGTCCAGTTTCATTTGTAGCGTTTGGCTAGCATCGCCAGATTGCTGTGCTTGCGTATATGCAGCGTACGCACCTTGAGCATCACCTTTACGCAATAGGATGTCACCTTTCAGTTCAGCAACACGACCAGCCCAGCTTTGATCTGTAATATTTGCCAGCTCAGAAACAGCAGCATCGAACTCACCCTGCTCTGCTTTTACACGAGCCAGACGGTAGTTAAGTACCGCAGATACCGCTGCATCTTTAGTGGTTGATTTAGCCCACTCTAACTGAGCCAAAGCTTCATCCAGATTACCGGCTTCAACTTGAACTTTTGCTAGTTGTAGTGCAGCGAGTACGGCGTATTCAGTCTCTTTATTGGCATCAATAAATGCTTGAATATCGCCTTCGGCTGAAGCGCCTTTTTCTGCTAGCGTTTGTACCGCTTTGGTGTAGCTTTCAGAAGCAGCTTCTTGAGCCGCTGTTACAGAATCCTGGTAGTAACGCCAACCAAATAGGCCACCAAGACCAACAACCGCACCCAAAATGACTGCTTTGCCGTTCTCTTTCCACCAATCTTTGATCGCTTCTACTTGTTGTTCTTCAGTATCGTAGAGTTCCACTTCCTGTCCTCTTACATCTTAAAAAAGTGGTGACTCTCATCACCACTTTTGAAAATAGATAAATTGATTAAACTAGCTCAGATAGTTTTGCAATAACGTCTGCTTGGCTGTATGTCTCTTGCGTACCGCCAATCAGGTCTTTCAATACTACTGTGTTATCAGCAACTTCGTTTTCGCCTAGAACCAAGGCTACAGCTGCGCCAACTTTGTCTGCACGCTTAAACTGCTTCTTGAAGTTACCACCACCAAAGTGGCTCATTACACGCAGGCCAGGTACTTGCTCACGTAGCGTCTCTGCCAGTTTCATACCTGCCAACATTGTACCTTCGCCAGCGGTTACCATGTATACATCGACACTGCGACGTACTTCTGTTAGCTCAAGGGTTTCAAGCATCAGAACAAGACGCTCCAGACCCATAGCGAAACCAACAGCTGGTGTTGCTTTGCCGCCTAGCTGTTCAACCAGACCATCGTATCGACCACCGCCACAAACAGTACCCTGAGCACCCAGGCTTTCAGTGATCCACTCGAAAACAGTGCGGTTGTAGTAATCTAAGCCACGAACTAAGCGTTGGTTAACTGAGTATTCGATACCTGCAGCGTCAAGAAGTTCACACAGACCTGCAAAATGTTGCTTCGATTCTTCACCAAGATAGTCTGAAAGACGTGGAGCATCACCAAGAATAGCCTGTACGTCTGGATTTTTTGTATCAAGAACGCGCAGCGGATTGGTGTGCATACGACGCTTACAGTCGTCATCAAGAATATCGATATGCTGCTCTAGGAAAGCGATCAGTGCGGTACGGTAGTTCGCACGATCTTCCAGAGAACCAATAGAGTTCAGCTCCAGGCGTACATGTTTATCAATACCCAGCTCGCGCCATAGACGCGCGGTCATCATAATAAGCTCAGCGTCTACATCCGGACCATCAAGACCGAACACCTCAACACCACATTGATGGAACTGACGGTAACGACCTTTTTGAGGACGCTCGTGACGGAACATTGGACCCATGTACCATAAGCGCTGCTCTGAACGGTCAATCAGGCTGTTTTCAATACAAGAACGCACACAACCTGCAGTACCCTCTGGGCGCAGTGTCAGGCTATCACCATTGCGGTCTTCAAAAGTGTACATCTCTTTTTCAACCACGTCGGTTACTTCACCGATAGCGCGACTGAATAGATGGGTCATCTCAACGATTGGCATGCGCACTTCATTGTAACCGTATGCGCTGATTACGTTTTTCACTGTGTTTTCAAGTTTTTGCCACAGTGGTGATTGAGTTGGAAGGCAGTCGTTCATGCCTCGAATTGCTTGGATTTTCTTTGCCACAATATCTACCGTAATTTTAATTACTTCGCGTAATCTAGGTTGAGATTAATCTTGTACTTTAATGTCGATACGTTGCTGCTCGTCTAGAATCGCAGCTTTAGCGCGAATCTTAGCTTCGAGTTTAGCGACGAGATCATCGTTGTCGAAACGCTCTTTCTGACGTTTGCCGTCTTCGTAGAAAGCACTCTTCTTATTGCTTCCTGCAAGCCCAAGGTGTGAGACTTCTGCTTCACCCGGACCATTAACGACACAGCCGATGATCGATACATCCATTGGTGTAATGATATCTTCTAATCGTTCTTCTAACGCATTAACAGTGCCAATCACATCGAACTCTTGACGAGAGCAGCTTGGACACGCAATAAAGTTAATGCCGCGTGAGCGAATACGTAACGATTTCAGAATATCGAAGCCAACCTTGATCTCCTCGACCGGGTTTGCTGCCAAAGAGATACGTAGCGTATCGCCAATCCCTTCAGCTAGTAGCATACCAAGACCAACAGAAGACTTAACAGCACCAGCACGAGCACCACCCGCTTCAGTGATACCTAAGTGCAACGGTTGATCAATTTTCTTCGCCAGTAGTCGGTACGAATCGACCGCTAAGAATACATCTGATGCTTTAACACTGACCTTAAACTGATCAAAGTTAAGACGATCAAGAATATCGACATGACGCATTGCTGATTCAACCAGGGCCTCTGGCGTCGGTTCGCCATATTTCATCTGGATATCTTTTTCCAGAGAGCCACCATTAACACCAATACGAATCGGAATGTTTTTGTCACGAGCACAATCAACAACAGAGCGAATACGCTCTTCGTTACCGATGTTACCCGGGTTGATACGCAAACAGTCGACGCCATATTCAGCAACTTTAAGCGCAATTCGGTAGTCGAAGTGAATATCCGCGACTAACGGGATATTTACCTGCTGCTTGATCTGTCTGAATGCTTCGGCCGCATCCATAGTAGGTACAGACACTCGCACAATATCGGCACCGACATTTTCCAGTGCGCGAATTTGAGCAACAGTCGCTTCAACGTCTGTTGTTCTGGTGTTAGTCATTGACTGTACTGCGATTGGTGCACCGTCACCAATAGGTACATCGCCCACGTAGATACGAGTCGATGGACGACGTTTGATCGGAGATTCGTATTGCATAGTAATTTCTAAGGTAAGTTGAATCTTGCTACTTTGCCTGAAGTATACCCAGAAAGGTCGACAGGTTCACTCGCTAATGTCATTGAAACGTTTTCAGGAGCCCCTAAAATGACGCTATATGGCATTTCGCCATTCAATTCTAGCGTCTGACCGGCTTTTTTCACGCCCGTTGAGAGTGTTTTTCCTGAAGAGTCTTTAACCTGAATCCAGCAGTCATCACTGAAAGAGAGTTTGAGTAAGTTAGCAATCGCTTGTGGTTGAACCGCTTGAGCTTCTTCAACAACAGGCTCTGCTTCTGCAATAGGTTCTTGAGGCTGGCTTTCTGTTTCAGGCTGCTGAACCTCGGCAACGATTTCAGTTTGTGTCTCTGCCACCTGCGGTTCTAAATCAGGAGCCTCGACTTCGCC
Source organism: Vibrio brasiliensis LMG 20546 (assembly GCF_000189255.1). Lineage (GTDB taxonomy): Bacteria > Pseudomonadota > Gammaproteobacteria > Enterobacterales > Vibrionaceae > Vibrio > Vibrio brasiliensis. The sequence goes on along the minus strand of NZ_AEVS01000014.1, from coordinate 121,463 downwards.
AGACTCTGCTTGCTGACTAGCCGGAGATTGAGGTTGCGCGTCTTCTAAAGTAGTGAAGTCGAGTTCCTGGCTAGATGCCTGCTGCTCAAGCTCTAGCTCCTGCTCAGTTTGACTGGTTAAGTCAACCATGCTGGTCTCTTGGTTTTGCCACCACCATACCGATGAAATACCGATAATTACGGCAAAAATTCCCCAAGTCAGGGTCATAATACGACTATCATGCGCCTCGCGCTTAGTTTTACGCGAGAAACTCTTCATCTCCTGCGCTTCAGGTTTAGTCTCATCACATCCATCCAAAGCACAAAGAACTTCAGACTCTTCCAGACCTACCGCTTTTGCGTAAGAGCGCAGGTAGCCACGGGTAAAGGTAGCGACCTGATCAGAAGCAAAATTGTTGTCTTCAATGTTTTCGATTATGGAGAGGCGTAAACGCAGACGGTCAGCAATTTGCTTTTGAGATAAACCAAGTTGTTCGCGTTTGTTTTTAAGCAGTGTGCCAGCTTGTACTTTATCTACGTTTTCTTCGCTAGCTTGAGTTTGTTGTTCTGCAGTCATGATTCTAATAATTCTCTTCTTGATCGTGCCTCGTTTATTCGCAACTTAGTTATTTATTTTTCGTTGTATGCGAGAAAACCAGACTCGGAAATAATTCGAGGTTTAAGCCTCATTTATAAAAATTCACGCTCCACTAAATAGACAGAGGAATACCCCGAAAGCGTTAACCTTTAATTCTAATAGATATCATAGATGAAACAACACAGAGAAAGTGCATATTTTACAAGCAGCTCAAGGTTTTTCGTTATTTTGACAGAAAGATCGCTACACGATGTAACAAAAAAGCCAGAGTTGGACTCTGGCTTTAGCAAAATTAGGCAAAAGGTTATGAAACCGCTTTAACTTCGATTGTCTCGCCTTTAGCGGCTTTATTCATCGCAGTACGTTTAGTACGGTCGATAACATCACCCACTAACTGACCACATGCGGCGTCGATATCATCGCCACGAGTTTTACGTACCGTTACTGTGTGCTCATATTGCATCAGTGTCTTCTGGAAGCGGTCGATACGAGAGTTACTTGGTTTCTTGTAAGGTGAACCTGGATACGGGTTAAACGGTATCAGGTTGATCTTACATGGCGTATCTTTCATCAGCTCAGCCAGTTCACGCGCGTGGTCCATATCATCATTCACATGGTCAAGCAGCACGTATTCTACTGTTACTTTGCCGCGGTTAGCGTTTGAAGAGGCAATGTAACGACGAACTGAAGCTAAAAAGTCCTGAATATCCCAGCGATCGTTAATCGGCATGATTTCGCTGCGAAGCTTATCGTTAGGAGCGTGAAGAGAAATAGCGAGAGCGACATCAATCTTACCAGTCATCTGATCAAGACCAGAAACCACACCCGATGTAGAAACCGTTACGCGACGCTTTGACAGACCGAAACCTAAGTCATCAAGCATAATCTCAAGTGCAGGGATCAAGTTCTTCATGTTCAGAAGAGGCTCACCCATACCCATCATAACGATATTAGTGATAGGACGACGGCCCGTCTCTTTCTGCAAACCGATTTCACGTGCAGCACGCCAAACCTGGCCAATGATTTCCGACACTTTCAGGTTACGGTTGAAGCCCTGTTGCGCAGTCGAACAGAACTTACACTCTAGTGCACAGCCTACTTGAGACGACACACATAGCGTTGCACGGTCTTCCTCAGGGATGTAAACCGTTTCTACGTCCTGATCACCCACCTTCATAGCCCATTTAATGGTGCCATCTGACGAGTGCTGAGCTTCAGCAACAGTCGGTGCTTTAATCTCGCAACGGTGCTGAAGTTTCTCACGTAGCTTCTTGTTAATGTTGGTCATGTCATCGAAGTTATCGACACCGAAATGGTAGATCCACTTCATTACCTGATCTGCACGGAATGCTTTTTCACCGAGCTGGTCAGCAAAAAACTTACGCATACCTTGACGATCAAAGTCGAGTAGATTGATTTTTTCAGTGGTCATGTGGCCTCTCAAACGACGGAACATTAATTAAGGGCGCGAATTGTACAGCCTTTACGCAGTGACAACAAGCGTTGTAAAGCCACGTATTTATTAAGGCGTTAATATCGCAGTGATTAAATTTTAAACAATAATAATCAACCCGTCTTTCTGACGGGCTGAAGAGGAAAAAATTAGTCGGCGACTTGCTTTATCTGCTCAACAATCGCTTTAAGGCCATTGCCTCTGGAAGGGCTAAGGTGAGCAATCAGACCTAGCTGTTCAAAATAGCTATCAGTATCAAAGCTAGCGATTTCCTGAGTTGTTTTGCCATCGAATGCAGCCAGCACAAGTGCAATCAGACCACGAACAATACGTGCATCTGAGTCAGCACAGAAATACCACTTGCCTTCCACCAGTTCGCTAACCAGCCAAACCTGACTCTCACAGCCTGCTACTGTCACTTGTTGCGACTTTAGCTCTTCTGGCATCTGAGGTAGTTTTTTACCCCACTGGATTACCTGACGATAGCGGTCTTCCCAGCCTTTAAAGCCTTGCATAGTCGCAATGATATCTTCAACGCTAATATCTTGGCCAAACGGAGATTGAGGAAACGACGACATAGAGAGCTCCATCAGTTACTTGCTGTATTTTTGGATAAGTTTTTCAACAATTCGCGATACGGCAACAAAGCCGAAGGTTGCGGTAACTACCGTTGCCGCGCCAAAACCACTCGCACAGTCCATACGTTTAGGACCCTCAGCCGTGGATTTGACACCACATACGCTACCGTCTGGTTGCGGATACTTTAGCTGTTCAGTAGAAAAGACACATTCAATACCAAACTTACGCGCAGGGTTGGTCGGGAAGTTATGGTGTCGACGTAACGTATCTTTGATCTTTTTCGCGAGTGGGTCCTGAATCGTTTTAGTCAAATCAGCAACCTTAATCTGGGTTGGATCAACCTGACCACCAGCCCCACCTGTGGTAATGACTTTGATTTTATTACTGCGGCAGTAAGCCAGTAGTGCGGCTTTTGCTTTCACGCTATCGATAGCATCAAGAACGTAATCATACTCTTTGCTTAAGTACTCATGCTGGTTTTCTGCGGTGATAAAGTCGTCGATAAGATTGACCTTACACTCAGGGTTGATCAGCTTAACGCGCTCTGCCATCACCTCAATTTTGCTCTGTCCGACAGTGCCCGACATAGCATGAATTTGGCGGTTAATGTTAGTCACGCACACGTCATCCATATCGATAAGAGTCAACTCACCAATACCTGTTCGAGCCAGCGCTTCAACAGCCCACGAACCTACACCACCAATACCGATGACACAGACGTGCGCAGCACGCAAAATCTCAACTTCACTGTTACCGTAAAGACGGCGAGTGCCACCAAAACGTTGGTTGTAATTATCAGAAGCTGGAGTATCGAGTTCGCGCATATTGGTTTTCCGCTTGGTACAAAAACAAAGAGTGCGATTTATACGCACTCTTAAGTAAAAAGTCTAGATTAAGGACGCTTGTCCTAGTGAGTCTATTGTAGCTTTTCTGGTGGCAATGCCCAAGGCGCCTGAGTGGTTGAGTTCTCTAAACCTAACTTCCACACACGGCCAAAGTGTTTGTAGTGACCCGCCTCTGTTCCAGCTCTTGGTCCCATGCCGTGGTATAGGTCGAGGTGGTTCTGTTTTACTGCACCACCGGTATCAAGCACGATCAGCAGACGTAACTGGTGTGCTCCACTCCATGTGCCATCTGGATTAAGTAGCGGAACTTCCGCAAGAATCGGGGTACCCATTGGGAAAATCGTCCGATCACCCGCTACAGAGGCCATTGGCAGCAATGGAATACCCGCAGAACCAGTTACAGGTGCATCTGCTCGCGGCTCGAAGAAGACGAATGATGGGTTTTGCTCAAGCAACTCGCGGACGGTAACTTCGTCATTTTCCATTACCCACTCTTTGATTGCCTTCATCGACATTTTCTCGCGAGATACCAGCTCGCGCTCTATCAAAACACGACCAATGCTCACATAAGCTTTATTATTTTTGCCGCCGTAAGCAAAGTATTCCAACGTATCGTCATCTTCAAAATGCACAAAGCCACTGCCCTGCACTTCCATCAAAAACGGGTCAATCATATTGGCAGCATAGCCGAGCTCTAACCCCTGGCCATCTAGTGCTCCATCGTAGATCTGTGCTCGAGTAGGGCAATCACTTTCACAGGCAGGTTTACCATAAACCGGATACTTGAATTTCTCGTTTGGCTGGTGACGAAGCTCCATCACCGGAGAAAAGTAACCAGTGAACAGCACATTACCCTGCTTATCACCACCGCCTAGCTGAGCAGCCTGGATGCCAAAGTTAGCCAATTCACTCGGGTCACCACTTTGCAGTACCCACTCATTAAGTTGGTCGTACAGCGGTTGGTAAGTGGTTGCCATCGAAGGCGAGTTATCGACAACCAATTCAGCCTGACGATGAAACTCAGTGTAGTCGCGCGGCTTATTCGATTCGACAAGTGACGATTTATTCAATATTGAGTTAAATTCGTCATCGACATACTGCTGAGCACGGTCAGTAGGTTGCGCACAGCCAAACAACACGCTGGCTGCAGCAAGAGGAAGATATTTTTTGAACACTAATTTTATTCCTTTCAAGCGATGCTAAGAGCATGACAAACTTGACTGAAATACGCAATTAGCCAGTCGTTAGGGAATGTTATTTTTATAGTTTTCTGACAATCGATACACAGGCTGGTAGTGCGGCTCAGAGATAAGCTGTATCTCAGTCAGCTCTTCATTCAACACTTTAAAGCGGCGCGTCTTGTTCCCGACCTGAAATTCAAGGTATGTGCCATTCCAACTATAGCGAGTGTCGACAATACCACCATTGATAGCGACTCCTGAAGGGGTCAGAACAAACTCTTCAGCAGCATAAGTCGCTACATCTTGTTCAGTCCAGGTCCCGTAAAGGCTGGAGTTAGGGTATTTTTTCTCAAGATAGTAATCATAAAGAGTACTCGCCAACATCACCGCGCCTACTGCGGCAGCGATAGATAACAATAAAATACCACGCTCTATGAACTTCTTCTTACCCTTGCTTACACTAGTCACTTTCTTTGTTACCTGTCCATTACTGGTACGGAATCCACTCTGTAATTGTTGTTCAAAATATCAACGACTGCGAACCTGATATTGTTCGCAGGCTTTTTTCGGTGAGATATGCATAAGTCTAAATAGGCCCAAGCACTAACTCTACAACCTGAAATCAAAGTCTCAGACGCTAAAAAACACTTGCTGACACTGGAATAAAATTGCAATATCAGTGTATATAAATTCATTACGGAAGATATTGTGAAGATTCGAAGTACCGCTCTGGTTAAGGGGTTCAGACAGTCCGCCCCCTACGTCAATGCTCACCGCGATAAAACCATGGTCATAATGCTTGGTGGCGAGGCCGTGGCCGATGGAAATTTTGCCAATATTATCAGCGATCTCGCTCTGTTGCATAGCTTGGGCGTTAAAATTGTTCTGGTTCATGGAGCGCGACCTCAGATCAACAATCTTCTTGAGCAAAACAACCATAACACCCCATACCATAAAGGCATCCGGGTCACCGACGAAACTTCACTAAACTACGTGATGCAGGCTGCAGGCCAATTACAACTTAGCATTACTGCCCAGCTTTCAATGAGCCTGAGTAATACTCCGATGGCGGGTACTCAACTCAATGTAGTCAGCGGCAACTTCGTCATTTCACAACCTCTCGGGGTCGATGATGGCATCGACTATTGCCACAGCGGACGCATAAGACGTATCGACGCCCAGGGTATTAACCGCATGCTTGATCAGGGGTCGATTGTATTACTCGGCCCAATCGCCAGTTCTGTCACCGGAGAATCTTTCAACCTTCTCTCTGAAGAAGTGGCGACCCAAGTAGCGATAAAATTAAATGCCGATAAGCTGATCGGCTTCTGTTCTGAACAAGGCATCATTGATGAGAACGGAGACGCGGTAGCCGAACTGTTTCCTAAAGATGCTGAGCGCATTTTGTCGCGGATGGAAAATGAGCGTGGCGAAGGTAGCGATACTTCCTCAGGAACCTTGCGTTTCTTACGCGCAGCAACAGCAGCTTGTCGTGCTGGTGTTCCACGTAGCCACTTGGTCAGCTATAAGGTTGATGGAGCTCTGATCCAGGAACTCTTCTCTCTTGATGGTATCGGTACACAGGTTGTTGAAGCGAGTGCGGAGCAAGTCAGAGTTGCTGACATCGATGACATCGGTGGTATTTTGGATTTGATACGTCCGCTAGAGGAGCAGGGAGTGCTGGTCCGTCGCTCTCGTGAGCAGCTTGAACAAGAGATTCATCAGTTCACCATCATAGAGAAAGATGGCCTGATCATCGGTTGTGCCGCACTCTATCCCTACCCTGAAGAGAGAATGGCTGAAATGGCCTGCGTGGCAATCCATCCTGAATATCGCGATGGTAACCGCGGCTTGCTGCTACTTAACCATATGAGATTACAGTCAAAAGCCCAGGGGATTGAGCATATCTTCGTTCTGACTACTCATAGTCTGCACTGGTTCAGGGAGCAGGGCTTCCACGAAATGAAGGTTGATTTCCTGCCATCTCACAAGCAGAACCTCTACAACTACCAAAGGAAATCTAAGATCCTTTCTCTTGAACTGTAAGGTGTTGATATTCTCAAACTTGCTATTCAGCTGGTGAATTTTCCTACAATATTCACTTTATTTCATTCGTCGCTTTGGTTAAAATTCGAGCTCCCAAATAAATGGGAGCTAGATAGGATTCACTTATTCGCTTAATTTGCACGCAAGTTAAGTCGCAAGGATTGCTTGAGGTAACTCACTACGTCACTTAGAGCAAACTATCGATGAAAAAAATTATCTGTAACTCTGTGCAGAGTTTCTGGGATATGGCAGACAATGAACTACTAGAAGACCTAGATGTTCATTGCGTATTTCCAGTTACAGAAGGCTTAAAAGCGTTCATTCTGAACTATCAAAAAAAGTACCGCATCCGCAGTATTTCTTTTACCAAAGCACTTTAAACAGCTTAATTAGATAACCACGGAAGGTTATCCGCTCGCCTGTAGACGCTCCACTAAACCACTCGCTCGTTCAGTTCGAACCTTAATTCCTCGCTTCATCACTCGCTCATCAACATATAAGCTCAACCGTTTCTTTGCTCGAGTTATCCCGGTATATATCAGCTCTCGGGTCAGAATCGGCGTAAACTCTGGCGGCAGAATCATTAAAGTGTGCTCAAACTCACTACCCTGCGATTTATGAATCGTCATCGCATAGGCAGTTTCATGTTCAGGAACTCGGCTCGGCAATACTGACTTAACGCTTCCATCAGGCAGTTCAAAGAAGACTTTCAGTCTCGGCTGGCTGTCCGACTCATCAAGCATACAGATACCAATATCACCGTTGTACAAGCCAAGAGAGTGGTCATTGCGCGTTACCATCACTGGTCTGCCGTGATACCAAAGCTCCTCTTGAACCTGAATCAGTTTGCGGGCTGCTAATGCTCTCTCGACACGCTGGTTAAGACCTTTTACCCCAAAGTCCCCTTCACGAATCGCACACAGCAATCGGCAGCGCGAAAACAGATCCAGCACGGCCTTAGCTTTCTGTGATGCACTCTCAGCAACATCCGTCTCCGCGTCACGCTGGAAAATATTGATCCTTTTCAGGTAATGGCTGTATTCAGCGACTAAGGATTGAATCAACTGACTGTAGTTCTGGCTATCAATGGAATATTTAGCAATATCAGCGAACTCTTTTTGCCATACCCAATCGACCTTCTGTGCCGAGCCTGAGTTGACTGCCTGAGACAGCTGACCAATACCAGAGCGAGCATCAAAACGGTAACTCTTCTTCAGCATACATAAACTATCAGCAATAGACGGCTGTAGATTGGTCGCATGTGCAAGGGTGGAATAACCCGTTAAACGGGCTATCTGGGTCGCCTGTGCCTGACTAAAGCCAAGCGTGTTAAAAGAGCAGATATCACCCAGTACCGCCCCCGCCTCTACTGAGGCGAGCTGATCTTTATCGCCGAGTAAAATCAAACGAGCATGTTTAGGTAATGCATCAATCAATTTGTACATCATAGGCAGATCGACCATCGACGCCTCATCGACAACAAGAATATCTAAGTGAAGCGGATTATCTTGATTGTGTCTGAATTCAGCACTGTTAGGGATAGCACCTAACAGACGATGAAGAGTACTGGCATCCGTAGGGATAGCCTGTTTTAGCTCCGTTGATACGGGTAGCCCGGCAACCGCTTTACCAATCGACTCGGTCAAACGAGCTGCGGCTTTACCCGTTGGGGCAACCAACTTGATGGTTGGATATTCATTATTGCTTTGCGCCTGTTCGATCAGTGCTGCAAGCAGTTTGGTTACTGTTGTTGTTTTACCAGTTCCCGGTCCACCTGAAATCACAGCAAAGCGTTTACTCAATGCAACCGCTGCCGCAACCTTTTGCCAGTTAACACAGGCAGCCAATGGTACAAGCTCATCGAGCACCGACAAATCCGTGATACTTTTTGCTGAAGTGAGCTTTTGGTCTATGGCAGGCCAATCCAGATTTTCCTCGTCAACCACATCCAGATGGTCGCAGACCAGACGCTGACGAAGACCGGAATTAGACTCTGACACTTGTGATAATTTAATAATATCTTCAAATAGATAGCGATAGTTGCGCGCAAAAAGATGATCCAGTAACTGAGCCAGTTTTTGCACTTCAGCTGGCTTTTGGATCATAGGTGACCCAAAGCTATTGAGCCTCTCAGACAACGCCACTTCATAGTGCCAATAGCGGTGTAAATAAAGTCGCTGTCCATCATAAATAAGTGGCAGTGCTTCGCCACCGCTACCGACTAAATGTGCATCGTTGAGTCGCTGATGCCAATCAATACTCACCAGCGTTTGGTTTAGTTCGATGGCCGCTTCGCCAAAAAGCCCAAGTCTGGCACTAAGATCGACTGGCTGGCCCTGCCTATCATTGAGAGGTAAACAGATATGTCCTTTGCCTAATTCACTACTGACTACGCCAGCAATAAACGCGATCTGTTCGTCACCTGATTGTGACTCAATAAAACGCGCGAACTGATAATCAAGCTGTCTGATGTTACCTTTAAGCGCTAACTGTTTAAGCGTTTGAATTAGATTTGCCATGATTACAGTAACTCCATCTGGCCTGCACTATTGTGTTTGGCATCGATAGGCTCACCATCGATCAACTTGTCCATATCCGTTAAAAACTCCAAACTCGGTTTCGCAGAAAATACCCCATGATCACTGGCACCATCCATGCCACGTAAGAACAGGTAGTAAACACCACCAAAATGTTGCTGGTAGTCATAGTCAGCAATGCGACTGCGTAAGAAGCGGTGCAATGCCAGAGCATAAATCTGATACTGAAGATCATAACGGTGATCGGCCATCGCATTTTTCAGTGCTTGCCCATGATAAAAGCTCACCTCATCGCCTAAGTGATTCGATTTCCAGTCTAAAACGTAGTATTTGCCCTGATGCTCAAACACCAAATCAATAAAGCCTTTCAGCATGCCTTGTACCGTATGGAAACCTAAGTCACCAGCCTTCGCCGAGAGTGGATCATGACGCTGAATAACTCGATTAAGTGCCGGCGCAGCCAATACTTCAATCGGCAATAAAAACTCCATTTCAACCAGTCGCTGGCTTGGGCCTTTCTGGTTTAACAGCAATGACTTACCATCTAAAGGGGTCGCCAGTACTGTATCGATAAGTTGCTGGAGCACTGGCAACCAATTGATATCTAACTGCTCACTTTCCAGTAGCTGGATGATGATGGTGCTATTTTCTTCGCTGGTTGCAGGCTGAGTAAACTCCACCTCTTCAAATAGGGTATGCAGAAAGGTGCCGGGTCTGGCACCGCGAGGGAAAGTGAAAATCGACATTTCCGGTTCAACCATTTCATCCTGGTCCTCTTCATCGGAAGAGTCGATATCAAGGTGCATCAGGTCGGTGTAAGCTTCATCACTGTGATGTGAGCCTTGCTTAATCAGCCCTGAATAACTGGTAATGCGCCAGTTACGATCGATTTCATTGCTCAGTTCACTGGCAATAAGTTGCTGCTGCGACTCTTGCTGTAACACCAATGGCTGTTGATGTGTTTCAGGCAGATCGGAGATCGCAACACTACTCAGGCCATCAACATGTTTTTGAACCGCTAGAGTTAAGTCGTTAATTCCACCCTGCTGGCCATTTTGCAGCAGGTAGCCCATAGCACTGTGATGGACGCCAGTAGGCTCTTTGGTTGAACGTCCGTTACGTAGTGGTGCTGCACCTACATAACAGCCATAAACAGCACGGGTCAGCGCTACGTAGATCAAACGTAAGTCTTCCGCTAAACGCTCTTTGTCAGCCTGTGCAAGTGAAGCATCCTGCCGGGCAATATCAAGAATCGTCTGGTCCTGAGCCGCATCGTAGTATTTCGCCTCACTGGCTTCGCGATAGCTGAGAACAAATGGCAAAAAGACCAGGTCATACTCAAGACCTTTTGATTTATGGATAGTAACGATTTGCACCAGATTACGTTCTGATTCCAAACGTTGAATCTGGTCTTCACTGCCACCGAGTCCGTTTTGCGCATCACTAATTGCCTGAGCCAGCCAACGTAGCAGACCATGGTCACTTTCAACGTCCTGACTCGCTTGCTGCAGTAACTCACCAATGTGCATTAAATCCGTCAGATTGCGCTCACCGGCCTCTTCTTCCAACAGACGCTCGGCGATGTGTCGCTTGCTCATCACACTGCGCAACATTGGCAGCACACCTCGCTGTGTCCATAGCTTGCGATACTCTTTAAATTCGTTAATCGCGCTTTCCCACTCGTTCTCATCATTGTTGAGTTTGTCGAGTGTTCCTGCATCAAGCGCAAATATCTCAGAAGCCAGGCTGGCACGTAAGGCGCGGTCATTTTCTGGCGTCAGTACCGCCTGAAGTAAACGCTGAATATCCTGTGCCACCAGCGAAGTGAAAACACTGTCTCGGTTGGAGAGATAAACACTGGCAATCCCCTGCTTAGCGAGCGCCTCTTTAACCATACGACCTTCACTACCAGTACGTACCAGAACGGCTATATCCCCAGCCTGTATCACATGCTTGTTTTCGCCATTTTCAAAATAGGCTTGTTGATCTTGCGCTGCAGCCAGGATCGTCTGGATTTGGTCAGCACTCGCTTTCGCCATCGCCTGCAGGTATTCACCTTTTGGCAGCGGTTTATCTTCTGCGTCTTGCAACCAGTAAGTCAGAGCAGGTTGTTTTTGACCACCGATAGTCCAAACGCGCTGTAGAGCGTTTGGACTATGGTTAACCGGAAGAAATGGAATGTCCTGATCATAGATAAAAGGGCTGTCTGGCAGCTCAAAAATCTGGTTAACCGCGGCAACCATATCGGCACTCGAACGCCAGTTGGTACCGAGAGTAAAGTGTGATGAGACCTGCTTACGCGCCTTAATATAGGTAAAAATATCTGCACCGCGGAAACCGTAAATCGCCTGCTTAGGGTCGCCAATCATAAACAAGCCGCACTGCGGATGCTCAAGGTAGATACGGCTAAAAATGCTGTACTGAAGAGGGTCGGTATCCTGGAATTCATCGATCATCGCAACCGGATACAGGGTTCGGATACGTTCAGCCAGCAGCTCAGATTCATCACCATCAATCGCCGCTGAAAGATTGGTCAGCAGGTCATCAAACGATAGCCACTGTTTTTGCTGCTTGGCTTTCGCCAACATGGCTCTACAGTGCTCAATGGCATGAGCAAGAATTGGCGCTTTAAGACTGATCGGGTTAGCGAGGAATTCTTCAATCGCGACGAACATTGGGTGCTGTGGCGCTGTACCTTTCGGCGTCTTATCAAACAGTACCTGCTGGGAAAATCGCTCCAGCTTGTCCGGATAATCATAGCCTGTGGTTTCAGTCGCCGCCCAGAGGTTTACTTCCTCTAACCAGGCTGGCAGTGACTTTTTGGTGTAGCTGCGCTTGTTAACGTCTGAGTCATTAATCACTGCAAACAGGTCGTCCTGATGGCTACGCCATAGCTGCTTTAATGCATCAATACGCTCAAGATTTTGCTGATGCAGGTCAGCCAAACTGCCACTCATAGCCGCAACTGAAAGGCTCAGTGGCGAACCAGTCAGATAATTAGAAATTTCACGCAACAAGTCAGACGGCGCATTCCAGATACGGCGAACTTCACCAGCCAGATTTAGCGGTAATGGGTAGAAATTACGTCGCCAGTAATCCGCGACCACCTGAGCCTTGAGATGACTCTCATCGGTAACAAATTCATTGTTAAAACGACTGCCTGATTCGAAGGCATTTTGCGTCAGCATACGCTGACAGAAACCGTGGATCGTGTAGACAGCGGCTTCATCCATCTGTCTTTCCGCCTGAAGGAGAATATCCGCAGCTTGCTTATGATCACTCACCTCTTCCAGTAGTGGCTGGATGACTGGATCACCACTCTGCCCACGCGCAAATGCCAGCCGAGCATCATGAATACGTGCACGAATCCGGTCGCGCAGTTCTGCGGTCGCTGCTTCAGTAAAGGTCACGACCAGAATCTGATCGACAGTCAAGGGAACTTGGTGTTTGGTTTCCGGACTACCGTGACCCAAAAGCAATCTTAGGTATAAGCCAGCGATGGTAAATGTCTTACCTGTACCCGCCGATGCTTCAATCAGTCGAGCACCATGCAGAGGAAAAGTCATGGCATTGAGCGGAGTCACCATTGACGTTGCTGTCATAAAATTTCTACCTTTCTACTTAAAACCCAAGATCCAAATGTGATCCAGACTTAAAAACGATTGTAATTACTCTAAACGCCTAAATAGTTAGGACTTTATGAGATCTTTCTCACGGCAGAACATCGTTCTAACCGTTAGTATGCGCGCCATGTGTTGAGCAACGGTGGCTAACGACAGCTAACCGCACTTGCAACAAACCAAAAGAATCATGGTCCCTCTGACCTGTGGCCGTACAGCGAACGCCCTACACTATAATGATTTACTGGCGGCCACCTACTTCTCTTACCATCCCGACTACTGCATATCTTCACTGTCTGTCGCCGCTAAACGTGGCGCCTGAAGCACTAACGCAGAAATAGTACGCACCTGAGCTGCGAGCTCATCATTCCAGTTAGGCCAGATTCGAGCGATATACGGATTAGCCCCTTCGCCCGTCGCCATATAGCTATCATTGAAGGTGTCTGCCATCTTCTTCAGAGACTTCTCTTCATCATCGACCCACTTACCCCGGCTGAAGCCAGCTTCAACGCAAGCCAGTGAGGTCTTAGGAAAATAGCATAGTGGCTCAGTCATCCCCTGATAAAACAGACGCACCAGTTCAGCCAGCAGATGCTTTGCATGTTCCGAATCAGCAATTGCCGGATAGACCAGGTGTACTACGCCCTCTTTACGGTCATAGCCAATCATATGAGTTGGCTTGCTCACCGACATTGCAGACATTGCCAGATGATCAATCCAGGCAGATAAGTAGTCCTGCGCGCGTATCTTACCGCTGCGGAAACGGATTAGGCCGGATTGGTAATTCTGTGTCAGCCAACCCGTCAGGTTAACCAGCTTATCGGAACCCAGCACATCAAAAGTCAGTTTGATTTCGAGATCGTCACTCTCGGTTCCACATAAGAAGGTCAGCTTCTCGACCAGCTCTTCAGCCTGAACCCGATTGGTCTCAAACTCGATGTCACCGAAGGCACCAACAGGCAGTTTTCCTTGCGCACGCTGCTGCTCAACAAATGTCTTTATGATCGCTTTGGTATCCTGTGAGCCTGACAATCTGTGTTTCAGTAAGCTATCTAGCAAGCCATCGCGCATCTGGTAGCTTTCCAGTCCATCCAGAACGAACGGCTCATCGTCTTCCATGACCGGTAGTGGCGGCTCGAACATCACTTTTAAACGACGGTTAAAGAAATACTGCACTGGCAAGCGCCAGAAACGTTGTAATTCAACCAAATCCAGCTCAAGGGGATAAGTGGCATCCAGTAGGTAATCCTGAAGCTGACGATTAAATTCTCCACCACTCTGCCCTTGCCTGTTTGCCGCTGGTAACCACTCTTTGGCATAACTCGGCTGCTTGCCGATAAATGCGTTGGCGCTAAACGGCACCATTGAATGGCTGTTGACCAACTGGCGTAGCAATTTATTGCCCGAATCATCACTTGGCAGCGACTCATCCCCCTGCAAACAGTAGTTCTGCTGACAGTATTCCATCAACTCTGACACCAATACTGACGGTACCCTTTCGGTGTTATCCTGAATTGAGCGGCCAACGTAACTGATATACAAGGTTTGTTGTGCTGACAACATTGCTTCCAAAAACAGGTAGCGGTCATCATCGCGACGAGAACGATCACCGGGCTTGGCACGTCCGTTCATCAGGTCAAAGCCTTCTGGTGGCACTGAACGCGGATAAATACCGTCGTTCATACCCAGCAAACAGACCGCTCTGAATGGAATCGAACGCATCGGCATCAGGGTACAGAAGTTGACCTGCCCAGCTAAGAATCGCTGACTAACGCGAGTACCTGCCAGTTTGTTATGTAGATACTGAGCGATAATCGCGGGCGCCAGGTTCTGCTCAAAGGCAGCATCTGTAAGTTGTTCTTTTAGATTAGCTAAGGTATCGCGAATCGATTTCAGCGCTGCCTCACCTTCCAGTTCTACTGAGAAAAAGTCATCAAGCAATACTGTCAGCACTTCTCTCCAGCTATCAATTGACTGAATCAGTTGTAGCTTTTGGCGATAATCGCTGATGGTCTCAATAAAGTGCGCCAGTTTACCCGCCAGTTCGGCGCCCATTCCCTGAACTTCATTATAAGGAGCCAATGCGCCTGAGTTAGACTCAAACAGACCGGCACTATGCGGCATCGCATAACCAAGCAGCATACGCTCAATGCCAAACTGCCAGGTATTTTGCTCAGTTGCCGGGAGCTCAAACTCTTGGCTGGTCGACGAGTTTAATCCCCAGCGAATGCCGGACTCTTCGACCCACTGCTTAGCCAGAATGAATTCATCTTCAGTCAGTTCAAATCGAGCTAACACCGCAGGAGTTTCAAGTAGTTCAAGTAGCTCAGAGGCCAGACAACGGGTATTGGGTAAGTTGACTAACTGCATAAAGGCATTGAGGATTGGGCTTTCCTGATCAGCCGTGCGGTCAGAAATCGAGTAAGGAATGAAACGCTCACCGGGCGCGTTACCAAATACCGCCTGAATCGCAGGGCTGTAGGCATTGATGTCAGACACCATAACGATAATATCGCGCGGCTTGAGCGATGGATCGGCATCAAACATCGACAATAGCTGATCATGTAGCACTTCCACTTCACGCATCGGGCTATGGCAGGCATGCAGTGTCAGCGATTTATCGTCGGCTAAAACAACCTGTTTATGGCTGCTGCTATCGAGTTGGTGATCATCCTGATGCTCTTCCAGATTAAGGATATCCGCTTGCAGTTGATGGAGCAGGCTATCGCGCTCTACATCAACAAACGCTTCAATCTCATTCGACTCAAGCTGTGACAACAAATACATGTTATCGCGTCCCAACTTACCCATAGAGGCCAGTAAACTGTTGCCAACTGCGTCGGTATGCAGTTCATCAATGACGTTGTCTTCTAAACTGCCTTTGAGCTGTTCGCTTTCGCCATGCTGCTCAGAATGATCCTGATTCCACACCACATGTTTACGGTGTTTGGCTGCTAAGCGAGCTAAGAACTTTCTGTCCCGCACTTCCCCCCAGTAGTAACGACATGGGTTGGTAAACATCAAGTGAACATCAATGTGTTCACCGATCGCTTTTAACGCATCCATATAGCGTGGAGGTAAAGACGTGATACCAAACACAAACAGTCGCTTAGGGAGATGGTCAAAGTTCGCCTGGCTGCTTTCCAGCGTATCGATAAAGTGCTCGTACAGGTTGGCACGATGATACGGTGACTGACCTAGCGCGACGGTATGATCATAAAGTGCCTGCCATAAGATCGGCTGCCATGGGTGCTCATCTTCTAGCTCCAGAACGGTTTGTCCCGCTTCCCAACTGGCAATCCACTCTGGTCGGTAAACCAGATAACCATCGAAAATATCGGCAATTTTCTCCGACAGCTGATAGAGCTTAGAGCTGTCTTCGTCTTGTTCAAGATAGTGTTTAAGCGGTTCAAATTGTGGCTGATCCAATAACCCCGGCAGGATGTGCATCAACTTCCAGGTCATTGACTCTTTATTGAAGGCACTTCGTTTCGGCACATCTGGCAGAACCTCAGTGAACATGTTCCAGATAAAGGTCGCCGGGAGCGGAAATTCAATGCTTGCCGCCACTCCAAACTCTTTGGCTAACTCCATTTTAAGCCACTGAGACATACCCGGGCTCTGAACCAGGATCTGCTCTTGTTCAAATGGATTGGCTAATGGGTTGAGCCGTACAAGCTCAACAAGCAAGGACTTTAAAACATCCACTTGGTTGGAATGGTAGACAGTAAACAAAATGCACTCACACTATTATTGCCGCAACTAGGGTGAGACTAGCACATGCTGCTAAATTTGAAGAGTGATATAAGCGTATGATTTGGCTCGAATCAAAATACCCGCTCAAGCCTTAGACAGACGAGAGCGGGTAGGAGGGAGAAATCATCAATTAGGTGTTTGAAAACCTATTATTGAGCGATGAGATCTTTATAAGCGATAGTTTTACCCTGTGGCTTTTCGTTAGCCAGCTTCGCTTTTGGCGCCCCCAGTTTAGATAGCCAGTAATCTGGATCTTTCTTAGGATTTAGCTGAGGACCACACTCACCTTGCGCACCACTACGTTCCAGACGTTGAAGTACACGGTCTTGTGCTTTCGCCAGGCCATCCAAAGCTTCCTGAGGTGTTTTCTCGCCACTTGCCGCTTCAGAAACGTATTGCCACCATAGCTGAGCTAGCTTCGGATAATCTGGAACGTTAGTACCCGTTGGCGTCCACTGTTTACGTGCATCACTGCGGTAGAACTCAACCAAACCACCCAGTTTTGGTGCCGCTTCCGTCATCGCGTCAGAGTTGATGTCTGACTCACGAATTGGCGTTAGGCCAACCAGAGTTTTCTTCAGACTGACTGATTTAGAGACCACAAACTGAGCATATAGCCAGGCTGCCTGACGACGATCAAGCGGCGTGCTGTTAAGGAATGTCCAAGAACCCGCGTCTTGGTAACCAAGCTTC
Organism: Vibrio brasiliensis LMG 20546; assembly: GCF_000189255.1. GTDB lineage: Bacteria > Pseudomonadota > Gammaproteobacteria > Enterobacterales > Vibrionaceae > Vibrio > Vibrio brasiliensis. The sequence goes on along the minus strand of NZ_AEVS01000014.1, from coordinate 104,177 downwards.
ATACCATCTTCCCAGTAAGGACCACGTGGAGATGGAGCCATACGCCACTTAGGCGTACCGTCTGCGTTTACGACCGGTAGTCCTGGCTTAGTCATGTCAGCAGTAAAGGCGGTGTACCAGAAGATTTGCTGAGCGATAGAACCTTGAGCCGGAACCGGACCTGCTTCACCAAACGTCATACCCTGAGCTTCTGGTGGCGCGTACTGCTTGAGCCAGTCAACGTATTTGGTTGTCGCATATACCGCTGCCGGACCATTGGTAGCACCGCCACGAGCGACATCTGAACCAACAGGTTTACAGCCTTCAATACGGATGCCCCACTCGTCTACTGGCAGACCGTTTGGAATACCCTTATCGCCAGCACCAGCCATAGAGAACCATGAGTCGGTGAAACGCCAGCCTAGTGAAGGATCTTTCTTACCGTAGTCCATGTGACCGTAAACAGGCTCTCCATCGATAGTTTTTACTTTATCGGTAAAGAACTCAGCGATATCTTCATAAGCAGACCAGTTTAGTGGTACACCCAGCTCATAGCCGTACTCTTTTTTGAATTTCGCTTTAAGATCTTCACGTTCAAACCAGTCTGCACGGAACCAGTACAGGTTAGCAAACTGCTGATCCGGTAGTTGGTAAAGCTTACCATCCGGACCTGTTGTGAAGTCCAGACCGATAAAGTCTGGCAGGTCTAGATATGGGTTGGTTACGCTCTTCCCTTCACCTTCAATGAAGTCTGAAATAGGTACAACTTTACCGTAACGAACGTGAGTACCAATCAAGTCGGAATCGTTAATGTAGCCATCGTAAATATTACGGCCAGTCTGCATCTGAGTCTGTAACTTCTCTACTACGTCACCTTCCTGAATAAGGTCGTGGTTAACCTTGATACCTGTGATTTCGTAGAAAGCTTTTGCTAACACTTTCGCTTCGTACTCGTGCGTCGTGATGGTCTCAGAAGCAACATTGATTTCCATACCTTGGAAAGGCTTAGCAGCATCGATAAACCACTGCATCTCTTGCGTCTGTTCCTCTTTCGACAGAGTCGAAGGAGTGAACTCATCACTCATCCATTTTTTCGCAGCAGCCATATCAGCTAGCGCAGCAGGTGAGATTGCAGCAAGCGCAAATGTCAGTGCTAAGCTACGTGCAAGGTAAGACTTTTTGATATCCTTTTTCATTCTTGTCTAACTCCAGTTATGAGTATTCTGTCTCTTACGTTATTGATTACGCTCATTAACCAGTGACTATGGCACTCTGTCAGGCTGGTCATGAACACATGTCAGTCAGTTGTATTTATCCCCATTTCAAAACCGTACCCAGCCAAATTACGCTGATGGTAAATGGCACCCAAATTGAAAGCTCACTCAGTCCGACAAATCCCAAATGGATAAAAGCGGAGCTCAGTAAACCGATAAATAGTCGATCACCACGAGTGGTTGTGATCGGTAGAAAGCCCTTACGCTCGATACACGGTGTGCGGATCTCACGCACCGTCATGGTTATCAAGATCAACGCGATTCCGAGAAAGAACAGTGCTGAAGGGGTAGTCCATGCCATCCAAGCCATGATATTTCTCCTTAAACTCGACCTAGCGCGAAACCTTTCGCGACATGGTTTCTAACGAACCAGATAACTAAAATACCCGGTAGAATGGTCAGCACGCCGGCTGCCGCCAATACGCCCCAGTCGATACCAGATGCACTGACTGTACGCGTCATTACTGCCGAAATCGGCTTGGCATCTACGGAGGTCAAGGTACGAGCGAGCAGTAGCTCTACCCAGCTGAACATGAAGCAGAAAAAAGCCGAGACCCCAATCCCCGAACGGATCATCGGCAAAAAGATTTTGATGAAGAACTTAGGAAAGCTGTAACCATCAATGTAAGCCGTTTCGTCGATTTCACGAGGAACGCTCGACATGAAACCTTCCAGAATCCATACCGCTAGTGGCACGTTGAACAGACAGTGTGCCAACGCAACCGCAATATGGGTGTCAAACAGACCAACCGAAGAGTAAAGCTGGAAGAATGGCAGCAGGAATACTGCTGGTGGTGCCATACGGTTAGTCAGTAGCCAGAAGAACAGGTGCTTATCACCGACGAACTTAAAGCGCGAGAACGCATATGCCGCAGGCAACGCAACGGTTAAGGTGATCACCATGTTCATCACTACATAGATGATCGAGTTAACGTAACCCATGTACCAACTTGAGTCGGAGAAGATGGTTGCGTAGTTCTTAAACGTCCAGTTCTCAGGGAAGAAGCTCAGGCTCCCTAAGATCTCCTGGTTTTCTTTAAACGACATGTTGAGCAACCAGTAAATTGGCAGCATCAAACAGATGATGTAGAACGCTAGCCCGACGATCTGTGTGTATCGGGTGTATTTTGATTTTGTCATCGCCATTGTTGTTTCCTTACTTACTTTCACCGTGCGTCATTGCGGTGTAGAACACCCAGCTCACCAATAGGATGATCAGGAAGTAGATGATCGAGAATGCAGCTGCCGGACCGATATCAAACTGGCCAATGGCCATTTTGGTTAGTGTCTGACTGAGGAAAGTTGTCGAGTTACCCGGACCACCACCTGTCAGTACAAACGGTTCGGTGTAGATCATGAAGCTATCCATAAAGCGGATCAGAATGCCTATCAGCAGCACGCTCTTGAGCTTAGGTAGCTGGATGTAGCGAATGATTGACCAGGTCGAAGCTCGGTCGATATTCGCAGCCTGATAGTAAGCATCCGGAATAGCGCGTAACCCTGAGTAACACAGCAGTGCAATCAGTGAAGTCCAGTGCCACACATCCATCAGAATCACGGTTAACCAGGCATCAAGCGGGTTGCCAGCGTAGTTGTAGTCGACCCCCATACCATTGAGAGCCCAACCGAACAGACCGATATCTGCACGACCGAAGATCTGCCAGATAGTCCCGACAACGTTAAGTGGGATAAGCAGTGGAATCGCCAGAACAATCAGACAGAAAGCTGACCAGCGCCCTTTGGTAGGCATCGTCAGTGCGACGATAATCCCGAGTGGCACTTCAATCAGTAAGATGGTGAACGTAAAACCAAACTGGCGCAGAAGTGCTCCGTGCAATCTCTCGTCATTGAGGATTTCACGATACCACTCAGTACCAACAAAATAGGCGGTATTAGCATCAAAGATATCTTGTAGTGAGTAGTTCACTACCGTCATCAGAGGAACGATGGCACTGAACGCCACCAGCGCGAACACTGGCAGAACAAGGAACCACGCTTTGTTGTTCGAAACCTTATCCATTACTCTTCCCCTACATTGACTAGAAATTCATCGACATACAGCATGGTCCATTGCTCTGGGAAGCTGATATAAGCGTGCTTTTCTGGCACAGGTTGGTCTTCTTGCAGACGCGCTTTGATATGTTTAGAGCCCAGCTTGAGGGTGACAATTTTGTAGGTACCTAGATCTTCTACATGGAGCACGTCACATAGCAGGGCGGAGTCATTACCTTTCTCCCAAACATGAACAAACTCAGGTCGAATGCCGATCTTGATGTTATTGCTCCCAGCTTGTGAGATGGCGTGACGGTAAGACTCAGATAGTGGCACTTCTACATCGTCAAACCGGACGCCATTTTCGGTCGGAGTGACCTCCATTAAGTTCATCCCCGGACTGCCAATAAAGTAGCCGACGAAGGTATGGTTTGGTCGTTCGAACAGTTCACGCGGTGTGCCAAACTGAACAATCTGACCGTTGTACATCACAGCGATTTCATCGGCGAAGGTTGAGGCTTCTAACTGATCGTGAGTAACGTACACCATGGTGATATTGAACTGCTGGTGGATCTGTTTGAGCTTACGGCGCAATTTCCATTTCAGTTGCGGATCGATTACCGTTAATGGCTCATCAAACAGAATCGCCGATACATCGTCACGTACCAGGCCACGCCCCATCGACACTTTCTGTTTTTCGTCAGCCGTAAGGTGCTGAGCTTTTTTCGATAACACATTAGTCAGTTCCAGAATCTCTGCTATTTCTGTCACCTTGGAATGTATTTTGGCTTTATGAACCTTCATATTGCGCAGCGGAAATGCAAGGTTGTCGTACACCGTCATGGTGTCGTAGATAACCGGAAACTGGAAAACCTGTGCAATATTGCGATCTTGTGGACGAAGTTCATTAACCCGAACATCATCAAACATCACATCGCCCTGAGATGGGCTCATCAAACCAGAAATGATATTGAGCAAGGTCGACTTACCACAACCAGATGGGCCTAGTAGTGCATACGCTCCACCCTGCTTCCACACGTGGTTCATCTCTTTGATCGCATAGATCGAATCTGATGTCGGCTTTTTATCGTAGGTGTGAGCCAGTGAATTTAGTGTAATTTGAACCATGAACGCTATCCCCTAACATCACGAATCGGGGCATGGATGAGATCGTTATCCATACCGAAGACATAGAATTTGTGGATTGGAATATAGATTTTGATCGTCTCATCGACGTCATAGCTGTGTACGCCAGGCAAATGCAGCACCATATCCAGATGCGCATTGCGCACATGAAGGAATGTTTCCGAGCCACTGATTTCTGCTACTTCAACCTGAACAGTTAATTCAACGTCATCGTCATTCTTAGGTAACAGGCTGAGGTGGCTTGGACGAATACCAAACTGGTAGTGCCCCATATCCAATTTGCTCAGAGATTGGTTCAGTGGGAAGTGAGCACTCTGATCGAAGGTCACTTCGTTAGAAGTAATTTCCCCGGAAATCAGGTTGATAGGCGGCTCACTAAACAGAGTCGCTGAATCAACGTTATCCGGATGATGGTAGACAGAGGCCGTTGGACCAGACTGAATCACTTTACCTTCATGAAGAATGGTCGTTGTACCGCCTAGTGCTAACGCTTCATTCGGCTCTGTCGTGGCGTAGATCGCGATGGTGTGTCTGGTCTGGAATAGCTCACGCATCTCCTGACGTAACTCTTCACGCAACTTATAGTCAAGGTTTACTAATGGCTCATCAAACAAGATGATTTCCGCATCTTTAACCAAGGCGCGAGCCATTGCGGTACGTTGCTGCTGACCACCAGACAGTTCCAGTGGGTGCTTTTTCAGGTGTTCAGTGATGCGCAGCATTTCGGCCGTGGCGTGCACGCGCTCCTGAATCTCTTTCTCGGCCATCCCTGCAAGTCGCAGCGGAGAGGCAACATTCTCAAACACCGTCAGATTGGGATAATTGATGAACTGTTGGTAGACCATAGAGATGTTGCGGTCGCGAACCGACACACCAGTAACATCTACGCCATTGACTAATATCTTCCCAGAAGTCGGGCGATCCAGCCCTGCAATGAGCCTCATTAAAGAGGTCTTGCCCGCTAACGTGCGTCCAAGCAACACATTAAACGAGCCCGGCTCAAAGGTGAGGTTGACGTCAGAGATATGCATCTCTCCGTCAACGTATTTGCTTACCTGCTCAAGTGTTAATGACACTAAAAACTCCTTACCATTCGAACAATAATTTTTTTCGATATTGCTCAATAGAGCGAGAGTCATGCCAACTTAAATAAAATTGAAACAAAAAATTTACAAATCGCTTTCCAGCCCTTTAAACATAAGGATATTTTGATGAACAACTCAGTAAGAGGCAGGCTTCATCGCTAATTTCACATATGAGACGCCGGTAACATTTGTTAATAAAATGTGTTCAATTGATGTTCAAAGTGTTCATGGAGGTGATATGTTAAATGAGCGTTTGTGATCATTAACGTTCACATACGAACAATTAGAATAATTACTTAATTTCGGCCTATTTAACGCTGCTAGTGGTCAAAAGTATGGACAAGAAACATTTATCAATGATTGAGAATTCCTGGCAACGCTGTCGGGAGGCGGGGCTCGTTCACAATAGTAATCCGATCATAGAGATGGAAACGGGACAGGCATTTACCCATACTCTTGAAGAACACTCAGGGCTATTGACCACAACCCAGCAAAAAGTACTGCCCTTCTATGACAGCCTGCTGGCGAATAGTAACTGTCTGATCACTTTGGCCAACACCAATGGGCAGGTGTTGAACAGTTGGGGTGAACAGCGCTTTTTCTCACAAAGGCAGCCACAAGTGTTCCAAAATGGTGTGAACTGGCAGGAAAATCTGATTGGTACCAACGCTATAGGCACTGCTTTAGAGACTGGCTCAATTGTTCAGGTATTTCATGATGAACACTTTTTAACATCGAATCGCTTTATGACAGGTTCAGCTGCTCCACTGTTTGATGCTGATAGAAAAATGGCTGGGGTACTATCGATATCCAGCGATGCCTATATGCCAACCGCTCATACCCTTGGCATGGTCAAGTTGATGTCACAAGCGATTGAAAACCAACTCATCGCATCAAAGTTTCAAACCGATCATTACTTATTGTGGTTTAACACTTCAGCGGAAAATATCGATAGCCAGTGGTCTTCACTACTGGTGTTCAATGAACAGGGAGTGATTGTTTCCGCCAACCGTCGAGCTGAAGTGGTACTCGGGCAAGATCTGGCACTACAGCGACTTGATCAGATTTTCGATATTAAACTTGAGCAACTACTGTCACACCCTCCTTTTAATCCCGCGGCGATTACCACTCACTCTCGCTTTAGTTTCTTTGGCATTATTACTCCCCCGAAAGTCCCGCAAGGGCGACAACTGGATTACCGAAAATCCATTGCCAAAAACAGTGATGAGAACGCTAAGGCTCCGCTGGATTTGCAACGTCTCAATATGGGCGATCCCCGTCTAGCAAAGGCGATCACTCAGTCGAGCCGTATTCTTAATACCGATATTCCAATCCTTATTCATGGTGAAACCGGGGTGGGTAAAGAGGTATTTGTTAACGCCCTACACCTGTCGAGCGAACGTAAACACGCCGCTATGATTGCAGTTAACTGTGCCGCAATTCCCGCTGAACTGGTTGAGTCTGAGTTGTTTGGCTATGAGAAAGGAGCCTTTACCGGAGCCAGCAACAAAGGCTATATCGGCCTAATCCGTAAAGCGGATAAAGGCACACTGTTCCTGGACGAACTGGGCGATATGCCGATGAATGTGCAGGCGCGCCTGCTGCGGGTTCTGCAAGAGCGTAAGGTGACACCTCTTGGTTCAACCACCTCTTACCCTGTTGACTTTAAACTGGTTTCAGCGACTAACCGTAATCTCAAACAGGATGTAGAACGTGGCACATTCAGACAGGACCTCTACTATCGGGTGACCGGACTAAACCTCTCCCTGCCTTCATTGCGTGAGCGAACAGACAAAGAAGCACTAGTGAAGTTTTTGCTGGCTAAGTATGCCTCAGAAGGAGAAACACCAAACATCAGTCTGGAAGTATTGTCGATGTTTAAGTCACACCCCTGGCCTGGAAATATCAGACAGATGGTCAGTGTTATTCAGATTGCGTTAGCGATGGCCGGAGATGAAACCATCACGGTTGAACACCTCCCCGATGATTTCTTACAAGATTTACAGCAGCATCAACCTGAGTTGGTTAAGCCACAGCAAGCACCGTTGACTCTGCTAACATCGGACAGCCAGGAAGAGTTAAATAACGAAGATTGGTTAGCGGTATACGAGCAAAACGGCCGCAATGTCTCTGCGACCGCTAAGGATTTGAATATCAGCCGCAACACTCTGTATAAACGGCTGAGAGAGCAAGGTATGCGCTAATCAGTGAGAGACCAGACCTAGCGCATTGCTCACCGGTTTGTAGAAGGCAAGGTATCTCAGAGCGACATAACCAACAACGACTGTTGCTACCACAAGTTCAAAGCCAGCAAGCCAATGGACTTGAGCAACATACTCGTTGGCAACCCCAACACTCTCCATCCAGGCACTCAGTTTAAACAGTGCAGTCGAGCCAATCACCATAGGGAAGGTAAACGCCGCATAACCCGGGCTGAATGGCAGTCTGAGTAGTTTAATAAACGCAAGGTAAATAATCGCTGTCATCAAAACTGCAATACCAAATAACAGACCAATGATTACAGGCGAAGGCTCAGCAGTCACAGTCAGATAACCCGCGAGTGACAGACTGGCAGGCGCCGCCATAATTGCCATTGTTGGTTTGGCTGCATCAGGGATCTCGTGAGTAAACATCAGACGATAGATCATCATTGGCAGCATCACAGCATAAGCCAACATGCCAAACAATAACGCGCCATTCGCAACAGCAGTCAGTGCAGGGTTTCCTGAAAAAGACACATCCGCAACAATAATGCCCACCGGAGGGACAAACCAGCTTGGCACCATATGGTGAAGTTCAAACTCCTGCATTCGGTGATAAACAAAGCTGATTAGGAAGACAATATGCAGCCCGACAGCAACTAGCCATAACATGTCACCCGCGAGAGGAATAAAATGACCTAGCGAGTTAGAAACAACCATGGTTCCCATCGCGAATGTTGGCACCACACTGCCCACAACAGGGTGCGCAAGATCTTCACGGAGTAGGTGACGATGGAACAGGAATTTGACCGCCAGAATCAATAACAAAACGCTCGCAATCACAGCCCCAGACCACTGAGCGTAGCCATTAAAAGCGGCGGCGTTTTCCCAACACCAACCTAAACTGGCAATACCCAGCGCTAAGCCCGCCATAGGAGTTGGCGCACCCATCACTTTTGCTTTTGCTGCTTTAATCATCATTGCCTCACAATCTCGTTAGTTCGAGAGCAGTTTACGCTTGCCAAACGTTCGAAACTATCTAATTATTTAGAACACCCGTTCAAACAAACTAAACGAACATATGGCCACTAATATCTCTCTCAAACAGCTGAAAGTTTTTATCGCCATCACACAACATGACACCCTAACGGCTGCGTCAGAGGCTCTGTTCCTGTCCAAGGCCGCGGTAAGCATGGCGCTCTCAGAACTTGAGAAACAGATTGGTCATTCACTATTTGACCGGGTAAATAACCGACTTATTCTCAATCAAGAAGGGCAAAAACTACTGCCTTTAGCCGACGAAATCATTGAGCGCGCGCAAGGGATCGAACAACTGTTCGACAATAATCAGGCCCTATCCGGTCAATTAAGAATTGGCGCCAGTGACACCATTGGTAACCAAATTGCGCCTTACCTGTTAAGTGACTTTCGTCGTGAAACTTCACACCTGTCGCAAAGCCTGTTTATCTCCAATTCAGCACTGATCTGCGAGAAACTGGTCGATTACGAACTCGATCTGGCGCTGATTGAAGGTAAGACTCTCCACCCTCAATTGATTTCAACCCAGTTTAGTGATGACGAGATGTGTGTGGTCTGCGCGCCAAACCACCCTCTGGCCAGACAGAGCAATGTTACCGTGGGAGAGTTAGAAAATAGTGACTGGATACTTCGCGAGCCTGGTTCTGGTTCACGAGAGTTTTTTCTCCGAGTCATTGCACCTCGTATTGAACAGTGGCAGGAGTCGTTCCAGCTCAACACTACCGAGGCCCTGATAAACAGCGTTTCGGCAGGCTTGGGGTTAGGCTGCCTTTCGAAGCTGGCTGCAGAACCTGCGTTACACGATGGACGAGTGGTGGAACTCAAGCTACCACTCGACATGAAGCGACGCTTCTGGTTACTGGTGCACAAAGAGAAATACCAGAGCCCGTTACTGAAGGCCTTTATTGAATACTGTCACCAATGGCGCAAAGACTAACCACTTGGATCTCAGAATTCCTCTGTCGCCTAGACTTAATTGGTTAAAAACTGTATAAACAGACAGTAAATACTTTCAATAATTTGAGTTAGAGGACCAACCATGGCTGTAATCGTCAAGTACGTGGTAGAACGCAACGGAGAAGAGAAAATGACTTTTACCTCTAAAGCGGAAGCTGACGCATATGACAAGATGCTCGATATGGCTGATGAGCTTTTTGAGCTACTGGGTAAAAGTGAACTGCTAGAAGATGACGGCAAGCAAGAAGACTTGGCGATGTTCCTGGCACAAAACAAAGAAGAAGTACTCTACGCTCTGGGTGCCAAACGTAAGCCCGCACCAAAGAAACCTAAAAAGGTTGAAGCTGTAGAAGATAGCGAAGAAGCGCAAGACGACGCAGCGTAATCATACTGATTCAGATTAATAAACCTCAGCCTGGTGCTGAGGTTTTTGTTTTTTTGGGGAAGTAAAATCGCTGACGTTTACCCTAATATCTTACTTTGGCACTGCTAAAATAACGTCACATTCTCAAGTGAGCTACTGCCATGAAATATCATATCGAAGTCTGTATTGATAACCTCGAATCTCTTCATAACGCCATCCAGGGCGGCGCAACCAGAATTGAACTCTGCTCATCACTGGCTCTCGGCGGCCTGACGCCAAGCTTCGGTTTCATGAAAAAAGCTGGCCAGATTTCGTCAATTCCGGTCTACGCCATGATTCGCCCACGACAAGGAGACTTTGTTTACGATCAGGACGACATCGACTCTATGCTGCTAGATATTGAAGCGGCAGCTGAAGCCGGACTGCAAGGGGTAGTTCTAGGTGTGTTATCAGATAAAGGTCATATCGATATGCCCCTCGCTCAGCAACTTTGCGACCGGGCTAAATTGTATGGTCTGGGTATTACCTTCCATCGTGCGATTGACCAGTGTGTCGATTGGCAAGAGGCGATTGAACACGTCGTTTCTTTAGGCTGTGAACGTATTCTTACCTCAGGATTAGCAGCCAACGTCGAACAAGGAATTGAGGTGCTAAAACAGATGGTCGAGCTCGCTGATGGTCGCGTATCAATAATGGCTGGTGCCGGACTGACTGCCGATAACGTTCAGTCTATCGTTGAGTATACGCATGTCAGAGAAGTCCATCTTTCAGGCAAGTCGACTCGCCCGAGTAAAATGAAAAACCTTAATCAACAGGCAAAAATGGGCAATCAAAATATCGACGATTACCTGATTCCAGTTACGAGCAGTCAAGCGATTGAAAAGGTAGTAAAAGCTCTCAGTTCTTAGTTTTATCACTCTCACGCCACAGCAACTAATGCTAACCTTTTGATAACCAAGGAGTGCGTTATGGCTGAAGGCAAACTGAGTAAAAAGTTCTACGAGAAAGAGCTACAACGATTACAGATTGAGCTGGTTAAGTTGCAAGAATGGGTCAAACAGGAAGGACTCAAAGTTGTGGTGATCTTTGAAGGTCGGGATGCCGCAGGTAAAGGCGGCGTGATCAAGCGAATCACCGAGAAGCTTAACCCAAGGATATGCCGCATTGCTGCTTTGCCAGCCCCGACAGAAAAAGAGAAAACTCAGTGGTACTTTCAGCGCTATGTCGCCCACCTTCCAGCTGCTGGTGAAATCGTTCTGTTTGACCGCAGTTGGTATAACCGAGCCGGGGTAGAAAAGGTGATGGGCTTTTGTAGCGAAGACCAATACGAAGAGTTTCTGCGCTCATGCCCCGAGTTTGAACGTATGCTGCAACGTTCCGGAATTATTCTGCTCAAGTATTGGTTCTCCGTATCGGATGAAGAGCAGGAAAAGCGATTTATCGAGCGAATCAACACCCCGATCAAACGCTGGAAATTCAGCCCGATGGATCTCGAGTCTCGTAACCGATGGGCTGAGTATTCTGAAGCAAAAGATAAGATGTTCGCTTACACAGACACTAAGCAATGTCCATGGTGGGTAGTCCCCTCTGATAATAAAAAACGTGCGCGCCTCAACTGTATCAGCCATCTGCTCGATCAAATAGCGTATCAAGATATTTCGTATCCAGAGATCGAACTACCGCCACTGAACAAAGAAGGCTATATTCGGGCTCCACTTGAAGAGCAAACCTTCGTTCCCGAGAAATACTAAGGCATAGCATGGCAAAGGATCTGTTTTACAGCTTAGATTTAAACCTGTTACGAACATTTTTAGTTCTGTCGCAAGAACTGAATATGCGTAAGGCTTCCCAGCGTCTGTTTGTCTCACAGCCAGCCATCAGCCAGGCACTACAAAAACTGCGTAACCACTTTGATGATGAATTGTTTGTTAAAGTGCCGAAGGGGTTGGAGCCCACTCCATTTGCTCAACAACTCGCTACATCAATTGCTCCGCACCTCGATGGCCTCGCAAGCGAACTAAATCAAGTAAAGGAATTTGATCCTAGCAAGCTATCTGGCGCTATTAAAATCGCCGTCGCTCCGATAGTACTCACTTGCCTGTCAGGCTCTCTGTTTCTCCGATTGAAAGAGCAAGCACCTAACTGCACAGTCGAGCTGATTGGTTGGCAACGTTCTACTTTTGAAGAGATTAAAAAAGGTGAAGTTCTGCTCGGAATTAACCTCGAAATGTCAACTGAGCAAAACATCTCTCAGCAAAAACTTGTTGAACTTACGGCTAAGATCATTGTGAATAAATCACACCCAGTGAAAAAACAGCAAGTCACAGCTTCAGACATGGCCCCCTACCCAATTGCCTCGGTTATTACTCCTGGTTGGAACGACAATTTTGTTCTTGCAGCCAATCTTATGAAGGAAGAAGGCGTCAATCCAGAAATAGGTTTCCGTTCAGAGTTTGTCATGGCAGTGGTAGATGTGATTCAACAGAGTGACTTTTTTCTGCCTCATTCTAACTTGTTCCCAATCCAAAACTATCCGACTCTAAAAGCACTGGATGTCACTATTCAAGGCAAACCCTATTTTCACAATGTCTATAGTTTTTACCACAGTAAATACCGTCAAACTCCACTTATAGAATGGCTCCACCAGCAAATTCAGCAGGTGCTCAACAATCAGATTGCAAACCAGTTCTAACGTAATCCGAGCGCTATTTATCTAGTCCACGCTATCTCACTTTATTACTCTGCTCCTAGAAGTATCTCATTCCCCCCTACAAACTTAAGAAGCAACGCTTATCAGAACAATAAGGGCTACTAATTAGAGCTTATAAGCCAACAAACTTACTATAGCTTCAACGGACTCAAGTAATTTCTAGGAAGGAGAGCACATTAACTTAAAGAGAAAGCAAGAAATGAAACTAGCCTTCACTACCCTTTTAACTGCTTCACTTCTATCTGCACCCGTTCTTGCAAACAATGAAGGTCACCGCCTTGGTTTGGGCTTCAACAGCACATCAATTGAAGAAGTCAATTCTCCGTCTTATGACTACTCAGGGAATGGCATCAAACTAGAATACGGGTATGAGTTCAACCATATTGTCGGCCTCAATCTCTCTTACAGCAAAGCCAATAGTACTTATCGTACTTTCGGCGAAAGCGATAGTAAGACGTTTAAGCTCGATGCAGATATCGGTTATACCTTCAATCTCGACGGTTTCTCTGTCAAACCTTATGGCGTTATTGGTTGGGCAAACTTCAAAGAAGAAATCAGCCTTATCGGGGAAAACTTAGGTTCTTGGAGCGATTCCTCGCTGTTTATCGGTACCGGTGTTCGAGGCACATTCAGTGAACATTTCTATGCTGACTTCCGCGCCGACTTCATAAATTTGGAAACGGACAACATCGACCACTTCGTCGATCAGTTCTCGGTGACTTTTGGTTACAAATTCTAACCCAATAGAAAAGCAACAGAGCTTAGCCATGGATGGCTACTTTGAGATTAAATTCAGGTACCTATCATGAAAAAGCAACTTTTATCTCTCGCGCTATTGGCTCCGATTACAGCGGGAGCAACTGGCTTACATATTTCACCAGAACTGAAAATGGGGCCTTACCTTGGGGCCGGTATCTCTGGAGGAGGACTGCAATTAGGATTAACCGACGTCGCTGGGCTTGATGCCTTGTATCTCAGCTATTCACATACCTCAGCGGAGATTTTGCTCGATAAAGATCGTTTCAAGACCTACCGCGTCGGCGGCCAATATCAATTTATCGATCACCCAATGAAGATGGCACTGCAACTTGAAGGGGGAGTTGTTGAGTACCAAGGTAAGCGAGACTACGTTTGGTCAAGTAACTCAACATATACCGAAGCAACAGGTGCAACAATATCAGCCGCATGGGTCGTGTTTGTAAATGACAATGTTGGCTTTCGACTAGGCAGTGATTTTCACTACATTGACCAGAATAAGACGCTACTCGGCACCCATTGGTCTGCGACACTCTCAACCGGAGTTGTGTTTCACTTCTAGCGCAGTGCGTCGTCAATGCTTTGTTCGCCCAAGTGGCGAACATCTTTGCCTTTAACAAAGTAGATGATGTACTCACAGATATTCTGACAACGGTCACCCACGCGCTCAATCGCACGTGCTGACCACATAACCTGAAGAATATTAGGAATGTTTTTTGGGTCTTCCATCATATAGGTCATCAGCTGACGAATAACCGCTTCATACTCCGCATCCAGCTTATCATCTAGCTTATAAACCTCAGCCGCCGCATCCACATCCATACGAGCAAAGGCATCCAGTACCTGATGCAGCATACTGATCGCATGTCGGCACAATGGCTCTAATGACACATGGAATTGACGCTCTTTAGACGATGGACTTTTTATCGCTGCACGAGCTATTTTGGCCGCTACATCACCAATACGCTCCAGATCAGTAATGGTCTTGATAATTGCCATTACCAGGCGTAAGTCCTTCGCTGTTGGCTGACGTTTAGCGATAATACGAGTGCAGGCTTCATCAATCGAGACCTCCATAGCATTCACTTTATGGTCATCACGAACCACTTGTTTAGCCAACTCAATGTCATCTTTATACAGAGCCTTCATCGCGTAAGAAAGTTGCTGCTCTACCAAGCCGCCCATGGTTAACACATGAGTTCGGATCGACTCTAACTCAACATTAAACTGACCTGAAATGTGACGTCCAAAATTCATAGGAGCTCCGTGTAAAACTGATTAACCATATCGACCTGTAATGTAGTCTTCGGTCTGTTTTTTCAATGGCGAAGTGAAGATAGAGTCTGTATCTGAATACTCAATCAGCTTCCCCATATGAATAAATGCGGTGTGGTCACTCACTCGCGCCGCTTGCTGCATGTTATGTGTGACAATAACAACAGTATATTGCGTTTTAAGCTCATTGATCAGCTCTTCAATCGTCAGAGTGGAAATAGGATCCAGTGCCGATGTAGGCTCATCCAGCAGTAAAACTTCCGGTTCAATCGCAATCGCGCGAGCAATAACCAGGCGCTGTTGCTGACCCCCTGACAATCCAAATGCGTTTTCGTGCAGGCGATCTTTCACTTCATCCCATAACGCTGACGCTCGTAACGCTCGTTCTACTGCATCGTCTAGTGAACGGCTATTTTTCACCCCTTGCAGGCGCAGCCCATAGACGACATTCTCGTAGATAGACTTAGGAAACGGGTTAGGTCTTTGAAACACCATCCCGACCCGACGACGTAAAGTAGCAGCATCGACATCCGGATCATAAACATTCTTGCCATGTAGCTTGACCTTCCCCTGTACCCGACACCCTTCAACCAAATCGTTCATTCGGTTGATACAACGCAGCAATGTCGATTTTCCGCAGCCAGACGGGCCGATAAACGCCGTCACCTGACCTTTGGGAATACGCATTGAGACATCGCTTAGCGCCTGCGTGTTCTGGTAAAACAAGTTTAAACCTTCAATCGCAATGGCTGTTTGCTCATCGGTCAAATTGTTCACATCTAACGGCGTTGGGTAGCCGAGTGTTTGATTGACAGAAAACATGCTTAATCTTGTCCTAATGTTCGATACTTTTCGCGTAAGTTATTACGAATACTGATCGCGGTTAAATTCAAACCAACAATAACGGTTACCAGCAAGAATGAGGTCGCGTAGACTAAAGGTCTGGCGCTCTCGATATTGGTGGTTTGAAAGCCAACATCATAAATATGGAAGCCTAAATGCATGAACTTGCGGTCTAAGTGCAAGAACGGGAACTGACTATCGACAGGTAAGCTTGATGCCAGCTTTACTACACCAACTAACATTAAAGGCGCAACCTCACCTGCTGCCCTAGCTATCGCGAGTATCAATCCAGTGATGATCGCTGGACTTGCCATAGGTAAAACAATTCGCCACATGGTCTCAAATTGTGTGGCTCCTAACGCTAACGAGCCGTGACGAACAGAGTTTGGGATTCGGGTTAACCCCTCTTCAGTAGCAACAATCACAACAGGCAGCGTCAAAACAGCAAGTGTTAACGCAGACCAAAGTAGACCGGGGGTGCCAAAAGTTGGTGCAGGCAGGCGTTCCTGATAGAACAGATTATCAATGGAACCACCTAAGGTATATACAAAGAACCCAAGACCGAAAACGCCGTACACAATCGATGGTACGCCAGCGAGGTTAATCACCGCGACCCGAATTAAACGAGTAAATGCATTGTTCTTAGCATACTCATGAAGATAAATCGCTGCAATGACGCCTAGCGGCATTACGATAACCGACATGATAAGAACCAATAATACTGTGCCGAACATCGCCGGAAATACCCCACCCTCAGAGTTCGAATCTCGCGGATCTTCGGATAAGAACTTCCACGCTTGCTTCGCCCAGCGAGCCAGCTTCTCAAATGTATTCATCTGATTCGGATACCAGATATCTAACATTTGGCTGAGAGGAATAGTCACTTGCTGACCAGTCATATCTTCAACAATGACGCCCTGGTTCGCCAACTGACTGCGTAAGTTATCGAGCTTAAGCTCAGTGGCATTTAACGCTTCCACGTAACCTTGGTTCTGTTTTTGATAGAGAGTCAAAAACTCTTCATCAAGGGTACCATTCAGGCTACGTTTACGCTTTTCTAACCTTAGTCGTTCTGCCTGAGCATTAATCACCCGAACATCGCGCTCAATTAAACGTTCAATCTCATCGCGTAGCGATTTAGCGAAAGCAAGTCCGGTAGTGATCTCACTGCTTAAGTTAGTCGATACCTTGCCATCAGCATGAATATAACCCACTGGGTAGCCGTAGAAATCACCATCTCTGCTCCGTTCGATCACCGCCCATTTATCTGGGGTAGTCGGCTTGTTCAAATCAATCGACAATAATGAAACAAAATCCGCATCATAAAGGTCACGGTTAGCGACCTTGATACTCAAACGTTTAACCAAACCTTTATCAAGTACCTGTTGTGGTAACTCTAAGTCCATTTCACTCAGATGGCTGACTGGGACATATTCTGTGGCATAAATCTGACCAACAAGAATCTCACCTTGCTTGGTCTGCCACTGATACAAAGGAGCTGGCCAGAAGTAGGATAAGCCTTTCCAACCAATAAGCAGTAGCAATCCCAATACGGAAAGCAGGCTGATACTCACTGCACCACCTGTTAACCATATCCAAGGAGAACCTGACTTTAACCACTTAAACACGTTGAACACTTCCTAAATAATTGACCGTTACAGTGAGCGATACTTTTCACGTAAACGCTGACGGACATACTCTGCTAAAGAGTTCACCGCAAAGGTAAATAC
The DNA here is from genome assembly GCF_000189255.1 of Vibrio brasiliensis LMG 20546. Taxonomy (GTDB): domain Bacteria; phylum Pseudomonadota; class Gammaproteobacteria; order Enterobacterales; family Vibrionaceae; genus Vibrio; species Vibrio brasiliensis. Next base: position 86,827 of record NZ_AEVS01000014.1, on the reverse strand, counting down.
TAACAACAGCAGTGCTGCTAAGAACAACAGTCGATAGTGCGAACTCCCCACTTCCGACTCAGGCATCTCGACCGCAATCGTTGCTGATAGCGTGCGCATGCCTTCTAAAATATTCCAGTCCATAATTGGCGTATTACCTGTCGCCATGAGTACAATCATGGTTTCGCCCACCGCACGGCCAAGCCCCATCATGATCGCAGAGAAGATACCTGGACTGGCGGTGAGCAGCACTACATGTATCAAGGTTTGCCACGGAGTTGCACCTAAGGCTAATGAACCATCAGAGAGATGTTTAGGTACGGAGAAAATCGCGTCCTCAGCGATGGTAAATATGGTTGGGATTACCGCAAAACCCATTGCAAAGCCAACAACCAGTGCATTGCGTTGATCGAAGTCTATTCCGTGTTCAGCAAGAAAAACCCGGACGTCACCGGCAAACAGTAACGCCTCGATATTGCCGCTTTGCGACAAGATCACTGCGGTGACAATCACCATCGCAGGCATCAGAATCGCTGCATGCCAGCCATTAGCAAACTTTCCAGTCCACGCTTTTGGTAACGCGTGCCATAGCAGGCCAATCAAGACCGTCGATAGTGGCAAAAACAGTGTCAATGCGACGACGGCAGCCAAATGACTTTCAACGATAGGTGCAAACCATAAACCGGCGAGAAAACCAATAATTACTGTCGGCAGTGCTTCCATCAGTTCAATTGATGGCTTAACCACACGTCGCATTCTCGCGGTCATAAAGTAAGCGGTATAGATAGCGCCAAGCACGGCAACAGGCACCGCAAACAACATCGCAAATGCCGCAGCTTTTAATGTGCCGAATGCGATTGGTACCAGACTAAATTTCGCTTCAAACTCTTCACTTGCCGATGTGGTCTGCCAAACGAACTCCGGCTCAGGATAGCTTTCGTACCAGACTTTTTGCCACAGAGAAGAGAGTGAGATTTCAGGAAACGGATTATCAACCACAGCCAGATCTAACTGGCCTTCATTCACTGCAACTAAATAAGTTTCATTGTTCGACATCGCAGCTAACTGCGGAGCCTGCTGATAAGCACGCTCAAACATCACCAGTTTTTCACTGGTCGTGTAGTGATTCTGAACCGTACCATTGATGTAGAAACTGTAGAAACCTTTACGGTAGCTATCCGGTAGAAGAAACTGTAGTTCTGAAGCCAGATGAAACTGACGAATATAAGTGAGTGAACGCTCACCGTCTTTGAGAACATCGAACCACTGAGAAACTAAACCATCACGATATGTCACCAGCAGCGAGTAAGCTCCTGATAGTAAATCAATATTGGTCACCGAGTGTTCGGCCTGCCCCTGACTAAGATCGACAACCTCACGCACTGTAAAACTCTCTGAGTCTTTGACTGCGACAATCAGATCGGAACCTGATCGGAGATAAAGCGTATTGCCATCCGGAGTTAACAGCATCTGATCTAATCTTGGAATGCGCGATGAGAAAGTAAAAGACTTACTCTCACTGCCATCCTGCCAACGAACCTGCACCGTTTTATCATCGTACCAACCAACTAAGGTGAAGTTACCATCATTAGCAAAAGCGAACTTTTCTAGTCGGTAACCCTGGCGATGAAGATCAACCGGTGCTGACAATTCCGTTACGTGAGGAGAAAACTTACGACTGCCTTTTTGCAGTTCTGAATCTAAATGAGGCTTAAACAGAGTAACTTCACCCTGTTCACTAGCAAACGCATACCAACCAAGCACTGGCAGGGTTTTAGCAAACAGGTCACTGGCTTGACCCACCTGCTGAGAAAGAACGGGGGTTTGGCTCGGCTCAGTTAACGACCAAAAGTTAAGCCGCCCCTGTGAAGAGAGAACAAACACGTTTTCGCCATACTCATCGACACCAGCGGCAATCGGCTGTGCTGCTTGTATCTCAATCGAGCGAACATTCGGTGTAAATTTGGCATCGCTAAACAGAGGTAAAACCATCATAGCCAGATAGACAAAGATCAGGACTAATGCGGCTAATACCCCAACGCCACCAGCAGATACAGTGAATCGAACCAATCGATCTTTGATCAACCGTTTTCGATCACGTTCTCGCAATGAAAATTCTGCTCGTGTCATTCCTGTCTCTTACCTATTTTCGCCCTAGGGTATAATATTTCCATTAGGTGACAATTATATTACAGTTCACATTAAACAACTGAAAACAATGCAATAAAATTTGCAATAAAAATGTCATATTAACCCCTTAAGTTGCTAGCCAGAGTATGTGGGGTTGCCTCACTCGAGTCCGTCACAAGGTCATAGGGTAAGATCATGAGCACAGAAAAGCTGTATATCGAAAAGGAATTAAGTTGGCTTTCTTTTAATGAGCGGGTCTTACAAGAGGCGGCCGACAAACATGTCCCTCTTATCGAGAGAATTCGATTTCTTGGTATATTTTCCAATAACTTAGACGAATTTTACAAAGTTCGTTTTGCTGATGTAAAACGCAGAATCTTGATCAACCAAGAGCGTGGCGGTAACGACAACTCCAAGCACTTACTCACCAAAATGCAGACCAAAGCGCTGCGCCTCAATGAGCGTTTTGACGAGCTTTACGCTGAATTAATTCGTGATATGGCCCGAAGAAGGATCTTTCTGGTTAACGAAACTCAGCTGAGCGAAACACAACAGAAGTGGGTGCGAAAATACTTCCGTCGCCAAGTCTTGCCTCACATCACACCATTGATGCTTCGTGATGACATCGATGTTCTACAGTTTCTTAAGGATGAATACGCCTACATAGCGGTAGAACTCGAACAAGAGCAGACTAACCAATACGCGCTGATTGAAATCCCCACCGACCACCTGCCGCGCTTTGTGATGGTGCCAGAGCAAAAAGGCAAACGACGTAAAACCATTATTTTGCTCGATAACATCATCAGATATTGCCTCGATGAGCTATTCAGCGGTTTCTTTGAGTATCAAAGCCTCAATGGCTACGCAATGAAAATGACCCGTGATGCTGAGTATGACTTAAGCCACGAGGTTGAGCATAGTCTGCTTGAGCAGATGTCCGAAGGGGTAAGCCAACGCTTAACAGCCATGCCAGTTCGCTTTGTTTACGAACGGGAAATGCCACTCGAGATGCTGGATTTCTTGTGCGAAAAGCTCCAGATCTCTAACTATGACAGCCTGATTCCCGGTGGTCGCTACCACAACTTTAAAGACTTCATTGGTTTTCCTAACGTTGGTCGGGACTATCTGGAAAACAAGCCGTTGCCTCCAATGGAATGTGCGGATTTTGCAGGCTACGCGAACAAGTTTGAAGCCATTAAGGCCCAAGATATACTGCTCCACTTCCCCTATCATAGCTTTGAACATATCAGTGAATTGGTGCGTCAGGCCTCTTTCGATCCCAAGGTCCTCAGTATCAAAATCAATATCTATCGGGTAGCTAAAGACTCACGCTTAATGAACTCGTTAATTGACGCGGTGCATAACGGCAAAAACGTGACCGTAGTGGTGGAGCTACAAGCTCGTTTCGATGAAGAGGCGAATATTGAGTGGTCGCGAGTTCTGACTGAAGCAGGAGTCGAGGTCATCTTTGGTGTTCCAGGCCTCAAGATTCACTCCAAATTACTGCTTATCAGCCGTAGAGAAGAAGATGAAATCGTCCGCTACGCTCATATCGGTACTGGTAATTTCCATGAAAAAAACGCACGCATCTATACCGATTTTTCACTACTGACTGCCGACCCTGAGCTGACTAACGAAGTAAGAAACGTATTTGGCTATATTGAAAACCCGTACCGCCCAATTCGGTTTAACCACCTTATCGTGTCGCCTAGAAACTCTCGTAAGCAACTTTATCATCTGATCGATACTGAGATTAACAACGCTCTGGAAGGCAAAAAAGCCGCCATCACCCTAAAAGCGAATAACTTAGTCGACAAAGGTCTGGTCAATAAGCTTTATGAAGCGAGTTCAGCAGGTGTGGAGATTAAGATGATCATTCGTGGTATGTGTTCACTGGTTCCGGGAATTGAAGGGGTCAGTGAAAATATCAGGATCATCAGTATCGTCGATCGATTCCTTGAACACCCGAGAGTGCTGATTACCCATAATGGCGGCGATGTGCAAGTCTATATCTCATCCGCTGACTGGATGACACGAAATATTGATTATCGAATAGAGGTCGCGACACCAGTCCGTGACCAACGTCTTAAACAGCGTATTATTGATATCATCAACATCCACTTTACCGATACAGTAAAAGCAAGATGGATCGATAAAGAGATGAGCAACAGCTACGTACCGCGTGGAAACCGCAAGAAAGTACGCTCACAGATTGCCATTTACGACTATCTTAAACAGGTAGAAAAGCAAACTAGAACTCAGAAACGTAAAGAGCAAGCCACTAGTTATGACTCAGAATCCGGAAATACGTGATGTTGCGGCGATCGATTTAGGATCCAACAGTTTCCATATGGTTGTTGCGCGGGTTGTTGAACAAGACCTGCAGTTAGTCAGCCGTCATAAGCAGCGGGTTCGACTCGCCGCTGGATTAGACGGGCAGAAAAACTTAGATAATGCATCCATTGAGCGTGGTCTTGAATGTCTGGCGATGTTCGCAGAACGCTTACAGGGATTTGAAACGGACAACGTCCGTATTGCCGCAACTCATACTCTGCGTCAGGCCAATAACGCCCATATCTTTTTGCAACGAGCACGGGATGTGCTGCCTTTCCCGATCGAAATAATCCCCGGAGTTGAAGAGGCTCGCCTAATCTATCTTGGTGTCGCACATACCCAACCAGAATCAGATTCCAAGTTAGTGGTCGATATTGGTGGCGGCAGTACTGAGATGATCATCGGCAAAGGTTTTGAACCTGAGCTAATCAACAGTAAACAGATGGGCTGTGTCAGCTATACCAAGCGATTTTTCACCAATGGCAAATTGTCTAACAGCAACTTCGCTAAAGCGATTCTCGCCGCAGAGCAAAAACTGGAGTCGATAGGTCATAAGTATCGCCGTAAAGGCTGGGAAGTGGCGTTCGGCTCTTCAGGCACGATTAAAGCGATAAAAGAGGTATTGATTGGCCTTGGCTATGAAGATGGCATCATCACCAGCAAACGACTGACAAAACTGATTGACACCCTATGTCAGTGGCAAACCATCGATGAAATCGATCTTTCAGGTTTAACGGTCGAGCGGAAACCTGTCTTTGCTGCGGGTGTGGCTATACTCAGCGCTGTTTTCCAAAGCCTTAAAGTCAATGAAATGCACTTCTCAGAAGGGGCGCTGAGAGAAGGTCTGCTGTTTGAAATGGAAGACAGTTTCAAGCGTGCCGACATTCGTATGCGCACTACCGAAAACCTCGCCAGCAAACATCTGGTCGACCTTGAGCATGCAGCAAAAATCAAAGGCAGTGCCAGCGAATTTCTTCAGCAGGTTCACAAACAACTGGGTATTAAGAAAAGTTCTGAACTGTTCGACCTGCTACAGTGGAGTGCCCTGCTCCATGAAGTGGGACTCAGTATCAGCCTGCAAGCATTTCATCGCCATTCCGCCTACATTCTGCGTAACACTTATATGCCCGGCTTTAACCAAGAGCAGCAGCGTGTGTTAGCTATGTTAGTGCGTTTTCAGCGTAAGGCGCTCAAACTCCATGAAATGGAAGAGTTTACTCTGTTCAAGAAGAAGCAGATTGTCGGCCTGATTCGGGTTTTACGTCTTGCTATCCTGCTCAACGGTCAGCGCAATGATGACCCGCTGCCAGAGTTAACTCTGCAAATTGAAGGCGAGCGTTGGATACTCTCATCCAGTGATGAACAGTGGCTTGAGCACAATAAATTGCTTCATGCCGATCTCTTCTCTGAACAAGAGTACTGGAGTAGTGCGGGTTGGGAGTTAGTCTTCTAATTGATCGCGCAGCTTAATCCGCGACAATTCCAACTTTTTCGAGTTCCTGCTCTGCTATCTGTGGCGAGATAGGAACATATCCCTCTTTCTCAACCAGCTCCTGTCCCTGTTGCGAGAAGATGAACCGAACGAACTCTCTCTCGATAGGGCTCAATGGTTTGAATGGGTGCTTATTAACATAAACGTAGAGGTAGCGTGAGAGCGGGTACTTACCCGACAAGATATTCTGCTGGCTTGCCTCAATATAGTCGTCACCCGATTTGGCGATTGGTAGCAGCTTAACTTGAGAAACCTTATAACCCACTCCAGAATAACCAATGGTGTTAATTGCCGAGCCTACAGACTGGACAACAGATGCTGAACCCGGTTGCTCGTTGACGCTATTCTTAAAATCACCACCACACAGAGCATTTTTCTTAAAGTAACCATAAGTGCCGGACACTGAATTTCGGCCAAATAGCTGCATTCCCCGCTTACCCCACTGATAGTCTAGGCCTAACTGTGCCCAGGTTGAGATTGATTCAGTCGCACCACAACGGAGGGTCGCTGAAAAAATACTATCTAGCTGGCTAAAGTTAAGACCTTCAATCGGATTATCACGGTGAACGAAGATACCAATCGCATCTATTGCGACTCTCAATTCGGTTGGTTTATAGCCATGTTCGCGCTCAAATGCTTCAATCTCCCGATTAAGCATTGGGCGGCTCATAGGACCAAACTGAGCTATTCGCTCTGTTAAAGCCGGCGGCGCAGTAGATGACCCCGAAGCCTGAACCTGACCATTAACGCTCGGGTAAAGCAGCTTAAACTCCTCAACCCATGACGTCGTCATTCCAGCTAAGGTATCGGAACCAACCGTGGTCAGCTCACCAGTGATGCCTGCCACCTTATCATAGTCAGGTAGCATTGCAGGTTTGGCGAAACTTGGTGCTGAGCTGACGAGTGACAGCAGCGCAACCACGATTAGTTTTTTCATCGATTCACCACCAGACGCGTGGGTAATGTAAAGGCAAACGTACTGCCTACCCCTACCTCACTGCTGATTTCCAGATGAGAATCGTGGTGACTCAATGCATGTTTAACGATAGCAAGGCCAAGTCCACTACCACCAGTATCACGAGAACGAGCCTTATCGACCCGATAGAATCGCTCTGTTAATCGGTGCAAGTGTTGAGGCTCGATACCATCACCACTGTCCTTAACTTCTAAGTGAGCACCCTGAGCCGTTTTGTACCAACGGACATGAATATCGGCACCTGCCGGCGTGTATTTCACCGCGTTGTAAACCAGATTGGAAATAGCACTGCGCAGCTGGTCATCATCACCCAAGACACGTAAATCATTATCCACTTCAAAAGTCAGCTTGTGTTCAAGATCACCACTCAGGCTGGCGGCTTCCTTCTCAAGCACTTCGAGCATAGCCGGAACATTAACGATATCTTCCAGCTCCAGTGTCGAAGAGGCTTCAATCTTAGACAGAGTCAGAAGCTGATTAACCAGGGTGTTCATGCGGCTTAATTGCTCGGTCATCACCCCATGAGCCTTGTTCCACATTGGTCCTGCGACAACATCTGGGTCTTCAGTCATCTCCAGATAACCTTGCAGAACCGTCATTGGAGTACGCAGCTCATGAGAAACGTTAGCAAAGAAGTTACGACGCATCCCCTCTAGCTGTTGGAGCTGAGTAATGTCACGAACCACCATCAGATGCTCACCTTCCATGTAAGGTACGATACGCAGTTCAATCATGCGGTCGACATTGAGTGGTGAACGCATTTCTAATGGTTCAGAGAAGTCTTGCTTGTTGAGGTAATGGATAAAGTCCGGAGTACGAACCAGGTTAGAAATCGGCTGACCCGAGTCATCAGGCCAACGAAAACCCAAAAGATGCTGCGCTAACTTGTTACACCAAACGATATTGCCTTCACTGCGGAAAACCACTACCGCATCCGGTAAGGATTCTGCACCATTGCGGAAGCGACGAATCAGGTTGGTCAACTCTTTACGCTTTTTGCGCTGGCGTTGCTGCAAGCGATAGATACCGTTGAACAAAGACTCCCAATTGCCTGTGCCGGATGGTGGTGTAAGACGCTTTTCGTCCCATAACCATGCCGATAATCGCATTTGATTATTTAAATGCCATACAAGCTGCAAAACCGTGGCTGCTAAAAGCAACCACGGCATGTAACCGAAAATCCAGCCGACAATCACCCAAGGGGTGTAAAGGAAAACCAACTGCCAAGCGAGTTTTTTCCAAGTTAACCGTTCTACCACCTACATCTCCATTGGTATTGAAACTTACGCTTTGGTTGAGAAGCGATAACCAGCACCACGTACTGTCTGGATCAACTTATCGTGTCCAGCGGTTTCTAGCGCTTTGCGTAGTCGACGAATATGGACGTCGACAGTGCGGTCTTCAACGTATACGTTGGTACCCCACACATTGTTAAGCAGTTGCTCGCGGCTATAAACACGTTCCTGGTGAGTCATAAAGAAGTGCAGCATCTTAAACTCGGTTGGGCCCATATCGAGCGCATCGTCATTTGCCATCACGCGATGTGAAACTGGGTCTAGTTTAAGACCTTGAACATCAATAACATCTTCAAGTGCAGTAGGAGTCACACGACGAATGACGGCTTTTAGTCTCGCCACTAATTCTTTCGGTGAGAATGGCTTAGTAATGTAGTCATCAGCGCCAACCTCAAGACCACGAACTTTATCTTCTTCTTCACCACGAGCAGTCAGCATCACTACTGGAATATTGCGTGTTAACTCTTCACGCTTCATATGTTTGATGAAGTTGATACCACTGCCGCCTGGTAGCATCCAGTCAAGAAGGACTAGATCAGGGAAGGGTTCTGAAAGTTTAGTTACCGCAGTATCGTAATCTTCTGCTTCCACTGTTTGGTAACCTTTCTGTTCAAGGACAAAGCATAGCATTTCGCGGATTGGTGCTTCATCTTCAACAACTAGAATCCTTCTAGACATAACTGTATAACCTTATGTTAGTGAGTTTTCTCAATAAGTAAGGCAGTGAAACCGCCTCTTGATGCATAGGCATTATCACTAGCAATTATGACACTTTTGTGACCTTTGAAAACTAATTTTCATATAACTTTCATTCCACTATTGCGAGTTTGTTGTAAGACAAATAAATCAAAAGTCTTTATGATGAGCAGCTCAATTCAGGTATAGAGAAAAAGTATGTGGTTTAAGAACTGTCTGGTTTACCGATTTAATCGTGAAATCGAATTCAATGCTGACCAACTAGAAAAGCAACTTCAAGAGTTTCGCTTTACTCCGTGTGGTAGTCAGGACAAACAGAAGTTTGGCTGGGTAACTGCGATGGGTAAACATGGCGATATGATGACGCATGTATCTGAAAACCGTATTCTTATCTGCGCCAAAAAAGAAGAAAAGATGCTACCTGCTTCAGTGATCAAAGAGTCACTTAACGCCAAGATCGAAGCCATGGAAGCACAAGAAGGTCGTCCTCTGAAGAAGAAAGAGAAAGACAACCTTAAAGACGATATCGTCATGGATCTGCTACCGCGTGCGTTTAGCCGCAGCAACCACACCAACGTGGTGATTCTGCCAAAAGAAGGCTTTATCCTGGTCGACGCTAGCAGCTTCAAAAAAGCAGAAGATGTTCTTGCTCTGCTACGTAAAACGATGGGCAGCCTGCCTGTTGTCCCTGCCATCCCGGAAACAGCGGTTGAAACCACGCTGACTGAATGGGTTAAAACGGGTAACACGCCTGTTGGCATGCAAATGCTCGATGAAGCAGAACTTAAGTCTGTGCTAGAAGAAGGTGGTGTAATTCGTTGTAAGAAGCAAGAGCTGACTGCCGACGAAATCCGCAGCCACATCGAAGCAGACAAAGTTGTTACTAAGCTGGCGCTATGGTGGCAAGAACGTATCGAATTTATTCTGGCGGAAGATGGCAGCATCAAACGTCTCAAGTTCTCAGATGAGCTGAAAGATCAGAACGATGACATTCCACGTGAAGATCAAGCGGCACGCTTTGATGCAGATTTCTCGCTAATGTGCGGTGAATTCAGTGCTTTCCTGCCAAACCTTTACGAATGCTTAGGCGGCTTACCACACCCTAACGCTTAAGCGATTTGATAAAACGCCCTACTTGTAGGGCGTTTTTGATTGCCTTTCTGCACCTTTTCCTAGTCACAAGTCACGTTTTGACGTAAAATTTGCGCCCCATTACTTCCACCAGGTGGGAGTAACCTGACTTGAGATCAGACTAGAGAAAATACAATGACTACTGAGAAAGCATTCGTACCAGAGCTACTGTCACCAGCAGGCAGCCTTAAAAACATGCGTTACGCATTTGCCTACGGCGCAGACGCGGTATACGCAGGCCAGCCTCGTTATAGCCTTCGCGTACGTAACAACGAGTTCAACCACGAGAACCTGAAAATTGGTATCGATGAAGCACATGCCCAAGGCAAAAAGCTTTACGTGGTATGTAACATCCAACCACACAACTCTAAGCTAAAAACCTTCATCCGCGACCTTAAGCCGGTTGTTGAAATGGGCCCTGACGCGCTAATCATGTCAGATCCAGGTCTTATCATGATGGTTCGTGAAGCCTTCCCTGAAATGCCTATTCACCTGTCTGTACAGGCGAACGCGGTAAACTGGGCAACGGTAAAATTCTGGGCTGCAAACGGCGTTGAGCGTGTGATTGTTTCTCGTGAGCTTTCTCTGGAAGAGATCGAAGAGATCCGCGAGCACTGTCCTGAAACTGAACTAGAAGTATTCGTTCACGGTGCTCTATGCATGGCTTACTCAGGCCGCTGCCTGCTTTCTGGCTACATCAACAAACGTGACCCTAACCAAGGTACATGTACTAACGCATGTCGTTGGGAATACAAAGTTGAACAAGGCAAAGAGAACGACACTGGCGATATCGTTGAGAAGTTTGACCCAACTGAAGCACAAGCGGTTGAGGTTCAGGACGAGCGTCCAGAAACGACTATCGGCCGTGGTAAGCCAACAGACGAAGTTGTACTGCTTTCTGAAGCTCACCGTCCTGAAGAGAAGATGGCTGCTTACGAAGATGAGCACGGCACCTACATCATGAACTCTAAAGACCTGCGTGCAGTTCAGCACGTTGAGCGTCTGACTAAGATGGGTGTTCACTCACTAAAAATTGAAGGCCGTACTAAGTCTTTCTACTACTGTGCACGTACTGCTCAGGTTTACCGTAAAGCGATCGATGACGCGGTTGCTGGCAAGCCATTTGATGAGAACCTGATGGGCACGCTAGAGAGCCTTGCACACCGTGGCTACACGGAAGGTTTCCTACGTCGTCACACTCACGATGCATACCAGAACTACGACTATGGTTACTCAGTATCTGACGCTCAACAGTTTGTTGGCGAATTCACTGGTAAACGTCGTGGTGACCTGGCTGAAGTAGAAGTGAAGAACAAGTTCGTTATCGGTGACAGCCTGGAGCTAATGACGCCAAAAGGTAACGTTATCTTCACTCTTGAAGCGATGGAAAACCGTAAGTCAGAGCAAATCGAAGACGCAAAAGGAAATGGCCACTTCGTATTCATTCCTGTTCCACAAGATATGGATCTAGAATACGGCCTGTTAATGCGTAACCTAAATGCTGGTCAGGATACCCGTAACCCAACTGGTAAGTAATCATGGCATTGCTCATTACTGACAAGTGCATTAACTGTGATATGTGTGACCCTGAGTGCCCTAACGGCGCGATTACTATGGGTGACACTATCTTTGAGATCGACCCTGATCTATGCACTGAATGTAAAGGCCACTATGAAAAGCCAACGTGTCAGTCGGTATGTCCGATAACGAAATGTATCATTACCGACCCTAACCACGTTGAGACTGACGAAGAGCTACTTGAGAAATTCGTCATCATTCAAGGTCTGGCTTAGGTCTACAGCTGTTAGTAAAACGCCGCTCAATTGAGCGGCGTTTTTGTCTCTGTCAGATATCTTCTAGCAGCTGCTGGCACTGACTAGGCATCACTTTAGGTTTTTTCTTTTTCGGCTTGGCTGCGGCGACCTTAGGTGCCGCCGGTTTAGGCTGAGGCTTCCAGCTAGCAAGCTCAGCGCCACAACCGTCTCCTGATGGCGGCTCTGCCTGAGGTTTGCAGTTCTGGCTGTCTTGCGGGCATTTGAGGCGCACGTGCATGTGATAATGATGCCCCCACCAAGGACGTACTTTTCTCAACCACTCACGTTGCTGACCATCTTCAGTGGCACACAGTTTCTGCTTAATAACCGGATGAACAAAGATGCGCGCTACCTGTTGATCGTTGGCTGCTAATTTCACTAACTCAAAATGACGCTCATCCCAATTGTCTTTTAATAACTGATACTGTTTGAGGTTAACGACGCTCAGAGGCTGCGGCTCAGCTAACTGCTTGTTAGTCAGCATCCTGTCGGCCAACCTTAACCAGATATCAATATCTAACCCGGTTTGATGACTAGAGTGGCCCGAAGAGAACCGCCCCCCTTGAGGCAGGGAAATGTCACCAATCAGAATGTTAGTTGAGAGTTGTTGCTGAGACTGAGCAGCGAGACGTTCGATAAAGCGAATCGCTTCAGGATGACCGTAATAACGGGCTCGCTGGCTACGTAGCACCTGATACCCCTGCCCTTGCAGAGGTAGCGATGCTCCACCAGCTAAACAGCCGTTGGCATAGCTGCCAATTGCTTGAGAAGGTTGAGTGGAAGGAGTCGTCACTTGCTCCCATGGACTTGCCAGTGAAGCAGGTGCAGCCATCAGGGCTGACAGTATCAGCAGGCAAGGCTTCGATACATTATGGCCAGTTCCCATAGCAACTCCTCCCTGAGCAACGTTAGATAGTGGACTAGTAGTGTTCACCATTATCGTAGTAGCCTTTAGCGTTTAATGCGCTAAAGATAACGGCAACATCGACATCTTCACCGATAATTCCGCGTACCTGAGCAGTGATCGTAGTAGCGACCGCATCCTGAGTCTCCTGACCACGATCAAACCACAGCACTTCTACAAATGGATATGCCGAGCTAATTTCGCCTTCATGATAGAAGGTGGTGTAAATATATTCGAAGGTGAAGTCTTCACGTGGGCAGTCCATCAGAGGCTGAAGTGAATCAATCAAAGATTTGGATAATGTTTGCACTGTTTGTGGTTCGACAGCGCGAAAACGTAAATGTGGCATAACTTGCTTCCTCACAACTGATTTGCTTCATCATAGCAAGTTCCTGAGAAATGTCTTACTGCCAATCTAGTAATATTGATTAAGCATTAGGGTAATCAGCTCGCCGTCGCTGACCAGCTCGGCATGCCAGTCTTTAGCCTGCCAATGGAGTGTCCTGTTCGTATCCTGAGGAAATTGGTTTAAGAATAGGATTAGCGCTCTATCTGCTTGCTCAATCGACGTTTGCTCTATCGCCTTATCGACATCAAATACCTGACCTTCAATCTCCGCTCGCGTTAGTACAAAGCGATCCTGACGCAGGTAAAGCTGGATTTGTCCTAACCGCTCTGCCGAGTATTCATTGATAAGCTCAACACGCAGTACTCCCTGAACCAGACTCGCCTGTGCGATAAAACTATCACGATAATATTTCAGTTCATCTTCACACCAGAGTGACTCACCACACAACTGCCATGACGATGTTATTGACTGCCTGAGCTCCCCTCGAGACGACTCAGGTAACACTAACGTATTCGCTGACAGAGAGCTGGAGAACAGCACAAGGCAAAACAGAGCTAAAACACGCATCGACTTTCCTTTATAAACAACAAAGCCGCTGATAATCAGCGGCTTTAATAATGACTATAGATGGCCTTATGGCATCTCGTCGAACTCTGCACCTTCTTTTTCTACCTGAGGTGGCATTAGGTGTTCTTTGGTAATACCCAGTTTCAAAGCCAGTGCCGAAGCGACATAGATTGATGAGTAAGTACCAACCGTAATACCAAGCAGAAGTGCGGTTGCGAAGCCGTGAATCATAGCACCACCCTGAGTAAACAGAGCAATAACTACGAACAAGGTAGTACCAGAGGTAATCAAAGTACGGCTCAATGTTTGTGTAATTGAGCTGTTCATGATGTCTGATGGTTCACCTTTACGCATCTTACGGAAGTTTTCACGGATACGGTCAAATACAACAATGGTATCGTTGAGCGAGTAACCGACAACCGTCAGCAAGGCTGCAACGATAGTCAGGTCAACCTCGATCTGCATCATCGAGAATACGCCAAGGGTAATAATAACGTCGTGAGCCAGTGCCAATACCGCACCAGCCGCAAGACGCCACTCAAAACGTACCGATACATAGATAAGAATACAGATAAGAGAAACAAGGATCGCCAGACCACCCGCTTCTGTTAGCTCATCACCTACGTTCGGGCCAACGAATTCGATACGACGCATTTCAACGTTTTCACCTGTACCCTGCTTGATTGCCGAGATGATCTGGTTACCCAGAGTTTCACCCGCCATATCATCGCGAGGGCGCAGACGAACCATAACATCACGTGCGCTACCAAAGTTCTGAACAGTTGCGTCGCCAAAACCTTTTGCATCAAGCGCGCTACGGATATCTTCAAGGTTCGCAGGTTGCTCAAAGCCCACTTCGATCAGAGTACCACCGGTGAAATCCAGACCCCAGTTCAACCATTTGGTCGACAGAGTAAAGATAGAGGCACCAATCATCAGGATTGAGAACACAAATGCGAATTTTGACCAACGCATAAAGTCGATCGTATTTTCTGCTTTTAGAATCTGAAACATACTAATTCCCAGCCTTAGATCGACAGTTTGTTGATGCGCTTACCACCGTATGCCAGGTTCACGATACAACGTGTTCCGACAATAGCAGTAAACATAGAAGTTAAAATACCGATAGACAGTGTTACAGCAAAGCCTTTGATTGCGCCGGTACCGACAGCAAACAGGATAATCGCGGTAATCAAGGTCGTGATGTTCGCATCGGCAATGGTACTGAATGCGTTAGCGTAACCTTGGTGAATCGCTTGTTGAGGACTGCGTCCATCACGTAGCTCTTCACGAATACGCTCGAAGATCAGTACGTTAGCATCGACCGCCATACCAACGGTAAGCACGATACCTGCGATACCAGGCAGAGTCATGGTTGCACCTGGGATCATCGACATAACACCAATAATCAGTACAAGGTTCGCCATTAACGCTACGTTGGCAATCAGACCAAACTTACGGTAGTACATCAGGGTAAATAGCATAACTGCCACCATACCCCAGATCATCGCCTGAATACCCATGTCGATGTTCTGCTGACCCATTGAAGGACCAATAGTACGCTCTTCGACAATTGAGATTGGCGCGATCAGAGCACCAGCACGAAGTAGTAGTGCCAGGTTGTGAGCTTCTGCGGCTGAATCAATACCCGTAATACGGAAGTTACGACCAAGAGCTGACTGAATCGTCGCCTGGTTGATCACTTCTTCATGCTTAGTCAGGATAACTTTGCCTTCAGGAGTACGACGACCACTGTCTTTGTACTCAGCAAACACGGTAGCCATCAGCTTACCAATGTTCTGACGCGAGAAGGCTGCCATCTTGTTACCACCTTCGCTATCAAGCGAGATGTTAACCTGTGGACGACCGTACTCATCAACACTAGAACTTGCATCAGTAATGCTAGAACCGCCTAAGATTACACGCTTTTTAAGCACAACAGGGCGACCATCGCGATCTTGTTTGATTTCGCTACCTGCTGGTGCACGACCACTTGCTGCAGCGGCAAGATCAGCTTTTGAATCCACTTCACGGAACTCAAGTGTTGCTGTCGCACCAAGGATTTCTTTCGCACGAGCAGTATCCTGAACACCTGGTAGCTCAACAACAATACGGCTTGCGCCCTGACGTTGAACTAGAGGTTCTGCAACACCCAGTTCGTTAACACGGTTACGCAGAATCGTAATGTTCTGTTCAACAGCGTAGTTGCGAATTTCTGTAAGACGTTGCTCAGTAAAGGTAGCAATTAGAGAAAAACGACCATCTGATGCGGAATCAACAAAGATCATATCAGGGTGGTTTTGCTCAAGAACGCGCTGAGCTTCGGCAAGTTGTTCTTCATTACGCAGTAAAACTTCAACGGCATCTTTGCCTGAAGGGCGAATCGCGCGGTAGCGGATTTTCTCTTCACGAAGTTCACTACGGAACGCTTCTTCTTGCTGTCCAACCAGTTTTTCCATCGCAGCGTCCATATCCACTTCCATTAAGAAGTGAACACCACCACGTAGGTCAAGGCCTAGCTTCATCGGCGCTGCGCCAATAGATTCAAGCCAGTCTGGAGTAGCAGGAGCAAGGTTAAGAGCAACAATTTTATCGTTACCCATCGCTTCGCTGATTACATCACGAGCACTAATCTGAGTATCAGTGTCATTGAAGCGAACAAGAATGGATCCATTTTCTAGAGCAATGGATTTATGAGATAAGCCCTGTTTATCAAGAGCTTGAGTGACAGAATCCAGCGTCGACATATCTACAGAGGCGCCACGCGCCCCTGTAACTTGAATTGCCGGATCTTCACCGTAGATATTCGGAAGTGCATACAATGCTGCGATAGCGATGGTAAACACCACCATCAAGTACTTCCACAACGGATAGCGGTTAAGCACAGCGAGGATCCTTAAGCTGTTTTATAGAGATTTCAGCGTACCTTTTGGTAGCACTGCTGTAACGAAGTCTTTCTTGATAACAACTTCGTTATTCGTGTTTAGCTCGATAGAGATGTAGTCGTTGTCTTCAGCGATCTTAGTGATCTTACCTACTAGGCCACCGCTTGTCAGAACTTCATCACCTTTACCCATAGACGCCATTAGGTTCTTGTGCTCTTTTACACGCTTAGCTTGTGGACGGTAGATCATGAAGTAGAAGATCACCGCGAACATGCCTAGCATGATTAGCATTTCGAAACCGCCACCTGCTGGTGCACCTTCAGCTGCTGCGTGAGCTTGATTAATAAACATTAAAATAGTCCTCTATTACTTTTTATTGGTATCCAAGTTGGGCTTTCGCAATTTAGTTTCAAGTCTGGAAGTGACTAATAGAGATCGCTCTCTCAAAAATAGCTTGCGTCTGCCTACTTTATTAGCAAAAGCCTCTGGCATAATGCCAAAGGCTTTAATTCTTTAAATCTGTCTTTACTGCTCTTTCGCCAGTGGCGGAACTTCACGGCCACGACGCTCATAGAACTCTTTCACGAACTCATCAAAACGATCTTCATCAATCGCGTTACGGATGCTTTCCATCAGACGCTGATAGTAACGAAGGTTGTGAATCGTGTTTAGACGCGCACCCAGAATTTCGTTACAACGCTCTAGGTGGTGAAGGTACGACTTAGAGTAGTTCTGACAAGTGTAACAGTCACAGTGCGGATCTAGCGCAGTTGTATCTGTTTTGTGTTTCGCATTACGGATCTTGATCACACCGCCAGTCACAAATAGGTGACCGTTACGGGCGTTACGCGTTGGCATTACACAGTCAAACATATCGATACCACGACGAACACCTTCAACTAAGTCTTCAGGTTTGCCTACACCCATTAGGTAACGAGGCTTGTCTTCTGGTAGTTGAGGACATGTGTGCTCAAGGATGCGGTGCATGTCTTCTTTAGGTTCACCTACTGCCAGACCACCTACTGCATAACCATCAAAACCGATTTCAGTCAGGCCTTTAACCGACACATCACGTAGGTCTTCGTAAACACCGCCCTGAACGATACCAAACAGGTTGTTCGGGTTTTCTAGTTTATCGAAGTGATCACGTGAACGTTGTGCCCAGCGTAGCGACATTTCCATCGACTTTTTCGCTTCGTCATGTGTCGCTGGGTATGGCGTACACTCGTCGAAAATCATTACGATGTCAGAACCCAGGTCTTTTTGGATTTCCATCGACTTTTCAGCGTCCATGAAGATCTTGTCACCGTTTACCGGGTTACGGAAGTGAACACCTTGTTCAGTGATTGTACGCATCTTACCCAGGCTGAATACCTGAAAACCGCCTGAATCAGTAAGGATAGGACCTTGCCAGTTCATAAAATCGTGCAGGTCACCGTGCATTTTCATCACTTCCTGACCAGGACGTAGCCATAGGTGGAATGTGTTACCTAACAGAATTTCAGCACCAGTGCCTTTTACTTCTTCCGGCGTCATACCTTTAACAGTACCGTAAGTACCTACAGGCATGAATGCTGGTGTTTGAACTGTGCCACGTTCAAAGGTCAGTTGACCACGACGCGCAACACCGTCTTTTTTCTTAAGATCGAATTTTAACTTCACGAAGCCTCCGGTTGTCAGAGAAACAGTCTGACATTAAGTTCAGAGCTTTAAGCTCTATGAGGAGCGGTCGCCTTCCATGCGAGATGCAGAATAACCGATTACTCTGCTTCCTAGCTTACTGCTAGCACTCGTAAATTGTTTAAGTCTCTAGCCTCTAGTCTCTAGTCTCTAGTCTCTAGTCTCTAGTCTCTAGATTTCAGTTTCTAGCGACTAGGAACTCGTAGCTAGTTTCTTTTTTATGAACATCGAATCGCCATACGAGAAGAAGCGGTACTTGTTCTCTACAGCGTGCTTATACGCGTTCATCGTATTTTCATAACCTGCAAACGCACTAACCAGCATGATCAGTGTTGATTCTGGCAGGTGAAAGTTAGTAATCAAACAGTCTACTAACTGATATTGGTAACCTGGGTAGATGAAGATCTCTGTATCACCAAAGAAAGGAACCAGTTCAGTGCCCTTCTTCAGCGCATCTTGTGCTGCACTCTCTAATGAGCGAACGGATGTGGTACCAACGGCAACAATACGGCCACCACGAGCTTTAGCTGCATTAATCGCATCAACCACTTCTTGCGGTACTTCAACGTATTCTGCATGCATGTGGTGATCATGAATATCATCCACTTTCACTGGCTGGAAGGTACCTGCGCCAACGTGCAGAGTAACGTAAGCAAACTCAGCACCTTTCGCTTTAATCTTTTCCAGTAGAGGTTCGTCAAAGTGCAAACCGGCAGTCGGTGCCGCTACCGCACCCGGCTTTTGGTTATAAACCGTCTGGTAACGCTCTTTATCTGAATCTTCATCCGGGCGGTCGATATAGGGAGGAAGCGGCATATGACCAATCTCTTCCAGTACCGCCAGCACGTTCTGCTCTGAGTTGAACTTCAGTTCAAACAACGCATCATGGCGTGCCACCATTTCTGCAGAAAACTCATCATTCTCACCGACAAAAATCGTACTGCCTGGCTTTGGTGATTTTGAGCAACGAACGTGAGCCAGAATGCTCTTCTCGTCAACAACGCGCTCGACCAAAACTTCTAACTTACCGCCCGACTCTTTACGACCAAACATACGCGCTGGGATCACGCGAGTGTTGTTGAACACCACTAAATCACCCGGTTGTACTTGCTCCAACACATCGGTAAATGTGCCATCAACAAGCTCACCCGTATTACCGTCCATCTGTAGTAAACGGCTCGCAGTGCGTTCTGGCTGAGGATAACGAGCAATAAGCTCATCCGGTAAGTCAAAATGGAAATCTGATACTTGCATGTTACTAATCTTTTGTCGTGGTTTCTTAATGTGAGTCGAACTGATTCTGTCACAAACAGACGACGAGTTTTTCGCAGCCGACTAGTATATTCTGCATGAGAGCAATATCAAGAAAAGAGATGTGAATTATTGTAATCATTTAAGCAATAACAGCATCTGTCACTGGCATTTCAAGGCAGAATTAATCAACAATTGATTTACCACAAAAAAAGCAGGGTTATGATAATAAAACGCGAGTAGCTCTCATACTCCGTGCAAGAAAATCACTATATTTAAAGGGTAAAGTATAACTTCAGGAGGCAGTCATGATTAAAGTAGAAGACATGATGACGCGTAGTCCCCATACGCTTCTTCGCTCACATAATCTTGCTGATGCTAAAAGCATGATGGAAGCACTCGACATCCGCCATATACCCATCATCGATGCAGACAGAAAACTACTCGGAGTAGTATCACAACGTGATGTCTTAGCCGCGCAAGAATCGAGTCTACAACAAATTCCACAAAACCAGTCCTTCACTCTCAATACGCCACTTTACGAAGTGATGAAAACCGGCGTCATGACCGCAGCGCCACAAGCAGGCTTAAAAGAGAGCGCTATCTATATGCAAAAGCATAAAGTGGGCTGTTTACCTGTGGTAGAAAAGGGTCAACTGGTGGGGATCATCACCGACAGCGACTTTGTTTCAATCGCGATTAATTTGCTCGAGTTACAAGAAGAAGCAGAGCCAGAAGAGATCGATTAATCGCCCTTAATGCTCAACACTTTCCGGTGCTTACTCTCTGAGAGTGGGCACCGATGCCACATCCTCTTTGGCTTACCGCTCACTCTGAGCAGGCTACACCTATCTATCTGCCGTTGAAAAATACCGCACCCACAAGCTGAAACTGACTTGTACAGCGCCGCTATACAGGGAGTGAAAAAGGGTACTTGAAACTAGGGGTGTAGAAATTACAGGCAAAAAAAAAGAGCGGTCTGCACCGCTCAAAAGCATGTCAAAGTTTATGCCTAAACAGAATATCTATACCCAAAGGCTAGCGAATCAAAGCCTGCATTTTTGACTCGCCAGGCAGGGTATTAATGGCTAAGGGATTAAAATTGGTCTTCTTCTGTTGAACCTGTAAGTGCTGTTACAGAAGAATTACCACCTTGAATTGTGTTGGTCATCTTATCGAAGTAACCAGTACCCACTTCTTGCTGGTGAGCAACGAACGTGTAGCCTTTCTCAGCAGCTTGGAACTCAGGACGCTGAACTTTTTCAACGTAGTGACGCATGCCTTCACCTTGAGCGTAGTCGTGCGCAAGTTCGAACATGTTGAACCACATGTTGTGGATACCTGCCAACGTGATGAACTGGTACTTGTAACCCATGTCAGAAAGCTCTTGCTGGAACTTAGCAATTGTTTCTGCGTCCAGGTTCTTCTCCCAGTTGAAAGATGGAGAACAGTTGTAAGCCAGTAGCTGATCTGGGTACTCAGCGTGAATTGCTTCAGCAAACTTACGCGCTTCTTCCAGACATGGTGTTGCAGTTTCACACCAGATTAGGTCTGCGTATGGTGCGTAAGCAAGGCCACGAGCGATTGCCTGGTCGATACCAGCACGTACGCGGTAGAAACCTTCCTGAGTACGCTCACCAACGATGAAGTCTTTATCGTATGCATCACAGTCAGACGTTAGCAGGTCAGCTGCGTTCGCATCTGTACGAGCGATAACAAGTGTTGTCGTACCAGAAACGTCTGCCGCCAGACGAGCTGCAACCAGTTTTTGAACCGCTTCTTGAGTAGGTACAAGAACTTTACCGCCCATGTGACCACACTTCTTAACTGAAGCTAATTGGTCTTCGAAGTGAACACCAGCAGCACCAGCGTCAATCATAGACTTCATTAGTTCGTAAGCGTTCAGTACACCACCAAAACCAGCTTCAGCATCAGCTACGATTGGTAGGAAGTAATCGATACCACCTTCGTCTGCTGGTGATTTACCGTTTGACCACTGGATTTGGTCAGCACGACGGAATGAGTTGTTAATACGCTTAACTACTGACGGTACAGAATCTACCGGGTATAGAGATTGGTCTGGGTACATAGTTGAAGCAGTGTTGTTATCTGCTGCAACCTGCCAGCCTGAAAGGTAAATCGCTTCGATACCCGCTTTCGCTTGCTGTACTGCTTGACCGCCAGTTAGTGCGCCCAGACAGTTTACGTAACCTTTCTTAGCGTCACCGTTTACTAGTGACCATAGTTTGTCAGCACCACGCTGAGCGATGGTATTTGCAGGTACCATTGAGCCACGTAGTTCAACAACCTCTTCCGCAGAGTAAGGACGTTTTACGTTTTTCCAGCGAGGATTGGTTGCCCAATCTTTTTCTAGAGCTTCAATTTGTTGGCGGCGAGTTAAGTTAGTCATCGGTCTATCCCTCTATTGATGAGCGCTTCTTATGTTGTATTAACGGGCGCTGTGTTTTCCTTTTTCTTTGGCAGTACATCCATCTCTGCCTTAGAACATTCACGTTATTGTTGTGGAGTTAGTTTCTAATCCAGATAGTCGTAACCTGGAATGGTTAAGAAATTGGTTAGTTGGTCACTGGTAGTAAGCTCAGTCATCAAGTCAGCGGCCTCTTCGAAGCGACCTGTCTGGTAACGATCCTCACCCACTTCTTGTTTAACGACTTCGATCTCTTCACTCAGATACTGTTTGAACAACTCATTTGTGACGGTCTGGCCGTTATCCAGAGCTTTACCATGCTGAATCCATTGCCAAATCGAAGCTCGCGAGATTTCTGCTGTCGCGGCATCTTCCATCATGCCGTAGATAGGCACACAACCATTGCCTGAAATCCATGCCTCGATGTACTGCAGCGCGACACGAATGTTATGGCGCATGCCCTGCTCTGTGATGTCACCATCGCAAGGAGCCAATAGATCTTCAGCGGTCACAGGTGCATCCTGGTTACGCGACACATGTACCTGGTTGCTGTGTGGCCCTAGAGCCTGATCAAATACCGCTAATGCCGTGTCTGCCAGTCCAGGGTGCGCTACCCAAGTGCCATCGTGGCCGTTGTTCGCTTCCAAAGATTTGTCGTTGTATACCTTGTCCAGCACTTGCTGATTGGTTTGTGGGTCTTTCGCTGGGATGAAGGCGGCCATACCTCCCATAGCGAAAGCACCACGTTTGTGACAAGTACGGACAAGTAAACGGGAGTACGCGTTCAGGAACGGCTTGTCCATTGTCACTACCTGACGGTCCGGCAGCACTCGATCAGGGTGTTTTCTCAGTGTTTTGATGTAGCTAAAGATGTAGTCCCAACGACCACAGTTAAGGCCAACAATGTGTTCTTTGAGTGAGAATAGGATTTCGTCCATTTCAAACACTGCTGGCAACGTTTCAATCAGTACTGTTGCCTTAATGGTTCCGGTGTCGAGACCAAAGTAATCTTCGGTAAAGTGGAATACTTCACTCCACCATTTTGCTTCGGTATGAGACTGAAGCTTAGGAATGTAAAAATAAGGGCCGCTGCCTTTTCGCAACAAGTTTGAGTAGTTGTTGTAAAAGTAAAGCGCAAAGTCAAACAGGGCCCCAGGGATAACCTGACCGTTAAAGGTAACGTGCTTTTCTTTTAGATGTAGTCCACGTACACGACAGATTAGAACCGCAGGATCTTCTTCCAGTTGGTAGTGCTTGCCATTAACCGGGTTGTCATAGCTAATGTCGCCATTTACTGCATCACGCAAGTTAATCTGGCCGTCAAGTACCTTGTCCCAAGCTGGAGCTAAAGAGTCTTCAAAATCAGCCATAAACACTTTTACATTAGCGTTCAGTGCATTTATCACCATTTTGCGGTCTGTTGGACCTGTGATTTCAACGCGACGGTCCTGAAGATCTTTAGGGATCCCTTGAATTTTCCAGCTTCCTTCTCTGATATCTTGCGTATCTTCTAGGAAATCCGGCAGTTCACCTGCGTCAATGCGCGCCTGCTTCTCCTCACGAGCAGCGAGCAGTTCATCAACTCGACCAGCGAACTTTGCACACAGCAGAGATAAGAAGGTTTGGGCTTCAACAGGGAAAATCGCCTGATGCTCTGGTGAAAGGGTACCAGTGACATCAAGCATGCCTTCTTTAAGTAGGGTTTCTTGGGCTTCTACTGTTGTTTTATCTCTTTCTGGTGTGTTGGCAAGCATAATTTCTTCCTCAAATATCCTGCTGTATATGAAACCGTTAGTTGGCTGGTTGAACTTATCTGGCACTTCGAACGCTTCTGATGAGCTCGTAAGTGATTGCCACTGTCCAACTCCACCTCTGTATCAATTCGATTGGTTCACAATCTCTCTTGCTTACATTTGTAACTATCAAACAACAATCAAACTTCCTAAATGACCATTCCCTGATGAGGTTTCTTGTTTTGTTGGCTGTTAGATTGACTGAGCAAAACACTCTTTTCAATCTAGACATAAGTCTTACTAGGCCTGCATTTAAGCTATACCAAACATGAGTAGAGTAAAAGTCCTAAAGTAAACAAAACGTTAAATTCGAAGTTTTATTCCGCACCACTAAAAGGCGTACTTTCCACCCTAAAAACGTAAGTAGTTACGTAATTAAATTACAGTGAAATTGGCACTGTAAAATCGTTTCAAACGCGCGTTTAATTTTAAGCAGGAAGGGTTAATCCCTTATGTCATTGGGGGTAGACGAGATATGCAATCGGATTATCAAACAGTCAAAAAATTAGGAGTTGTAAAATTCACACTGTGAAATTTCACAATTTAATGAAAGCTTCATCAAAATTTACTTGTAAAATTTTACAAGATAAAGTTTACCAACAGGATAAAATGCTAAAAAGCACACTAAAACTAGTGTGCTTTTTAAGGCGAAATCGATTTCTTCGACTAATACTTATCGCTAAAGTAGCTCTGACACTACATCCGCTAATTGATTAAAAGTGTTTACACGCGACGAACTAGGTCGCCAAACCAGACCTATATGGCGGTGAGCCTGTTGTCCGGGAGCATCGACAACAACCAGATTCTGATTATCAATCAAGCCATGATCGATCGCCATTTGGGGAATAAAGGTAGTCCCCATACCATTAGCGACCATCTGCACTAAGGTATGTAAACTGGTGGCAGAGAACGGGTTAATCTTCTCTTTATCTGTTAATTGACAAGCAGACACCGCGTGTTCTGTTAAACAGTGCTCTTTTTCTAACAGAAAAACGAATTCGTTGGGTAAATCAGCATACTTGATCGGAGTTTGAATCGCGTCTGCCTGATTTTGACTAATGATCATCCGGAACGGGTCATTGCCAACGATTCGGCTATCCATACCTAAAATGTCCACTGGTAAAGCGAGGATCAACACATCCAGCTCACCATGACGCAATGCATCAAGCAAATTGGTTGTAGTGTCTTCTCTTAATAGTAAGTTCAGTTGTGGGAAACGGCGGTTTACCTCCTGAACTAAATCACAAAGCAAAAAAGGAGCAATGGTAGGGATACAACCAACGCGTAACTGCCCTTCCATTTCGTCCCCCTGACACAAACGGCCAAGTTCGACCAGATCTTGCCCTTTGGCTAATAGCTCACGTCCTTGCTGAACCACTTGCTCCCCCGCCAGGGTAAAGACTAGCGGACTTTTCTTATCTTTCTTCTCATATAAAGGACAACCAATCAGCTCTTCAAGGTTTTGGATACCTTTACTTAAGGTAGATTGGCTGACAAAACACTTCTCTGCGGCATCACTGAAATGACGAGTTTCATGTAAGGTAATGAGGTAGTGTAACTGTTTGAGGCTGGGCCACTTATTCATAGATTTATCTATAACTTTTGACTGGATATTGACCAAGTTAATAAAAACCAATTTATCGCTTTTTTCGATTAACTTAATCTATTTAATTCGCTTTTTTACATACTACAATGTGTACTATAGTTTGTCCCGTACAAACACGGACCAAACCAAAAACACTTATCTTGGTTTGGAACTAACCATATATTTTAGGAGCAAAAAAATGGTACTAGTAGGTCGTCAAGCCCCAGATTTTACTGCTGCAGCTGTTCTAGGTAACGGTGAAATCGTTGATAACTTCAACTTTGCAGAGTTCACTAAAGGTAAGAAAGCGGTTGTTTTCTTCTACCCACTAGATTTCACTTTCGTTTGCCCATCTGAGCTAATCGCTTTCGACAACCGTCTAGCTGATTTCCAAGCTAAAGGTGTTGAAGTAATCGGTGTTTCTATCGATTCTCAGTTCTCTCACAACGCATGGCGTAACACTGCTATCGAAGATGGCGGTATCGGTCAAGTTAAGTACCCACTAGTTGCTGACGTTAAGCACGAAATCTGTAAAGCTTACGACGTTGAGCACCCAGAAGCAGGCGTTGCTTTCCGTGGTTCTTTCCTAATCGACGAAGACGGTCTTGTACGTCACCAAGTAGTTAACGACCTACCACTAGGCCGTAACATCGACGAAATGCTACGCATGGTTGACGCACTAAACTTCCACCAGAAGAACGGTGAAGTATGTCCAGCACAGTGGGAAGAAGGTAAAGCAGGTATGGACGCATCTCCTAAGGGTGTTGCAGCGTTCCTATCTGAGCACGCAGAAGACCTAAACAAGTAATTACTTGTTTAACCATACCCAAGCTCACGGGTATGTACGGTTGGTAAGTATATAAAAGCACAGCGCAAAGCGCGGCACGCCAATCAGTTATAAGTAAAGTCTTAATCGAAACCCAAAGCTTATGCTTTGGGTTTTCTTTTTGTATCGCCGTATTTTAAATCCACGGCTTATCTACGAGATGTTAGCGCTCAATTGTGCGACTCACCGACAAACAGGCTGTTTTTTAGTCACTCTTGATTTAGTATCTAGGCGGTACAATAAGCAAAATGACCTTCGATATTTTTATTAAAGGATTAATATGAAAGAGCTGATTATTCATACCATTACGGTCTTTATGGGCTTTTTTGCGATCATGAATCCTGTCGCGAATACGCCAATCTTTCTTAGCCTAACCAATGGCAACGATCGGGAGACCATCAAGTCGGTCGCCTTTCGCTCGGTTCTGATTGCATTCCTCATCGTGTCAACTTTTGCCATATCAGGAAAAGTCATTTTCGATCTGTTTGGCATCACCCTCTATGCACTACGTATTACCGGCGGGATACTCGTGTTTCTGATTGGTTTCCATATGCTACAAGGGGACTCGACTCATAGCACAACCAAAGAGAAAGTGAATTCTGACGCTCAGAAAGACGCAGCGTTGAGTATTGCTGTGTCACCATTGGCAATGCCAATCTTAGCCGGTCCAGGCACCATAGCTACCGCAATGAACTTTGCTACAACTGGCGGGATTTATGAAACCGTCATTACTATCATCGCTTTCGGACTATTGTGTGCACTGACCTATGTCCTTTTTGTTTTTGGTGAACGCTTTGTCAAGGCCGTCGGCCCTAGTGCCTTAAATGTGATAACCAGAATGATGGGATTGATTCTGGCGGTCATCGGTACACAAATGCTCATCGAAGGTGTCGAGCAAGCGTACAAGGCCCTATTTATCTGAATTTGATAGGGTTAACACCAGCGCAAACTAAACAAACACAACATTTCTTAACAGACAAACATATCTCTAAAGAGACAAAAAATATCGTCTTACAGACTTTCTCGGATTCCACCCTTTAAAGTCTAAAGCGCTCTCTTTATGATGAATCTAACTTAATTTGAGACTGAGCATGATGGCTCGTTCTAGATGAATACAAACATGGAGATTTAAAATGGCTTACTTTTCTCTAGCCTTTGGTACGGCAACGAAAAACCGTGATGGAAAAATCATCGAAGCATTTTTCCCTAACCCAGTTCTTAACCCAGCAGACGCACTGGTTGAAGCTGTAGCTAAAGTTGCTGGTTACGAGCAAGGTAACCAAGCTATCGAAATCTCTGCTGCTCAAAGCGCTGAACTTGCTGGTGCATTTGAAGCTAATGGTGATGTAGCGAACGCTTCTTTTGCAGCTAAAGCCGCTGAGTCTTCTCAGCCTCTCGTTCTTGTTGTTCTGGCTAGTGACGAAAAACCAGCTTCAGTTGCTGAAGGTTTCCTTAAGCTACAACTTATCTCTAACCGTCTGGTTCAACCGCACGGCACTGTACTTGACGGTATCTTCGGTCTACTACACAACATCGCATGGACTAACGAAGGCCCTATCGATCTGCCAGAACTGGCTGACCGTCAGATTGAAGCGCGTCTTGCGGGTCGCTCACTCTCTGTAGACTGTGTAGACAAGTTTCCAAAAATGGTTGATTACGTGGTTCCTGCTGGTATTCGTATTGCTGATACATCCCGCGTACGTCTTGGCGCACATGTTGGTGAAGGCACAACGGTTATGCACGAAGGCTTCATCAACTTCAACGCAGGTACTACTGGCGTAAGCATGGTTGAAGGTCGTATCTCTGCTGGTGTTGTTGTCGGCAACGGTTCAGATATTGGTGGTGGTGCTTCAATCATGGGTACACTATCAGGTGGCGGTACTGTTGTTGTATCTATCGGTGAAAACTCACTGCTAGGTGCAAACGCTGGTCTTGGTTTCCCTCTAGGCGATCGTTGTACTGTTGAATCTGGTCTATATGTAACGGCTGGTTCTAAAGTACGCATGCTAGATTCATCAGGCCAAGAAGTGGAAGTGGTTAAAGCACGTGATCTGGCTGGCGTATCTGACTTACTGTTCCGTCGCAACTCAGTGACAGGTCAAATCGAATGTCTGGCTAACAAGTCTGCGGTAGAACTGAACTCAGAGCTACACAGCAACAACTAACCACAGCCGAAACTAATTAAGCCGGGCACTGTTGCTCGGCTTTTTTGTTTCCACCTGATTACCTTTTCGCTCGTTTTATCGCGCTGCGAACGCTCGCTAATGCGATCACTTTGTGAAAAGGAATAATCACCAGTAGATAACCGTAGCCTATCCAGGTGTGGGTATTCACCAAAGTCGATAAGGTAAACTGACCTTCACCGCTTTTGAGTAACGACAAGCTCACCTGCATATGTCTGTCCTGCGTTGTGCAGATTATTTCCTCATCTGATAGCCACTCGACCTGATGAAGTCCGTCTGATTTCCCTTGCTCCAACAGCTCTACGCTCAGTACCTTTGGCTCAGACGAAACGGCAAAGCCTAACGGCCGTACAAGCCGGTTTCTCAACGCCATCATGGCGGTAACAACCGCTGGTAACTGACCAAATATAATCACATACACTTGCGCTGGACTTAGGTTCGGATCGTCAAGTGAAAAGCTCAGGCTGTCGCTAAAGCCTCTTTTGTTTTGGCGACCACTGAGTTGGCTATGAGCAGGCACTCCTCCACAAACCAGCTTACTCATATCAGGTCCTTGATCATCTGTTTTAGTGCACTTCGTATTTCTTTACCGCCAATAACGGCTAAAAAGGCCAATGCGCCAGGAATTAAGATCATCATAAGTAACGGCCGTAACAGGTAAGAGAAACAAAAAAGCCCTGGGATGAATATCAGCCAACGACATAACTGAATGACGGGAGTTCGAATTATACTTTCCATAGCAGACCTTAATATTTATAAAAATGAGCACGCTCAATTTTATAAATGAGCGCGCTCAGTTTGTCAAATTATCTGCCAAAGCGTATGATTAACAGGTAAGGTTTAAAGCTGAGACAATGATGAGTAAACGAGAGCAAACAAGACAAAAGATTCTCACTGCAGCATGGCAACTATTTGAAACACAAGGTTATCAAGAAACATCAACTCGTCAGATAGCTCGTCATGCAGGGGTGGCTGACGGCACAGTATTTAGTCACTTTGACACCAAACTAGCTATTCTGCGTGAAGGAATGTTGAGCCAACTCGCAGAGCTTTCACAACAAGCATTAAGCTCACCTTCTCAGGATGCTCTTGAGCTAGGCATGCAGTTTGCGCGAACTTACTACGGCTATTACTTTGCGAATATCAATCTCAGCCGAGCATTACTTAAAGAAGTAATCTGGGACATGGATTACTACCAGTCTTTCAATCAGTCTCTGTTCGAGACCACTATCCTTCCTGCTTCAGTGATCAATAAAATGCCAGTGATCCTAGATTGTTACTTCATGACTCTGATCAGTCACTTAAGCAAAGAGGTGCCTGATATGGAACTTGCGCTGGAAGAGCTTGAGTACAAATATCGAGTGTTACTGGGCGAATCTTAACAATCCATAACCGGCTTTCGAACGAACAGTTTTTTCCGTTTCTCAGCGAGATGCTTCACCTCACCTCGCTCTTTCGGATAACATTTCATTGACATTTTCATGCTCAAACACTCATTTTTAATGTTCGTTTATTTTCGAATGTAGCTATTTATGCAAAATTAAACTGTGTAAATAGGGACTACACCAATCAGCAGCTGCCAAACATCGAATTCGCTCAACCGCGCTCAAACGATAAGCAAGCCAAGATTAGCTAAAATAGTAATAATGAAACAAAAGGATTCTTACCATGACTGAGCAAAAGTACATTGTTGCCCTGGACCAAGGAACAACAAGCTCTCGCGCGGTGATTCTGGATCACGATGCAAACATTGTTAGCATCTCGCAACGTGAATTCACTCAAATCTATCCTCAGTCAGGGTGGGTCGAGCATGATCCCCTCGAGATTTGGGCAACGCAAAGCTCTACCCTGATCGAAACTCTGGCCAAATCTGGTATCAGTAGTGACCAGCTCGCTGCTATCGGCATTACCAACCAACGCGAAACCACAATAGTCTGGAATAAAGAGACTGGAAAACCTGTTTACAACGCCATTGTATGGCAGTGCCGACGTACCGCAGAGATCTGTGAAGAGCTGAAAGCACGTGGTCTGGAAGAGTATGTCCGGGACAACACAGGTCTGGTGCTCGACCCGTATTTTTCAGGCACTAAGGTAAAATGGATTCTTGATAACGTCGAAGGCGCAAGAGAGGATGCTGAAGCGGGCAAATTGCTCTTTGGTACTGTCGATACCTGGTTAGTGTGGAAGATGACTCAAGGTCGTGTTCACGTGACGGACTACACCAATGCCTCGCGCACCATGCTATTCAACATTAACACGTTAAGCTGGGATCAAAAGCTGCTCGACGAATTGGGTATTCCAGCGTCAATGATGCCAGAGGTTAAGCGCTCATCTGAAATCTACGGCCAAACCAACATCGGTGGTAAAGGCGGTACTCGCATCCCTATCGCAGGTATTGCGGGTGACCAGCAAGCAGCGCTGTACGGTCAGATGTGTGTCGAAGCAGGTCAAGCCAAGAACACTTACGGTACTGGCTGTTTCCTACTAATGAATACCGGGCAGGAGAAGGTAACTTCGACTCATGGCCTTCTGACAACTCTGGCTTGTGGTCCTGACGGAGAACCAGCTTACGCACTCGAAGGTGCCGTATTTATGGGCGGCGCGTCTATCCAATGGTTACGTGATGAGATGAAACTGCTCGCCGATGCAAAAGATTCCGAATACTTTGCCACTAAAGTGGATTCATCCAATGGCGTTTATGTTGTTCCTGCCTTTACTGGTCTTGGCGCTCCCTACTGGGATGCGTGGGCGCGCGGTACTATTGTTGGCCTGACCCGTGGTGTCAGTTCTAACCACATCATTCGCGCAACTCTGGAAGGTATCGCTTACCAAACTCGGGATGTCCTTGATGCAATGCAGGCAGATTCAAACATCAACCTGGCTAACCTTCGCGTAGATGGCGGTGCAGTGGCAAATAACTTCCTGATGCAGTTCCAATCCGATGTATTGGATACTGAAGTGCACCGTCCAAAAGTGACTGAAGTGACTGCGTTAGGTGCGGCCTATCTGGCTGGTCTTGCAGTCGGTTACTGGAATAGTATTGATGAATTAAAGGATAAAGCCGAGCTCGACCGTACCTTTGTTCCTCACCATGACGAAGAGAAACGTAACCGCCGCTACAAAGGCTGGAAGCGTGCAGTTAAGTGTGCTCAGGTATGGGCAGAAATGCATAACGAAGAAGACTAACCTCATTCAACACCACTCAAGAGCGCCATTAAAGGCGCTCTTTTTGCGTTGCATCCCCTATTCCTTACTTCATACCCTTCTCACAACGCGCTAATTCGAGCACAATAACGCGAGTTATTATTTTCGAAAATTAGTGTATTGAGCATTAGTGCTTATTACACAGGGAGCAGTCCGTGAAGCAAATTCCAAGACATCAGCAGATAATCGCTCTGGTTCAAAAGCAAGGCTATGTCAGTACCGACGAGCTGGTAGAGAAGTTTAATGTCAGCCCACAAACCATCAGACGTGATCTCAATGAACTCGCTGATGAGAACAAAATTCGTCGTTATCACGGTGGCGCAACTATTCCGCTTAGTTCAGAAAATACCTCTTACTCAGCTCGTAAAAGCATGAATTTCAATGAGAAAGACGTGATTGCAGACGAGGTGGTTAAACATATTCCTGATGGTGCGACCCTGTTTATCGATATTGGTACCACTCCAGAAGCCATTGCACGTGCGTTAAACAAAAACCACAAACAACTTCGAGTGGTCACTAACAACATCAACGTAGCGACAATCTTGCTGCCAAACCCTGAATTCAAAGTCATTCTCGCGGGTGGCGAAGTTCGTAACCGCGATGGTGGTATTGTCGGAGAAGCCACGCTTGATTTCGTTAAACAGTTCCGCCTAGACTTCGGTATCCTCGGCATTAGCGGCATTGACTATGACGGCTCCTTACTCGATTTTGACTACCATGAAGTACGCGTCAAACAAGCAATTATTGAAAACAGCCGTAGCGTTTTTCTTGCTGTAGACCACTCTAAGTTTGGCCGTAATGCTATGGTTAAGCTAGGTAATATCTCCCAGCTACACATGCTGTTCACTGATAAGCAGCCTCCTAAAGAGATCCTTTCGATTCTCAAAGAGCACTCTATTCCACTCGAAGTGATCAGCAGTAGCGATTAGTTACAAGTCAGCGCAACCAATTTAACCTTTAAGAAACCTTTATTTACTAATAAAGGTTTTTTTGTGCATAAATCACACAAACGAGCATAAACGAAAATAATTAATGATCCAAAACGAAACCTAAGCTAGGATTCATTTATGTTCACAAATGCTCGTTCGCTCAACAAAAGGTTAAATTTATGAGTATTCCTACTAATGCTGCACAATCCGATAAAACATTAGACATCATAATAGTTGGTGGTGGCATTAATGGCGCAGGCATCGCTGCTGATGCTGCTGGCCGCGGCTTATCCGTAGGTCTGTATGAAGCACAAGATTTTGCCTCGGCTACCTCTTCTGCAAGTTCCAAGCTTATTCACGGCGGCTTACGCTATCTGGAACATTACGAGTTTCGCTTGGTTTCGGAAGCGCTCGCGGAGCGGGAAGTTCTACTTAAGAAAGCGCCTCATATCGCACAGCCAATGCGTTTTCGCTTGCCACATCGCCCTTTTTTGCGCCCGGCATGGATGATTCGCTGTGGTCTGTTCCTTTATGACAATCTCGGCAAACGTACCACTCTGCCTGCCAGTGAAAGTATTGATTTGACTCAGTCAGGACTGCTCAAGCCAGAAATGAAAAAGGGCTTCGAATACTCAGATTGTTGGGTGGATGATGCTCGCCTAGTGCTACTCAACGTATTAGCGGCGCAAGAAAACAACGCCGAAATTCGCAACTACTGCCATGTAGAAGGCGCTGTTCGCGAAGGCGATATCTGGCGTGTGACTATTCGAGATGTGATGACGGGTGAGACATTCGAACGAAAATCTAAAGCGTTAGTGAACGCGGCGGGACCTTGGGTGAAGCAGTTCTTTGATGACGGCCTGGAAAACCTTTCTCCTCGTAACATCCGTTTGATCAAAGGCTCGCATATTGTGATTCCTCGTATCCATGATGAACCACAAGCCTACATTCTGCAAAATAAGGATCATCGCATTGTATTTATGATTCCTTATCTTGATCAGTTCTCGATCATTGGTACCACAGATGTTGAGTATAAAGGCGATCCTCGTGAGGTAGAGATTTCAGAACAAGAAGTCGACTACCTGATCGATATCGTAAACCAACACTTTGTCCAACAGCTTTCTCGTGACGATGTGGTTTGGAGCTACAGTGGTGTACGCCCTCTTTGTGACGATGAATCTGACTCTCCGCAGGCAATAACCCGTGATTACACGCTAGAGTTAGAGTCTGAATACGATCAGGCACCGCTACTCTCCATCTTTGGCGGTAAGCTAACCACCTATCGTAAACTGGGTGAAGCGGCTCTGGAAAAACTCGCCCCTTACCTGCCAAACATGGGTACGCCATGGACAGCGAACCACGCGTTGCCAGGTGGCAACTTTAGCTGCTCTCGCGAACAATTAGCTGCGACCATTCACTCAAGCTACCCTTTTATATCAGAGGCTCTGCTACTACGTTATGTTACTCAGTTTGGTACATACACCTGGACGCTGCTTGAAGGCGTCAGCAGCGTTGAAGACTTAGGGGTAATGTTCTCATCAGGAGCTGAGGGGATTTATCAGCGAGAGATTGATTACCTGATCGAAAATGAAATGGCAGTGACTGACGAGGATGCCTTATGGCGTCGTACTAAGCTTGGTCTCTACCTAGACCAGCATGAACTAGCGGCAGTGAGTGACTACCTTAAAAGCAAGCAACCTAAACAGGTGATCAATTTATCTGAAGTGGGATAACCTGTGTTGTTGGTCATCCAGTGAATAAGGCTTGGTGCATCTGCATCAAGCCTTTTTGTTTGTTATCTGCTTAACCTGGGTGACCATCCACCCGTGGCGTGATGAGCATTTTGCCAAACAGACCAACGTACATTGCGAAAGCCAGTATCCATAGTGCGGCACTCATATTCACTGCTGCAATCAGATATTGAGGGAATAGCGCAACACCAATAGCACGCACAATAGCTGCAAGTACCAGAGCACCAAACGCCAGACTCATATTCGGTCCCTGATAAATTGCTCGACCTGTATGCCCCATAGTGACCCGGGCAATCATAGCCAGAATCACTCCACCGATCGCGCCAATCGCGAACAGGTGCAGCATGTTATGACTGGCAAACGGGTTATCTAACAGGCCACGCAACAACAGACTGACAGGAATACACAGATAAGTCGCATGCAGCGACCACACCAAAGGTTCACTTAATGTGCGCCAAGGCTTCCAGCGAATCACACGAAGCAGATGCGCCGCACCAGAGACCACCATCAGTGGCTGACCTAGCTGAGCAAAAGTCATCGGGAAAAAGCTCAAGATAAACAGCCCCGCTAAAGGCAGGTTTGCTACCCAGTCTAACCAGATAATCGGTTGTGGTTTTTCGAAGTTAAAACGGCGGGCAGTAAAGAATGGGATGACTCGGCTTCCCATCACAGAAAGTAGCAAAGTAAACCACCACAGCATCGCCTGCCAGACAGCAGAAGCTGGAAACGGCGGCATCCCTTTTATCGCCGCATAGCTGGCAAAGTTAGCCACTATCGCCAAGACAAACAGCGGAACGAAAAACAGATTACGCCATCCCTTTGCTTTGACGACTCTAGTGCCCACTTCAAAGGCGACTAAGGCTAAGAACAGCGCTTCAATCGATGAGATTAGCCACAAAGGGGCTGGAGTCCAGAATAACAAACGAGGCAATAGCCACAGCGTAACCACAATCGCCAGTCGGTGGTGTTTGGTACCATTGATGCCGGTCCAGTTCTGCACTGCGGTCAACACAAAGCCGGCCACAATCGCCATAGCAAAACCAAATAACATCTCATGTACGTGCCACCATAAAGCAGGAACCTTAAGTATTGCTGGCTGTCCGCTCTGGAACATCCAAACCCATAATGCAATCGCGACGATGGCATAGATTGAACCGAGCAGGAAAAAAGGTCTGAAGCCTAAACGCAGCACCGCAGGGATCGCCTCTTCTACTTTTTTATCTGTAATATTGAGCACTAAGTGACTCCTAAAAGTTATATCAAACTGTTATCTGACCTGACTATCGCAAGAAACGTTCCAATCTGTGCAGCGCTTTATCTTCAAGGCCTTAGCCTAGAAACAGGCTAATAAAAAGGTCATATAGACACTAACAGAAAAGGTCAAAAGGACACATTCATGTCGATAGTGGCCACTTTCAATTTTGAGAGAAAGTCGTTAGGTTAAGTATTGATTCAATTTCTTATCACAGACGAGGTGACGACGGTGGCAAACTATATCTTCGGTTATGGCAGTTTGATGAACTCTGCATCACGCCAGTTAACAGGACAAACATCAACAGCGATCACTGCAACCGTTGAAGGCTTTAAACGCTACTGGGGTAAGGTCGATGAAAGCTACATTCTTTCACCACTAGTCGTGGATAAAGGTCATGGCCATGTAAACGGCGTGCTGTTAAAAGTCACTGGAAACGGACTGCAAGAGTTCGATGTTCGTGAGCGTGGTTACCATCGAGTTCTGATAGAAGCAGATAAAGTTGAGTCTTCACTGGCGTTAACCCCACAAGACCAAGTCTGGGTTTACATTAAAGATAAACCGGAACCACCATGTTCACTTAGCCCTATCATGCAGACTTACGTTGATACGGTACTGGCTGGTTGTCTGGAAATTTCGGAGCAGTTTGCCAAGCAGTTTATTGAGCAAACCATCGGCTGGCACTTTCCGCTTGAGAATGATCGCCATCAGCCTAAATATGGCAATTTGGCAGGAGTAAAAAAAGAGCATCACAACAAGATTGATGCTCTGGTAGCTGAAGCAAGAGCCTGAAAAACCCTCAGCCGAATAGAGATTCTTTGAAAGGAATACCAAGTCGTAAGGCTTGGTATTTTTGTTTATACGATACGAATACCTGCTGGCATTGAACGCTCAGGGGTCAGTAGCACACTTTCCGATTCATCGTCCGTTTCAGCACATAGCAGCATGCACTCCGAAATCTCACCACGCATTTTGGCTTTTTCCAGATTGCATAAAACAACGACTTCCTTACCCATTAGCTGTTGTTCTGTGTAGTAAGGAACCAGGCTGGTTACCGTTTGCAGCGTTTTCTTACCAACATCGATCTGCACGATGTAAAGCTTATCGGCATTTTCATGACGAACCACTTCGATGATTTTTCCTGTACGAATTTCCAATTTAGCGAAATCTGAATATGCCACTTTTTCCATGATTAAACACCAGTAAAATTTTACTAAAAGAGAACGTTTACACTATCAGCAATCACTTATATTGCAAGTGGTAAAGATCTCAATTTACGAATCTATACACAACAATATTTGCCTTATTTACATCTACAAGGTTAAATAACCTCATCACTGTTTTTCGAGGTCATATATGGCAACCATTAAAGATGTCGCCAAGGAAGCTGGCGTGTCGATTGCGACCGTCTCTCGGGTAATCAATAAGTCTCCCAAAGCGAGTAAAGCGTCAATTGAGTCAGTGACGAAGGCCATGGCAAAACTGGGCTATCGTCCCAACGCAGCAGCCAAAGCACTGGTTAGTCAAAGCAGCAATACCGTTGGTGTTTTGGTCGGTGATGTCTCCGATCCCTTTTTTGGCACTCTGGTCAAAGCCGTCGACAATGTGGCGCACGAACACGGAAAACATATCCTGATCGGCAATGGTTACCATGCCCCAGAAGAAGAGCGCAAAGCGATTGAACTACTGATCAATAATCGCTGTGATGCATTAGTCATTCATTCTAAAGGCCTCTCTGATCAAGAGCTGATTGGCTACGCCAAAGAGGTTAAAGGTCTTGTCATCATCAATCGCTACATTGAAGAGATTGCTGAACGCTGCATCGCGCTGGACAACTTTAAAGGCGCTTATCTGGCGACTGAATATCTGATCCGTCATGGCCATAGCAAAATTGCCTGTGTCGCTTCTGCCCACCAAATTGAAGACTCGACTCAACGTATTGAGGGCTACCTAGCAGCGCTGAAAGATAACGATATTCAACTTCCTGCCAGCTACATCGAACGCGGCGAACCAAACAACGATGGCGGTGAAGTCGCAATGACCAACCTGCTAACCAAATCATTAGAAATCACTGGTGTAGTGGCATATAACGACTATATGGCAGCAGGAGCCTTATCCGTACTGGATGAGAACGGCATCAAAGTTCCGGATCAAATCTCGATGATGGGCTTCGATGATGGCTTAATTGCTCGTTACATCAGTCCACGCTTAACCACCATTCGTTACCCTATCGCAATGATGGCTGAGCGAGCGGCCAGACTGGCGCTGAAACTGGCAAAACAAGAAACGCCTAACGATGAAGCTATGATGTTTACACCGACTCTGGTTCGTCGTAACTCAGTGGATAAAATTGCAAAATAACCAAGCTTTAGAGCAAGGTTTACCGGGGTGACTTAATATTAAGTCACCCCTTTTTCTACCCGTTACGCGACACCATGACCTTTAGATGCGACCCAGATGCGATACCACTGCTCGTTGCTAAGCTCCAATTGCAATGCTCCTACAGCAGTCTGAACACGCTGGATATTTCCGCTACCGATAATAGGCACTGGCTTCGCTGGCAAGCGCATTACCCAGGCAAAGATCACCTGATCAATACAGTCCGCACCAATCTCTTCGCCCACTTGAACCAGAGTCTCCCGCAGACGGATAGCCTGTTCACTGCTGTCACTAAAGATTGTGCCACCAGCAAGACATGACCAGGCCATCGGCTGAACGCGATGCTTTTGTAACTGGTCCAGAGTGCCATCTTCTGTAACCTGTAGGTTTACCGGATTTATCTCAACCTGGTTGGTGATCAACGGAGCTTCGAGGCGAGACTGAAGCAAATCAAACTGAGCAGGAGTGAAGTTAGAGACACCAAAGTGTTTCACTTTACCGGCCGCTTTGAGCTGCTCAAATGCCCGTGCTGCTTCATCAGCATCCATCAATAAATCAGGACGATGCAGAAGTAGTACATCCAGATGATCGGTATTCAACCGCATCAGTGACTGCTCGACAGATTCGATAATCGCAGCTTTGCTACTGTTGTAGTGATTGACCTGCTTACCTTCACCACGATAAATACCGCATTTGGAAACAATCTCAATCTTGTCACGCAAGCTGCTATCCAGTGCCAGTACCTGACCAAACATTTTTTCACATGCTGAATCAGGACCATAAACGGGTGCATGGTCGACGGTTGTAATTCCTAACTCAAGATGTTGCTGAACAAATGCGTATTGCTGTTGAGTGTTCATTCCCCACTCAGCCATACGCCAATAGCCTTGAATCATTGGTGAAAACACCGGATGTGACTTGTTCATATCTGTCCCCTGAAATATGCAATTCATCAGCGATATCTGCGCTGTTCTGAATTCAGTATACTGCCAGCCAACAGCGCGATTAAGCCCGTAAAGACGAAAAGATAATTCTGTATAACGAACAATTAGCTCTATTTAATTTTCTATATTGAACGATATAATCGCTAACGGATTTGGATTCTGAGGTCACTACCATGCATAAAATGCACAAACGCTTTGAACGCTACGCGTTGTTTGGTGAGGTTGCCAAACAGCTAAGTTTTTCAAAAGCTGCAGAAAACCTTGGAATTTCCAGAAGTTATCTATCTTCTCAAATCCACCAGCTTGAACAGGAGTTGGAAACCAGTTTGCTAATTCGCTCAACACGTAGCGTTCGTTTAACTGCCGCCGGAGAGAAAATTCTCACTAAGATGCAGGGAATCAATGAGTCTATTCTGCAATTAGAGAAAGAACTCGATCATACCAAGAGTACCGTGGGTGGCCTGTTACGCATCACCGCTCCTACTATCTTTAGTCATCGCTACCTGATTGAAATCTGTCATCAGTTCCAGCAACAGTATCCTGATATCGAGTTTGATTTAGACATTGGCTACACCCGAGAAGATCTGACCAAAAGTAACTTCGATCTGGCCATTCGGGCGACCAATACGCCGCCAGAAAACATGATAGCGAAGAAGCTGATCCCTTATCAGCATGTTTGCTGTGCCTCACCAGACTATTTAGCTACCCATGGCATCCCGACTCATCCTCAACAACTCACTCAGCACAATTGCTTGTCTGATCCGAATCTACGTCATTGGCAATTCACCAATACGTCTAATCAGATGATTGAAGTGGCTACCGATGGAAATATGCTGATTAACGATAACCTGTTAATCCTTGATGCTGCATTAAAAGGTAAGGGAGTGATTAAGATGCCTTGTTATCTGGTACAACCTGCGCTGGATAACGGTCAGTTGCAACAGATTTTATCTGACTACCAAATGACCCAAAGCAGTATCTATCTCATCTACCCTCCGCAGCTTCGTCGCAGTACAAAGCTGTCGGCCTTTGTCGACTTTGTTCAACAGTGGTTTGGGGACGATAAATTATGTTGTCGATAAGGCTAAATAGTTTCGTCCACCGTGTGGAGGATAAGGCGATTGTGATTAGCTTAGCCAATCAAACGGGTTGTCACCTGAAACGCATCCGTCGCTCAAGACATTGGCAGTTAAGTGGCGAGGAGAGTCAATTGCGTCAGTTAATTGGACAACTAGAGGACGACGGTCATCAGTGGATAGTTAAAGCGATAGAGAAAGCACTGCCGCAGCCAGAAATCGATTTATTACAGATACTGACCATCAACCCTTCAATGACCGTCAGTCAATTGGTAGTCGAAACTGGCTGCTCAATGAGTGAAGCTCGGCGCGCAATTGACCAGTATGAAGATTTGTAGCGATTGACCAAACCAACAAAAAAGCCAGTCAAGTAGACTGGCTTTTGCGTTATAGATGCGTCTAGATTAGCAGCTAAAATGATAAGTCGTTTGATAACGGTACTCTTGACCAGGGCGAAGTATCACACTCGGTTGCGGCCACTCTGGATGATTAGGTGAGTCTGGCAGAAACTGAGTTTCCAGCGCCAGGCCTGCATAATCAGAGTACTCTCCCCCACTGCGAGATGGTGTACCCGCTAACCAGTTACCGCAGTAGAGTTGCATTGCTGGTTTATCTGTTATTACCGACAATGACACTTGCTGATCCTGACTCATCACCTTAGCGACAGGTTTATTTGTGTCACGATCTGCTGCGAACAGGTAGCTATGATCATACCCCTTAGCGGCTTTTTGCTGTTCATCAGTCAGCAAGTCCTGAGCTACATTCTTAGCCTTTCGGAAATCAAAACCTGTCCCGTCAACAGCTGCCAGCTCACCGAGCGGAATACCGACTGAATCAGTTGGCAGATAGTAGTCAGCGGCAATCTGTAACTGATGAGCACGGGCATCAAGCTCACTATCAACACCATTCAGGTTGAAATAAGCGTGATTGGTCAGGTTTACCGGCGTTGCCTTATCGCTATGAGCAAGGTATGCA
Organism: Vibrio brasiliensis LMG 20546; assembly: GCF_000189255.1. Taxonomy (GTDB): domain Bacteria; phylum Pseudomonadota; class Gammaproteobacteria; order Enterobacterales; family Vibrionaceae; genus Vibrio; species Vibrio brasiliensis. The sequence goes on along the minus strand of NZ_AEVS01000014.1, from coordinate 46,019 downwards.
ATATCAAAGCGCCCATCGTCATCCAGTTGGTAGCTCACCTGAACATCTAACTGACCAGGGAAGCCTTGCTCACCATCAGCTGATCTGAGACCAAACACAACTCTGTTCTCTTGCTGTTCGAGCACTTGCCAGCGCTGCTTATCAAAGCCATTCACTCCACCATGGAGAGTATTACCCGCCTGGTTCACTGATAACTGATATTCCTGACCATCAATGGTAAAAAGACCATTGGCAATGCGGTTCGCATAACGACCGACCGTTACCCCCATGTAACTTGGTTGGCGTACAAAGTCTGCCATGGTCCCTACACCGAGCAAAACTTCACGACGCTCACCACACGCCAAAGGCAAAAGACAACTGAGCCATGTTGCTCCGATGTCCATCAACACAATGCGAACCCCTTTCGCATTGGTTAATTCGATTAGCTGAGCAGGTTTGCCGTCATAGGCAGGCTGCTCAGTCATGGTGTGAAAAAGAGAATGAGCCATTTAACGTCCTTAGTACGCTTCAACTAAGCCAGCGCCATCTTTGGCCTGACAAACGTAAATAGACTCTTTTAATCCCGTTGCAGCCTGATACTGTTCCGCTACCGCCGCTTTGACGGAATCAACCAGTTCCGGAGGCATAACTGCAACAATACAACCACCAAAACCACCACCTGTCATACGTACACCGCCTTGTTCTCCGATCACCTGTTTGACGATATCCACCAGAGTATCAATCTCTTTGACGGTGATTTCGAAGTCGTCACGCATTGAAGCATGTGATTGAGCCATTAACTCTCCCATGCGCTTCATGTCGTTTGCACGCAATGCCTGAGCCGCTTCAAGTGTGCGGTCATTCTCGGTGATTACGTGACGAGCTCGCTTAGCAACCACTTCCTCTAGCTGAGCTGCTTTCGCTTCAAATTCAGCCATAGTGACATCACGTAACGCTTTAACACCAAAGATGCTGGCCGCTTGCTCACATTGCTGACGACGAGTGTTGTACTCACTGTCGACCAAGCCACGTTTCTTGTTCGAGTTTATGATCACCACCGACATATCCTCAGGCATAGAAACCGACTCAGTTTCCAGGCTACGACAATCTAACAGCATGGCGTGGTTTTCTTTACCTTCAGCGGAAATCATCTGATCCATAATGCCGCAATTACAGCCAACAAATTCGTTCTCTGCCTGTTGGCCATTCAGAGCAATCTCTGCCTGAGAAATTTCTAGCTGATAAAGCACTTTAAATGTCTGGCCAATCACCACTTCTAACGCAGCTGAGGAGCTAAGACCTGCACCTTGAGGTACATTGCCACTCACTGAGATATCCGCACCATTGAATTGATAACCTCTAGCAAGCAGACACTTAACCACACCACGAATGTAATTAGCCCACATTTTGTCTTGCTGGAAAGTAATCTCTTCAGTGATATCAAATTCATCCGTCTGATTATCGTAATCGACAGCAACGACACGCACGATATTGTCGTCCCGCTTCGCTGCAGCAACAACGGTTTGGTAATCAATTGCACAAGGCAGCACAAACCCGTCGTTATAATCAGTATGTTCACCAATCAGGTTAACTCGGCCCGGAGCCTGAATAATATGACTCGCTGCATAACCCAGCACCTGCTCAAATGACGCTTTCACATTGTTGATTAGTTGTGACATAAAGCCCTCGATAATTCTGTTTCAATCTGTTTGCCAGTGTCGCTTATGCGCTACTGGCGGAATGTTTTAACTACGGCTGCTCTTTGTAATGAACATCGCTTAAATCGCGCAGACGCTGTGCAGCTTGCTCAGCGGTGAGATCCCGTTGACTCTCTGCCAGCATCTCATAACCCACCATGAACTTACGTACTGTCGCGCTACGCAGTAGTGGCGGGTAAAACAGAGCATGTAACTGCCAGTGTTCGATATCAGTTCCCTGTTCAAAGAAAGGGGCGTAATGCCAGCCCATTGAGTACGGGAATGAACACTGGAACAGGTTGTCATAGCGACTGGTGAGCTTTTTGATTGCCACAGCAAGGTCATCGCGTTGAGCATCACTTAGTTCACTCATACGACGAATGTGAGTCTTAGGCAGTAACATGGTTTCAAATGGCCATGCAGCCCAATAAGGCACTAAAGCAACCCAGTGCTCAGTTTCAACCACGATGCGCGAACCGTCTTTCAGCTCAGCTTTGACATAATCAACCAACAAATTACTGCCATACTGCTGGTAGTAAGCTTTGAGATTGTGCTCTTTACGTTCAATTTCGTTGGGCAGGAAACTGTTTGCCCAAATCTGACCATGCGGGTGCGGCTGCGAACAGCCCATGGTTTCACCCTTGTTCTCAAATGCCTGAACCCAAACATACTGCTGGCCTAGCTCTTCTATCTGACTGTTCCAGGTATCAATCACACCACGAATCTTCTCTACTGGCAGTTCTGGCAGTGTTTTGCTGTGGTCAGGGGAAAAACAGATCACTCGACTCAGCCCCCGAACACCCTGAGTTTTGAAAAGTGGGTTATCCGACTCTGGTGCATCCGGCGAATCTGGCATTAACGCAGCAAAGTCATTACTGAATACATAAGTGCCCTGATAGTCAGGGTTGACGTCGCCTGAGATACGTTGGTTGGTGGGACAGAGAAAACAATCATCTTGATAGTGTGGCAATTCATCAGCAGCTGGTTTTTCATCAGCTCCACTCCATGGACGTTTAGCTCGGTGAGGAGAGACCAGAATCCACTGCCCAGTGAGCGGGTTGTAACGACGATGTGGGTGATCGACAGGGTTAAACTCAATATTCGACATCTTACTTACTCAACTATTTCAAATCTTATCGGTACTGCGCACTAGGCGGAATACCCTTGTGGATTGTTTGACTGCCAGTTCCAGGTATCTGCGGTCATCTCGTCAACACTGCGAGCCGCTTTCCAGCCCAAATCACGTTCAGCTTTTTCCGTGCTTGCCCAACACTCAGCAATATCACCGGCGCGGCGCGGGCAAATTTGGTAAGGCACGGCTTTACCACAGGCTTTAGAGAATGCTTCCACCATCTGCAATACACTCGAACCTTTCCCCGTACCAAGGTTGTAGACGTGCAAACCTGACTTTTCGCCTACTGACTTGAGCGCTGCAATATGGCCATCGGCGAGGTCCATTACGTGAATATAGTCTCGAATACCGGTCCCATCTTGGGTTGGGTAGTCATCACCAAAAATCGACAGATACTCACGACGTCCTACCGCGACCTGAGCAATAAATGGCATTAAATTGTTAGGGATGCCCTGAGGGTCTTCACCCATAATTCCAGACGGATGTGCTCCGACAGGATTAAAGTAACGTAGTAGCGTGATGCTCCAATCCTGCTCGGCGGCAAACAGATCACTCAGGCACTGTTCAACCATATATTTGCTGCGACCATATGGGTTAGTTGTAGCACCAGTCGGTGAATCTTCTGTGATTGGGACCTGCTGAGGATCGCCATAAACGGTAGCGGAAGAGCTGAAAACAATGCTTTTCACTCCAGCTTTACGCATTGAACGAGCGAGTACTAAAGTTCCGTTTACGTTGTTGTCGTAATATTCGAGTGGTTTTTCTACCGATTCTCCGACCGCTTTAAGCCCTGCAAAGTGAATCACCGCCTTGATGTCATGCTTAGAAAAGACCGAATCAAGAAACGCTTCATCACGAATGTCCCCCAGATAAAACGCGGGAGTCTTGCCAGTAAGGGACGCAATACGATTCAGTACTTCATCTTTAGCATTGCAAAGGTTATCGACGATGACAGGCTCGATGCCTGCTTCAATCGTCTGCACACAAGTATGGCTGCCGATGTAGCCCATACCACCAGTAACAAGAACTTTCACTATTCGATCTCCACCAATCGATGAGCATCAGTTGCTCAAACCTCATCATGAACAAAAGTCTATCAATCAATACTGACTTAGATCCGTGATCAACTTCGCGCTATGTAAACGTTTCCACAAAATTCACCAAAATTTGCCCTTCAATGCTATTCGATTAATGATTTAGTTAATGTAAATAGTGGCTAATCTCGTTGCAGAGAGAGATTAAAAAGCGTGGATTTTACTGACCTGAGGCGAGTGTTAGTGGGTCTGGCTGGTATTTTTTACTAAAAATTGGTACTTGATCGATGCGATTGTTTACAATAGTTGGCATAGTTAGATTGCCTGAATAAGTGCAAGAATAATAAAGGGACGTAATAATTAATGGCAACACTAAAAGATATTGCGACGGAAGCTGGAGTATCACTGGCGACCGTATCACGGGTACTGAATGACGATCCGACGTTGAGTGTTAAGGAAGAGACCAAGCACCGCATTTTTGAGATCGCAGAAAAACTAGAATACAAAACCAGTAGTTCCAAGAAAGCAGCCCAAGCCAGAAAGCAGAGTCATCACTTTATGGCTGTCTACAACTACCGCCAGGAAGCAGAGGTTAATGACCCTTATTACCTCTCGATACGTCATGGTATTGAGACCCAATGTGACAAACTCGGCATTGAGCTAACCAACTGTTATAACAATGAAATAACTGCTACGGGCAATAAGATCACAGGTATCCTTTTAGTCGGCAGAAGTAACCCGAAAATCTTAGCGCAGCTAAGCAAACTTACCGACAATATTTGTTATGTCGACTTTAGTGATAGCAACTCTGAATTCGATTCTGTCGACATCGATCTGACTCGAATCAGCAAACAAATTACCGACTTTTTCATCGAGCAAGGCTTTGAACGTATTGGTTTTATCGGCGGCCAGGACCAACCAAATTGCGCAGACATTCGTGAAATTGCCTTCGCTGAATATGGTCAGCTCAAAGGGGTAGTATCGCTTGATGACGTCTATCGCGGTGAATTCACCAGCTCCTCTGGCTACAAACTGGCTAAAGAGATGTTGGCAAAGTCTGACTTCCCTAAAGCTCTGTTTATTGCCTCAGACTCAATCGCAATTGGCGTACTAAGAGCAATTCACGAGCATGGCCTCAATATTCCAGAAGATATCTCGATGATCAGCGTCAACGATATCCCTACCGCTAAGTTTACTTTCCCGTCGTTATCAACGGTTCGAATCCACTCTGAAATGATGGGAATACAAGGGGTTAACCTACTGGTAGAAAAAGTACGTGACGGCCGAGCCTTACCACTTCAGGTTTACGTTCCTAGTAAGCTGAAGCTGCGAGGCACAACTAAATGACCTCAGAACAACTGCTACAAGAGCTCAAACAGAATGAGTGCCTTGATCTGGTAAAACTTTATCAGGCAAACCCCAACCGTCACTTTTACGATTTGGTCGAAGAACTTTATCAGCTAAGAAAACAACATGGCTTAACCACCCGACTGTCGCCATTGGTGACAGAAATTGAGTCTCTGACCCAAGATATTGATGCACAAAGCATTACTACGCAGCAGTTTTCCGACATCACTACAAGATTAGATCTCAACCAGCGAGCACATAAAATGAGTCGCTACATTCTCACTCTTGATAACCACTCTGCGTTCAGTAAAGAGGTTGATATCGTTATGTTTGGTGACTCTATTACTGAATGGGGCCCCTGGCACGATGCGCTCGCCAGCTACTCTTTAGCCAACCGAGGACTCGCTGGAGATACGACGACTGGTATGCTGCGCAGGCTTGAAAGCACTAAGGTTTGTCAGCCTAAATTGGTCTGTGTGATGGCGGGGATTAATGATTTATCTCAGGGTTATAGTGTCGATCAAATCCTCGATAACTATCGCCAGATGCTCGATTTCTGGCAGGCGGAAGGCATTGAGGTCTGGGTGCAGTCGACTCTGTATGTTGGCCAACGTATTTCATCACTCAATCCTCAGGTGACTTTGCTTAATCAAGCCTTGCAGCAGTTGTGTAAACAGCGACAGATCACGTTCATTAACCTTAATCAGAGTTTATGTCCGCAGCAGGTGCTGCCACTTAATTGTAGTTGCGATGACTTACACTTAAATTCGAATGCATACCAGCAATGGCTTGCGGTCCTAACTCCACTGCTCCAGCATCACTTCAACTAAGCAATCAAACCTAACCGATTGATAAGGCACTAAATTTTAGTGCCTTATTTGTTTAAACCCTGTCTAATGACATCCGGCAATTCCCCTCAATAACCTCTCCCGAAATGGTTAAACATTATTCTTTAATGGTGATCACAGCTTTGGATAGATCGCTCAATTAAAGCGTGATCAAGTTAAAGTAAAACGTTTTCACCAATTTATTTTAGTAAAACTTTTACTAATATCTTTCCCATAAGCTCACTGAGCATTTTTTAACAGAACGTCGGCAGTCATCAGACGCTTTAAGCCGAGGGAGAGTAATCGTGAACAACTGGGAAAACTTCCTGCACCTACATGAGAACCGTATGGCACCACGCGCCTACTTCTTCTCATACGATTCCGTTAACAACGCACAGACTTTTCAGCGAGAACTTAGTCGTCGTTTTATGCTGCTAAGCGGCCAATGGCGTTTCAACTACTTCACCAACCCTTTGTTGGTTCCTGAAGAGTTCTACTCACAAAAGATGGATCAATGGGGCCAAATCACGGTTCCGAACATGTGGCAGATGGAAGGCCACGGCGATCTTCAATACACAGATGAAGGTTTCCCTTTCCCAATTGATGTTCCTTTCGTACCAAGCGATAACCCAACAGGAGCCTATCAACGCAACTTTACTCTGGGTGAAAACTGGAACGATCAGCAAACCATTATTAAGTTTGATGGTGTTGAGACCTACTTTGAAGTGTATGTGAATGGTCAATACGTTGGCTTTAGTAAAGGCAGTCGCCTCACTGCTGAGTTCGATATTTCTCGCTATGTCGTGCAAGGAGATAACCTACTGTCAGTGCGTGTTATGCAGTGGGCAGACTCTACTTATATCGAAGATCAGGACATGTGGTGGACTGCGGGTATCTTCCGCGACGTTTATCTGGTCGGCAAACCACTCACTCATGTACAGGACTTTACGGTTCGTACCGATTTTGCAGATGACTACCTAGCCGCTACGCTCTCTTGTCAGGTTGAACTGGAGAACCTAAGCACTCAACAGGCAAACGGCTATTCGCTCGACTACGCACTGTTCGATAAAGGTCAGGTTATTGCGCAAGGCTCATGCAGTAACCTGACTATCGACCAATCGACTCAGACTCGCTTTAACATCGAGATGGAAAATCCCGTTCACTGGACCGCAGAAAACCCATACCTGTACCAACTGATCCTCACTCTGCGCGACCAACGCGGTAATACGCTGGAAGTCATCCCTCAGCGTGTCGGTTTCCGTGACATAAAAGTGCGTGATGGTCTGTTCTATATCAACAACCAATACGTGATGCTACACGGGGTTAACCGCCACGATAACGACCACCTGAAAGGTCGTGCTGTCGGTATGGATCGCGTAGAGAAAGACATTGTGTTGATGAAACAGCACAACATTAACTCTGTCCGCACCGCCCACTACCCTAACGACCCTCGTTTCTATGAGCTGTGTGATATCTACGGCCTGTTCGTTATGGCTGAAACCGATGTTGAAACTCATGGCTTTGCTAACGTGGGTGACCTAAGCCGTATCACCGATGATGCCGCATGGGAGGCCGTGTTTGTAGAACGAGCAGAACGCCATGTTCACGCACAGAAAAACCATCCGTCGATCATCATGTGGTCGATGGGTAATGAATCAGGCTACGGCTGTAATATTCGCTCGATGTACGCAGCAACCAAAGCGATTGATGACACTCGTCTGGTCCATTATGAAGAGGACCGTGATGCCGAAGTTGTCGACGTAATTTCGACCATGTACTCACGCGCTCAGTTGATGAACTACTTCGGTGAGTTCCCACACGAAAAACCGCGCATTATCTGTGAATACGCTCACGCTATGGGTAACGGTCCGGGTGGCCTGACTGAATACCAAAACGTGTTCTACAAACATGACCATATTCAGGGGCATTATGTATGGGAATGGTGTGACCACGGTATTCTGGCCCGTGATGAGAAAGGCGAATCTTTCTACAAATACGGCGGTGACTACGGCGACTATCCAAACAATTACAACTTCTGTATGGATGGTTTGATCTACCCAGACCAAACTCCGGGTCCTGGCCTGAAAGAGTACAAACAGGTTATCGCACCAGTAAAAATCCGCGCTGTTGAACCGCAGGCTGGCAAGTTTGTGGTCGAGAACAAGCTTTGGTTCTCCAGCCTGAATGATTACACCATTACCGCTGATATTCGCGCTGAAGGAGAAACTCTACGCACTGTTCAGTTTAAGGTGTCCGACTTAGCAGCGAACTCTGAGCGTGAAATTGAAATTGCACTCCCAGAGTTGGATCTGCGTGAGGTATTTATCAACTTTACCGTACGTAAAGATAGTCGCACTCTCTACAGCTCAGCTAACCACGAAATTGCCGTTTACCAATATCAGTTGAAAGGTAATACCGCGACTGCACCCGCTTTGCTTAACGGTAACGCTACGGCGCTTAACGTAGAAGAGAGCCGTCTAGGTTACCTGATTGAAGGCCATAACTTTGCTATCAGCTTCTCTAAAGTGAACGGCAAATTAACCTCTTGGCTGGTCAATGGTGAACAACTGATTAAGTCGGAACCAAGACTCAACTTCTTCAAACCGATGATCGACAACCACAAACAGGAACATGAAGGTCTATGGCAACCTGCTCACCTGCAAATCATGCAAGAGCACTTCCGCAGTCTTAATGTTGAGTTGATTGATGGCAAAGTAGAAATCACCACCACCAGCATCATTGCTCCACCGGTATTCGATTTTGGTATGCGCTGTACTTACCGCTATCAGGTTAACGCTCAGGGCCAGCTCAATGTCGAGCTCAGCGGCGAACGTTACGGAGACTATCCACACGTGATTCCGGTTATCGGCTTAGACCTCGGCATCAATGATGAGTTTGATCAGGTCAGATACTACGGCAGAGGTCCTGAAGAGAACTATCAGGATAGTAAACAGGCCAACATGATTGATGTCTACCAGACGACAGTGGCTGACATGTTCGAGAATTACCCATTCCCGCAGAACAATGGCAACCGCCAAAACGTTCGCTGGGCATCCCTGACCAATCGTAATGGCACAGGCCTGTTGGTTAAGCCGCAACAAGAGATCAACTTCAGTGCCTGGTTCTACACCAACCAAAACCTGCATCAGGCTCAGCACACTATCGAGCTGGAAAAGAGTGGTTATATCACCCTTAACCTTGACCATAAATTGATGGGGCTTGGCTCCAACTCCTGGGGTAGTGAAGTACTCGACTCTTACCGCGTTTACATGGACGAGTTCCGCTACGGTCTGACCTTAATGCCACTGCAAGCGGGCGACTGTAACGCTCAGGCTATGGCAGCGCATAACTTTGGTGACAGCTTTTTTACAGCTAATGATGTCCCAGCAACTGATGTAAACGAGGCATAACCCATGATCGTGTTAGAGAGCTTAGAACAATTTAAACAAATGTACCGTAACGGTCGTAAATGGAACCGCTGTGTCGAAGCGATTGAGAACTGCGCCAATATCAAAGATGGCGTGATGCACTCAATCGGGGACTCACTGGTTTACATGATTGAAGACGGCATTTCACCTAACAATGACACTTTTGTCGGTAACCGTCGCTACTTTGATGTGCACTACTATCTGGAAGGAAAACAATCAGTAGAATTTGCTGATAAGTCTCAGCTACAGCAGCATGAAGCTTATAGCGATGAAACCGATCGCGAATACCTGATAGGTAAAGGGCAAGTACGTGAACTGAGCGCCGGCCAGTTAGCCATCTTTGACAATAGCCAGGGCTATCGTTTCTTAGGTGATAGCCGGGTTCGCAAAGTGGTGCTGAAAGTAACCATCGAAGATGGCTACTTCCTCAACAAGTAACCAAGACATTAATACAAATAACAATGAGGGGCGACGCCAGCCGCATCAGCCCCTCGATAAAACCCTACAAACACGTGACTCTTCGGAGATATAACAAATGTCTGATACCAAACGTAATACCATAGGCAAGTTCGGCTTGCTGTCCTTAACTTTTGCCGCCGTATTCAGTTTCAATAACGTCATTAATAACAACATTGAGATCGGCCTGGCATCGGCACCAATGTTCTTCTTAGCGACTATCTTTTACTTCATCCCTTTCTGTTTAATCATCGCTGAGTTCGTCTCTCTCAACAAAGATTCAGAAGCTGGGGTATACGCATGGGTCAAAAGCTCACTCGGTGGACGCTGGGCATTTATCTCAGCCTACACTTACTGGTTCGTAAACCTATTTTTCTTCACTTCGTTGCTACCACGCGTTATTGCTTACGCTTCTTATGCCTTCCTCGGCTATGAGTATATTCTGACGCCGTTCGCAACGACCGCATTAAGTATGATTCTATTTGCCTTTGCGACATACGTTTCGACAAACGGCGCTAAAATGCTTGGGCCTATCACCTCAGTAACCTCATCGCTAATGCTACTACTGACTATCTCTTACATCTTACTGTCAGGTGCTGCACTTGTCGGTGGTGTTGAGCCTGCAGACCCAATCACTGTTGAAGCGATGATCCCTGATTTCAGCTGGGCATTCCTTGGTATTACTACCTGGATCTTTATGGCAGCAGGCGGTGCTGAATCGGTAGCGGTTTACGTAAACGACGTAAAAGGTGGCTCTAAATCTTTCGTTAAAGTCATCATCATTGCCGGTATCTTTATCGGTGCACTGTACTCTGTTGCTTCGGTACTAATTAACGTGTTTGTCTCTAGCTCAGAGCTAAAGTACACCGGTGGTTCAGTGCAGGTATTTGAAGGTTTAGCGAGCTTCTTTGGTCTGCCAGAAATTCTGATGAACCGTTTCGTCGGTCTGGTTTCGTTCACTGCAATGTTTGGCTCTCTACTAATGTGGACTGCGACGCCTGTTAAGATCTTCTTCTCTGAAATTCCTGAAGGTATCTTTGGTAAGAAGACCGTTGAACTAAATGAAAATGGCGTTCCGGCTCGCGCAGCCTGGGTTCAGTACGCGATTGTTTTCCCACTGATGATCATCCCTACTCTGGGCTCTAATACCGCTCAGGACCTAATGAACACTGTGATCAACATGACTGCTGCAGCTTCTATGCTACCGCCTCTGTTCATCATGCTGGCTTACCTGAACCTGCGCCTGAAACTGGATCATCTGGAGCGTGATTTCAAAATGGGCTCACGCATGACAGGTATCGCTGTGGTGTCGATTCTGATTGCTATCTTTACCGTTGGCTTCCTGGCATCAACCTTCCCTACGGGTGCAGACATCATGACGATTATTTTCTACAACGTTGGTGGCATTGTGATCTTCCTTGGCTTCGCTTGGTGGAAGTACAGCCAATACGAAAAGTCACTTGATGACGAAGAGCGCGTAAAAGAAGCCGCTCCTGCAGTAGCGCTTAAATAAACTCTACTAACTACCCTTTGGGCACCCTGGCGGTGCCCTTTTTTGTTTTCTACTGTCCCCCAACAGCGACCTCAACGAACAGAAAACCGTCTTCTCGGATCATTTATTCATCGCAAGGCAAGATATAGTGTTCAGTAGGTGAGCGGCCGCCACTTGTCTCTTTCTGTCATGTAAACAATAGGGTTAATCACAATGACTAAATTAGATTCCATTGCGCCAGTGCTATTTCTGGTGATGTGGAGCAGTGGCGCAGTGATCGTCAAATTCGGCTTGCAGTATTCCACGCACTGGAGCTTTCTGGCCCTGCGTGCTGTTATTTCTCTTGTCTGTATTTCACTGGTTTTACTCATCGCAAAACGCTTCACTAAAATGACATTTACAACGGTCACTAAAACAGAGTTAAAGCCTGTATTAGTGGCAGGGCTAATGCTTCAGATTCTCTACCTCGCTTTCTACATTTCAGCGATTGGCAGCGGAATGTCGCCCGGATTGGTGACGTTAGTGCTGGGCATCCAACCTTTGATCACGCCACTTCTGTGTCGACAAAGAACAGATAGAGCCCAAACCTTACTATTACTGATAGGGTTCGCTGGTCTGTGTATCGCCATCGCAGGAGGCCAGAGTCTTCAGCAGATTGGCTGGTCAGGGTTAATGTTTGCTGTATTGGCGTTATTTGCTCTGACACTCGGCACCATCAAGCAAGCCAAGGTTTCACTCAATTCCATTCAGGCAATGTGGTTCCAGTGCCTGTTAGCAACTTCTGTCTTCACTCTACTGAGTCTGGCACAGGGGTGGCATGTTGAATGGAACGGTAAGTTGATATTCTCGGTACTGTGGATGAGTATTGTCGGCTCAGTCGGAGCCGTATTGCTGCTGATGTATATGGTCAAAAGAGACAGTTCAGATAAAGTCAGCGTGCTGTTTTATGCGGTCCCAATGCTGACCTATCTGTTCGACCACTTACTGTTTGGCACCACGCTCACGGCTGTCACGCTTGTAGGAATGGTCATCGTTGCCTGCAGCATAGTGTTATATCGACGCCAGACATCGGTTATTCGTGAGTACGATAACTCTTCGGTGGCAAGCCAAAATAGCCGTTAAAGCTCCGGGTAAACGAAGAAGGGTTACTAAACCCAACCTCCTCGGCAATTCTGCTGACTGGCATGTCCGTGTTGGTCAGCAGAGTGCGCGCTTTTTCCATACGCAATTTAGTCAGGTACTTAAGTGGCGTGAGTTGGACATCTTTACTAAACAGGTACTTAAACTGAGTGGAACTTAAGCAAGCGACCTTAGCCAGCTCTTCTATGGTGTAGTTAGCGGCAATATCCTGATTAATGTACTGGACGACCTTTTTGATTCGACTATCTATTTTTCCCACCGAACACTGACGAGACAGTAGCTCAAACAACAGTGTGAGCATACTCTCTTCAAGCTCAGCTTCGACATTCTGCTCAAGCTGTTTTTCGATGAAACTGACATACTGATGAGTCGCTTCATCAAGCGACAGGATAGGATAATCAAGTGTAAGCAAAGCCGAAGGTAGTTGTTCAACATCGATAACCAGAAAGCGGAAGTCCTCACGAGCACGAAATTCGTGGTAACAGCCAGACAGGATCACCACGCAGTCACCATATGAAACGCTGGCCGCCTCTCCATCTAATGTGAGATCGATATAGCCTCGGGTAGGTAGTAACACCTGATGGTGACTATGGCTATGACCATTTGAGCTGCGACTATAAGATCTGAGTGTAATTTTACTACTCAAGGTTTCATCCTGAATCCAATTTCTGCTGTGGAATCACTTTAGCACACCATCAACTAAATCGATCACTTCGCTATTTTCTCACCAGATAAGAAAATTCATATCCACACAAAGTGTGTGATTATATAATCGACAATTCCGCTTATTCTGCTCACACTCTCATGTCGAATTCAGCAAATTCTATCGATAAACGTATGAACATCGTCGCCCTGACCTGGCCTTTGTTCGTCGAAATCCTGCTAAGGACAGCTCTTAATACCAGTGATGTATTCATGCTAAGTGGGTACTCAGATAAGGCCGTCTCTGCGGTTGGTGTTATCTCTCAGTTGTCGTTCTTTTTGATCATCGTATCATCGATGGTCAGCAGCGGAACCGGGATTTTAATCGCACAATACAACGGCTCTAATCGACATCAGGAATCCGCTTATGTTGGCGTGGCAAGTATCGCACTATCGGCGCTGGTTGGTATTTCATTAAGCCTGTTTGCCGTCATCGGTGCCTACTACTTTTTACCCCTTTACGGACTTGAAGCTCAAGTTGAGCAATACGCAGAGGAGTATCTGGTCATCAGCGGAGCGATGACCTTTAACATTACTCTCGGCATTGTACTGACTACGATTTTGCGTAGTAATGGCTATTCTCGCTCGCCAATGGTCATCAACCTGATCAGCGGGGTTATTAATATTGTTGGTAACTATATCGCTCTGTATCAACCTTTCGGTCTGCCTGTCTACGGTGTTGAAGGCGTCGCGATTGCAACGGTATTCAGTCAGGTTATCGGCACGCTCATTTTAGCTATAGTGGTCATGCGCAGTGACATTTCTCTCCCGTTCGGGGAATTTCGCAAAATCCCAAAGATCATCTATTCACGAATAGTCAAAATTGGTGTGATGAATGCCGGTGAAGTCCTGTCTTACAACATGGCGCAGATTTGTATTACCTTCTTTATTGTTCAGATGGGTACCGCTTCGTTAGCTGCGTTTACTTACGCACAAAACATTGCCCGTTTGTCATTTGCTTTTGCATTGGCCCTTGGTCAGGGCAGTCAAATACAAGCGGGTTACTATATTGGCCGTGGCTGGATCGATTCTATCCTTAAGCTGGTCCAGCGCTATTTTGTGATTGGCTTTGTTGTTTCGACCATAGTGACTATTGCGATCTATTTACTACGCAACAGCATCATTCCGCTGTTTACCACTGACGCAAAAATAGCGGCGCTAACTGCCAGCCTGATCGCAGGGTCTATTATCTTAGAAGCTGGGCGAGTGTTTAATCTGATATTTATCTCGGCACTCAAAGCGGCTGGCGATATTAAGTTTCCGGTGCAAATGGGCATTCTCAGCATGTGGGGACTGGGAGTAGCAATGAGTTACCTGTTTGGTGTTCATTGGGGCTTTGGTGTCTTTGGCGCCTGGATGGCGATTGCTCTCGATGAGTGGTTCCGCGGTTTGATCATGGCAAGACGTTGGCGCTCTAAAGTCTGGACTCGCTTCACCTTGAGTTAAGTTAAAGGGCGCACAGTGCGCCCTTAACTATTTATATCGCCTCAATGCTAAGCAGTAAGCAAGCTTCTGGGTCAAGAATAGGCAGACTGAGACCAACAGTGGCTAACCACTCACCTTTGAGTGTAATTTCTCCTTCATGCCACCAGCTTTCACTCTCTTTCATCAACTGAGCACTGGTTTGGGGATAATCCACCAAGCGAACTTGGTAACTCTTTTGTGAATCAAGATGTTCAATGATTAACGGTTCCGGCAGAGCATAGTCTGGCATTGCTTTCTGACATACTGTCATCAGGGTTTGCTGAGCTTTTGTCACCCCATAGGCCAAACGGGTCTGGTCACTGCTGTCGAGGTAAAAGCTGTCGCCGCTATGCAGCAACTGTCGGTACTTTTTATGCAGTGCAATATACTTGGCAAAAGCCTGCTTCTCTTGTTCACTCTCTTTAACCGGGTCAAGCTCAACCCCCATATGACCATTGAGAGCCGTCAAACCGCGTAGGTTAATATCATGACTGCGCCTCGTGGTATGGCTGTGGGACGGACCGATATGCGCCCCCATCACCTCGGGTGGAAAAAAGATACCCATGTGCTTTTGGATAGTTTGCCGTTCAAGAGCATCGTTGCAGTCGGATGTCCAGAAACGACAGGTTCGTTTAAGAATCTCATAATCCATCCGACCACCACCTGAGCTACACGACTCAATTTCAACATCAGGATGAGCGAAAACCAGCTGGTCAATAAGTCGATACAGAGCTTTGGTCTGGCCATGTACTGCTCCACTCCCCTGATGAGTCGCCTGAACCAGCTCGCGGTTCATATCCCACTTAACATAGCCAATATTATGCTCACTGAGGAGGGTATTCAGACAGTTAAATAAGTACTGATAACAGTCGCTATTTTGCAGATTCAGAACATATTGATAGCGCCCGGTCGGCTGCTGATATCCCTCGGCTCCAAGCAACCAGTCTGGATGTCGGCGAAACAGGTCAGAATCTGGGTTAACCATCTCTGGCTCCACCCAAATGCCAAACTCCATTCCCAAAGAGTTAACATGTTCAATTACTGGATCCAGACCATTGGGGTACTTGCTCGCATCCAATATCCAGTCTCCCAATGAAGACTTGTCATTGTTACGGCCTTTAAACCAGCCATCGTCAATGATGAAACGTTCTACGCCCATCTGAGCTGCCTGAGTCGCCATCTGGCAGATGTAATCAGGGTCATGGTCGAAATAAATCCCTTCCCACGTGTTTAGGTGGACAGGGCGCAGCTTGTGACTATCAAAAGGTAAAATCTGCTGTCGAACGTAGCTATGGTTTGCTTTGCGAATACCATTGATACCTTTTGGACTATAGGTAGCCAAAAGCTCTGGAGTGGTGTAACTCTGCCCTTGTTTAAGAATCACTTCCCCGGGAATAAGCCACTCACCTGCCTGCAGTAATCGACGGCCGTCACTTTTAACATCTGCGCGCCAATGATGATTACCACTCCATGCTAAATGAAATCCCCACACTTCACCGACTTGATCAGAAAACCCTACTGTACCCAGCAGGCAACCGGGAAAGTATTCATGAGAAGTGCGACCTCGACGGTTTTCCACCAGCCAGGAACCGTGGTTAATGGTCTGGCGCTGAGACTGAAACTCCCGACTCCAGCGACCATGATAACTTTCCAACTCCGAAGCCCGGAATGGTAGCGGAAGTGTCAGTGCCAGTTTGTTTAAGGTGTACTCCTGTTGGCTGAGGTTGCTCAGGGTCATCTGTTTACTCAACACCCCTGTATTATCGAGCTTAAGGCAGATTGTTAAGACAAGTTGGGCCAACTCATCCTGACAAACAATCTCAACCTCATTACCAGATTGAGTGTGACTGAGATAATCAAGTCGAGGCATACTCGCCAGACCATTGCGATGCCCTTCAATCGCCGAAGAGCCAAAACTGCCCCGCCCTAACTCAGGGCAAAGAGTTAAAGGAACATCATGATCCAAACGCGCCTGAGGCACCGCACGTAACTGGCTTTGTGCCAGAGACTCAAACTGCTGTTGCTCTAAACGAGCAAGAGACTTCCCCCAGTAGAGCACTTCTGGAGCCGGACTAAGTTTGATCACCAGTGACACATTATCACTGTGTAGCTGTACGAACTGATTCATCAAGCGCTCCTTAAATGGCAAAGCTTAGTGTGAGCTGATAGCGATAACGCTTTTCAAGTAACTGGTACTGCTGATGGACACTTGGCGTCCATGAATCATCACCACCAACCCCCATATGGAAACCATCCAGGCGGACATAAATGCAATCTTGCTTAACCAGTTCATTGGTGTGTCTGGCTGTAGCCAGATTCTCCTGACTAAACTCACTGACCGCAAAATGGAAATTGCCTCGTACAGAGAGTTCTCCCACCTGCACCTGGCTAACATCACAACGTAAGCCATTCTCTGACGGGAAGATGTAGTCGGTATGCATCTGCTCGACAGAAGAGTGATAACGGCCAAAATGGGCGGAAAGCTTTCTGTCAGGATAGTTCTCATGCGGACCACGACCAAACCAAATCACAGGTTGCTGATGTTCACTCACACCATGGTCATACAGCACAAGCTCCATACCTATCCTTGGCAATGGGGGAAGCCCATTAGCCAACTCGACATCGACATCTATCGAAACATCACCACTTTGCGAAATCTGATAGCGCCAGGTAGAAAGTATTAAAACTTTACCCGCTTGCAAATAGGTCGCTTTAGCCACAACCTGCACACCAGCTCTGTTTTCACTCCATTCAAAATCAATCGATTGACGCTCAAGAGACGCCAAGCCAATAGCCTGCCAGCGAGCGAACCAAGAGTTAGGGTCAAGTCGATCCGCTTCGCTAGTACCAATATCATTGTCTAACGGGGCACGATAGAAGTTATCAAAAACCGGCTGCATCAGTTTTTCGTTGTCGTTTACTTTCCAACTGCAGAGAGCACCGAGCTGCTTATCGAACTCAATAGCAAAAAGATCACTGTAGACCAAAAGCTTTTCAGGACTATCAGAGACATTAGCCTGCCAGGCTGGATTGGCGTCTGGTAGCACTAACTGAGCGTCGACCGATAATTCAAGCTGTTCACTAGCCGTGATATGTCCAGCCTCCGCCCATGGTGTTGCCTGGTTAAGCACTACATCAAGATTAAGGTGATAACGAGCGCCTGCTTTATGGCGTGCAACGCTGTTTTCCAGCACCAGCTCAACGCTTTGCTGACAGTCAATCACCAGCTCAATCTGACCACAATCAACCACAACCCCATCCTCTAACACTTGCCATTGAAGTGTTTCTCCTAATGAAGAGGTAAATAGTTTTTCGCTGCTAATACGTAGGGTAAGCGGTGTCTGATCGATTAGATTAAACTGATAAAACTGCTGTGCTTTCTTCACTTCGAACAGAGTCGGATGAAGGGTTCGATCCGGGAAAATAAGGCCATTGATACAGAACTGGCGGTCATTAATTTCATCACCAAAGTCACCTCCGTATGCCCAGTATTGATTGCCCTGCTTATCAACCTTAGTCAAACCCTGATCGACCCAATCCCAGATAAAGCCCCCTTGCAGGCGAGGATGATCGCGAAATGCCTGCCAGTAATGACTGAAACTGCCTAAGCTGTTGCCCATCGCATGAGCGTATTCACACAGAATCAAAGGCCGTTGTTCGTCAGGTAAGGCGATGGACTTTTTGATTCCTACTCGCGGTGTCACATCTGGCTGGTGAGCAACAACAGGTAGGTCCCAGTCCACACGGGCATACATAGGGCAGATAATATCTGTCGCGGCGGTCATTGCCCCGCCCCCTTCGTACTGTACTGGTCGTGACGGATCACGCTGCTTAACCCATTGATACATAGCATGATGGTTGTTGCCGATGCCAGACTCATTACCTAACGACCAGATAATCACTGATGGGTGGTTCTTGTCACGCTCAACTAAACGCGTCATGCGCCGCATATAGGCATTGAGCCACTCACTATCGTCAGATAAGCGGCACATAGGAAACTGACCGTGAGTCTCGATATTGGCTTCATCGACTAAATAGAGGCCATACTCATCACACAGTTGGTACCACAACGGATGGTTAGGGTAATGAGCGGTGCGCACTGCATTGAAGTTGTTTTGTTTAAGCAGCTTGATGTCGCGAAGCATATCTTCACGCGTCATCACATGACCTAATTCGGGATGGTGCTCATGGCGGTTCACACCACGAATCAACACCGACTGCCCGTTGACCTTGAGCTGCCCCTGACTGATCTCAACCTGCCTAAAGCCAACGTCATAGCTTTCGCAGTCTACTAACTTACCCAGCTCATCCAACAAACTAATCACCACTCGATACAGGGTCGGTGATTCTGCGCTCCATAACTGTGGGGCATTGATATTTAAGCTATGGTTGACCTTGTCACACCATGGGCCTTTTTCGTCGACAAACTCGACTCCAGCACAGGCTTCCTGAGTAATGACTAACTGCTGTTGAGCATCGTAGAGACTTACTCTAACCACATGCGGTAGATTCTTTTTTGACAAGGTCGTAGTGACCTTCAGTCTGGCATCGCGATAGCTATCATCCAGCTCAGTCACTACCTCGACATCTTTAATGTGAATGGCAGGTTTACTCAGTAAAGTTACGTCACGAAAGATACCGCTAAGCCACCACATGTCCTGATCTTCGAGGTAGGAGCCATCACTCCACCTCAACACCATCACGGTAATTTGGTTGTCACCATCTACAAGCAAGTGTGTTAAATCAAACTCTGCCGCTAGTCTTGAGTCTTGCGAGTATCCGACCCAATGGCCGTTACACCACAAATGAAAGGCACTATTCACCCCGTCAAACGTAATGGTGGTTTGCGCGTCACTGGCTGAAAAATCAAAATGGCAGCGATAAATGCTGGTGGGATTGTGCTGTGGCACTAAAGGGGGCGTGTCAGCAAACGGATATTTCACATTGGTATATATAGGTTTATCAAAACCTTGCAGCTGCCAGTTTCCCGGCACCGTTATTTCACTCCATCCACTATGATCAAAACTCTTCTCAACACACTCAGCCGGCACATCTTCCGGCCTTTCGAACAGCTCAAAGTGCCAACAACCATTGAGGCTAAGCTGCTTCTCCGATTGAGACTTAGTTAACGCGTTCTGTTCGCTTGAATAAGCATGAAGAGGAGCGTGCGCGGGTAAAACATTATGGTGAACCACATGCTGGTTCTCCCATTCTCGCGCCGCTATGATTTGGCTAAAAGTTCTCATCACAGCACCCTAAAGATAAGAGAAAAGAGAGCGCACCCACTTGGCAAGGCAGCGCTCTGAAGGTAATACCACCCAACATAGAGTGGTTCCATCCTCTACTTGCTACTAACCAGTAAATAGGGAACGTCAGTAGCAAGTAAGGGAAGGTTTATTGCTGAATTACTTAAACGTACGCTGACGTACTTTTTCTAGTTTTTTCAGAATCTTGTCGATACGTTCAGGTTTAACCATAAACTCCTGGAAACCCTTCATACCTTCTTTAGCCATCGCTGGATCGGTATCGCGATCGTAGAACTGAGCTGTCCCCTGAGCGTCAGCAAGCATCTGAACACCTTTGTTGAGGAACTCATCATCCGCTGCTTTAGCTTTGTTGTTGGTCGGGATTTGTAGGATAGATTCATTGATCAATTGCTGAATTTCAGCCTGTGCGACAAACTCTAAGAACTTACGTGCGTCCTCTTTGTTCTTCGCTTTGGTCGGGATATGAATAGTATCCATTGGCGCATCTTCTGCTAAAGGAACTGAAGCATCGATAATTGGGAATTGGAAGAAACCCATTTTCCCGTCCATGTTGTCCGGGAAGTTTGGTGTAATGAAGTTACCGATCAGGTACATCGCAGCCTGGCCGTTGTATAGGAATGGCTGCGCTTCTTGCCACGAGTAAGAGGCGTGATTTTCTAGGAAGTAGCCCGGCTCGACCAACTCGGCCCAGTTAGCAAAAGTTTTCTTCACACGCTCATCAGTGTAAGGGATCTTGCCGTCCATAAGGTCAATGTGGAAATCAAGACCGTTAGTACGCAAGTTGATGTAATCGAACCAGCCAGCTGCTGTCCATAAGTACTTAGTACCGATAGCAAAAGGAGCAACATTGTTCTGTTTCAGCGTTGCTGAGGCGGCTTTCAGCTCCTCCCAAGTTTTAGGTTCTGCAATGCCATACTGCTCGAAAATATCTTTACGGTAGTAAACACCCCACTGGTAATAGGTGTAAGGCACACCGTATTGCTTGCCGTTAACCGTCATTGCAGGAGCTGCAGCCGCAAAGTCCTGCTTCATATTTTTATCAGCCCAGATATCGCTTACATCTTCAAACAGGCCACGATCCACAAAGGTTTTCATACGGTTACCCGCATACCAGAACACCACATCTGGTGGTGAAGTCACCAACCAGTTACGAATCGTGGTTTTGTAGGCTTCTTTATCATACAGGTTGTACTCAACCTTGATGTCTGGATTTGCTGCTTCAAAGCGTTTAACAATCTCTTGCCAGGCGGCTTTGGGTGCAGGGTCAGCCTGATCTGAGTTAATCACCAGAGTTCCGGCCCAAGCGGTGGTCGAGAGTGTTGCCCCAAGAACTGCAGAGGCAGCAAGATGTTTCACGTATTTCATATTCAGGTCCTTGTTTGTGAGCAGATGCTCATGGGTCCAATAGTTATATTTATTAACGACATAAAAGAGCTGACCAATCAGAGAAGAGTGACTGGCCAGCTGTGAAAACTAACCTTTGGTCGCACCAAGAGTTAAACCAGCGATAAAGTGACGCTGCATAGTAAAGAACAGCACCACGGGAGGAATTGCAGCAACAATGGCGCCAGCAGAGATAAACTGCCACGATGCTAGCCACTGACCTTTAAGTGAACTTAAGCCTGCGGTAACAGGTCGCACTTCGTCGCTTTGTACCAGCACCAGTGCCCAGAAGTAATCATTCCAGATAAAGGTAAATACCAGCACAGCCAATGCCGCCAGAGCAGGACGAACCAATGGCAGGACAACATGCCAGAATATTTTCCACTCGCTGACCCCTTCTACTCGCGCCGCCTCTATTAATGCATCCGGAATACCGACAATAAAGTTGCGCATAAACAGGGTGCAGAAACCGGCTTGGAAGGCGATGTGGAACAGAATCAATGCCCAGTGAGTATCGTAAAGGCCAAAGCTAATGGTCAGGTCACGAACTGGGATCATCAGGATTTGGAAAGGCACAAAGTTACCGGCGATAAACATCGCAAAGATCCAGATATTGGCTTTGAACTTATACTTAGCCAATGCGAAACCAGCCAAGGTAGACAGAGCAACCGCACCCGCTACCGCAGGTAGAGTGATCAATAAACTGTTAAACAGATACTGGCCCATCGACGTTGAGGTAAATACCTGAGTGTAGTTCTCGACCAACTGGAACTCACTTGGCCATCCCCAGTAGTTACCAGTATTGATGTCTTCGATGCCACGAATTGAGGTCATCATCACTGCGATAAGAGGCAATAGCCACATCACTATCGCAATAGGTAGCGCAACACGGTAGCTGATATTGGCAAAGCGTCCCGCTTTTTGAATCGGTTGTGGGTACATTATTTTTCACTCCTCAACATACGCCATAAGAAGTAAGCGATATACACATCCATGATGAGGAACAACACAACAGAAACAGATGCGCCATATCCCATGCGATAGTTGAAGATCGACTCTTCATACATTTGGTATGCCAGTACTGTCGAACTGCCCCACGGACCACCAGCGGTCATAGTGGCGACTAAGTCAAATGAGCGCAGCGCGCCAATGACAGTCACGACAATAGCAATAAAGGTAGCTGGACGAAGTTGAGGGATAACCACATACCAAAGCATGCACCATTTCTTCGCTCCATCAAGACGAGCTGCTTCAATTTGTTCTGGGTCGAGGTTGTTTAAACCTGTCAGATACAAAATCATGCAATAGGAAATTTGTGGCCACAGGCCTGCTGCGATAATGCCGTAGGTGACATAATCTTCATCAGCGAGAATTGAAACAGGTTCTATGCCAAACGCGCCAAGCACCATATTGAACAGACCAAATGACGGATCATAGAACCAGGCAAACACCAAACCAACGACCACTTGCGAAATAACAAATGGGAAAAAGAACAAGGATTTAACTACGCGAATCCCTTTTACCTGTTGATTAAGGAACAGTGCAATTGCCAAGCCGATAGGTGGCGCCAGCATAAAAAACAGCAGCCACAAAGTATTGTTCTTTAGCGAGGTATAAAACGCTTCAGAGTCAAACAACTCACGGTAGTTATCTAAGCCAACCCAAACTTTGTCACCCAGACCATCCCACTCATAGAAGCTAAGCCAGATACTGTCTAAAATTGGATAGATAACGTAAATGGCGAAAATAGCCATTGCCGGGGCTAAAAACAGCCATGGTGAGAGCTTTGCGCTTACCCTTGCTTTACGTCTTGCGGAAGGAAGACGATTTTCGGGGTATATCGTTTTCACAGATTGCTCCATTTTGTGTGACTCCTTGTCACATCCTTTAGTTATATCCATTTCAAAAAACTCTATTAAAAGTAGACGAAAAGTTACTAAAAGATGAAGTTTTATCTAATCTACAATCACATATTAATAAGTATGATGATTAAATACACACCGACAAATCATTTTTGTAAACGTTTCCACAAAAATGCTCATTTTCCACTTAATAACCATGATCACGATCAACTATTGCCCCTTACGAGGTAACAAAAATCTATCAAACGAGTATGTTTTATACATCAGGCGATATTTGTGCTGTTTTAACGCGCATGATTCGCTCACTAGAAAAGTATTTTGAGCCATAAGGCAAGGAGTAACTATGGCTGACATCAGCTTAAAACAGGTCATCAAACGCTATGGGGATGTGCAGACTATTCATGGTGTTGATCTAGAAATAGAGAACGGTGAGTTTGTTGTCTTCGTTGGGCCATCAGGCTGTGGCAAGTCAACACTTTTACGACTTGTTGCTGGACTAGAGGAGATCTCAGATGGAGAGATCCATATAGATAACCAACTGGTCAATGATGTAGATCCCGCCGAACGCGGTGTCGCTATGGTGTTTCAGTCCTACGCTCTCTACCCACATATGACAGTGGAAGAAAACATGGGCTTTGGCCTCAAAATGAACGGTCATCCAAAAGCGATGATCGAGAAACAGGTTCAAAGCGCAGCGAAAACTCTACAGCTAGATCATTTACTTAAGCGTAAGCCTAAAGAACTTTCTGGTGGTCAGCGTCAACGTGTTGCTATTGGTCGCGCCATTGTGCGTAACCCGAAAGTCTTCCTGTTTGATGAGCCACTATCGAATCTGGATGCCGAGCTACGTGTCGACATGCGCCTGCAAATTGCCAAGCTGCATCAAGATCTGCAAAACACTATGATCTACGTAACCCATGATCAGGTTGAAGCCATGACTCTGGCCGATAAGATCGTGGTATTGCGTGACGGACGTGTAGAACAGGTTGGCTCTCCACTTGAGCTCTACCATAATCCACAGAATGAGTTTGTTGCCGGATTTATTGGTTCTCCTAAGATGAACTTTATTCCAACCAAGGTAGAATCTTCTAGCGAGCAAGGTTTACAGCTGGTTAGTGAAGATGGTTCCGTGTTTACCTTGCCAGCAGTACAGCGCTCTTTGTCTGCCGGTGACAGCATTACGTTAGGCATTCGCCCGGAACATCTGGAAATTGATCTGTCTGGGGATGTTCACTTTAACTTCCAGAGTGAAGTGGTAGAAAGGCTTGGTAACAGTACCTATATGTTTGGTCAGGCTTGCGGTGTTGATGGCTTTAAGGTTCATCTTCCTGGCGATCAGGAAGTGAAAAAATTCCAGACAATGGACTTAAGCTGCAAACATTCAGATTGCCATCTTTTTGATCAACAAGGTCTGCGAGTGGAGTAACTGTGCTGATTTCAGTGGCTGAAGTTAGATCTCAGTCACTGAGTCATCAAATATTGTCGTATTGCATGTTCTATACTTGATTTAAAACTACGTGAAATCATTACTTTATATGCAAATACTGACGTCAGAAGCACGGACTCGCCACTGGCAACAAATCAAGCTGGCCTTTCATCAAGACAGGCTTCTCTATGCTTATGTGCTGTTTACCACCTTTGGTCTCTATTTGATGTCTCTGGTGTTTAGCTACTCCTCAAACATTGAGTACAGTGCTTTTACTTACCTTAGAACCCTGATTCGAATTTGCTATATCTCCTTCCTCGCGTGGAGCAGTGCCTACTACCTGTACTTGCTCTATCACCGCAGGCCACACCCTATACAGGCCTACGTAAAAACATTGATCACTTTCTTCAACCCATTATCAAAAGCGATAAGCTTTATCCTGTTGGTTTTGGCGCTAAACCTGACTTACTCCTGCTACTCATACCTCAAGTCAGTGATCCCTGATATCAATCCATTTCAATATGATCTGGTCTTCTATGAGTTAGATAAGTGGCTACACTTCAGTGTCTCTCCATGGGAGATCACCCATGGGATCTTCTCCTCGCCATTTGCGACCTATGTGATCAACTTTCTCTACCACTTATGGTTCTTACTTATGTGGGGGATGACGCTGTTTTTTATTGTCCGTCGCGACCTGACTCACCTGCGTAACCAGTATTTGATCGCTTATATGTCGAGTTGGCTACTGATTGGTGGTATTACTGCAACGCTGCTCTCTTCTGCTGGCCCTTGTTATATGCACCTGTTGAACCCTGAGCATACTCAATACTTGCCATTAATGGACTTGCTCGGCGAGCAAAGTCGAATCATGGTTCAGGCAGGATGGTTTCCCGTCTGGGCTCTGGATGTTCAGGATACGTTATGGCTTAACTACTTAGGTCGGGAAGGTGGCATCGGTGCCGGTATTTCAGCGATGCCGAGCATGCATGTCTCAGTGGCGATGCTAATGGCGCTAGCGAGCTATCAGTTCAATAAAAAGCTCGGCTATCTGATGTGGGCATATATGATTTTCATTCAAATAGGCTCAGTTCACCTCGCTTGGCACTACGCGATCGATGGCTACTTAAGCATTATCCTGACTCTGATAATCTGGAAACTTTGCGGCTGGATTTCGCGACGTTATGCTAGCGAACTGTCTCAGTAACCAGGTTTCGAATCCAGCAGTTCTTTTCTTCGTACTGGTTAGCTTTAGCAAACAATAAACGAATGTCAAAATCCGGGATGTCAATCGGACTATCTATCGCTTGTAGATCATGGGCGTACATCTCCATTTGAGCAAATCGCTTAGGGACAATACAAAGCAACTCTCGGCCAATTAACAACCTTCTGATGGTCAGGAAATTACGCGAAGCAACCCCGACCCTTCTGGTATAGCCAAGTTTATGGAGCGACTTGTCCACCTGTGTCTGCAAGCTACCATCCGGGCTAACTAGCGCGTGCTCTATCGCAACAAACTGCTCAATCGACATTGAGCTTTCAGCTTTGACAACACTAGGATCAAACAGGCACAAGTGTTGTTCGGTATAGAGAAGTTCCGACAAGAAACGACGGTTAAGGTTTTCGATACTGCCAATCACAATATCCAGCCCTTCACTCTCAGCAATATCGACATAATTACTGCGATTGACATTAAAGAAGCTGACCTGTGAATTAGGCGACTGGTGTTTAATGGCATCGTAGAGTGCAGGAGCAAACAGCTGCTCGGCGTAATCCGTCAGGCCAATTTTCCACACACCGTTATACCCTTGTGGAGTGAAGTGCTTTTTGACCAGTAGATCGTTTTTGATACTACCAAGCAGCTTATCAATCACTGGCGCAATCTCCTGAGCGTGTCGTGTTGGCTGCATACTGGCTCCGACTCTTTCAAACAGAGGGTCGTCAAACAGAGTTCTCATGCGTTGCAATGTGTGGCTCATAGCTGACTGACTAACAAAACACAGCTCTGCCGCAGCACTCACGCTATTGGTTTGAAACAGCGCCTGAAAGGCCACCAGAAGATTAAGATCGACACCTTTCCAATTAAACTCTTTCACCATACCATCCCATTTAATTCATAATGTCTATTAAGATTATCAATTTGAGTCATTTTAGTTCATTAAGTAGAGTATTGGCAGTATTTGTTAGACGAGTAACGGGACCATGTTGTCTATTCTTAAAACCTTCTTTTGGCTTGGCTGGATTAGCTTTGGTGGTCCAGCAGCCCATATTGGATATTTTCGCAATACCTTTGTTGAAAAGCTTAAGTGGCTTGATGACAGTGAGTACGCGCAAATTGTTGCTTTGAGCCAATTTTTACCAGGACCGGGGTCGAGTCAGGTAGGCTTTGCTCTCGGCTACAAACGAGCAGGACTTGGTGGCGCGTGTATGGCCTTTATCGGCTTTACTCTGCCTTCCGTACTGATCATGCTAGCTCTGGCTATTTTGAGCAGTCAGTTAACCGAAACAGACGCTTTCCAAAATATCGTTCATGGTTTGAAATTGCTCGCGGTCGTTGTAGTCGCTGATGCAACATGGGGCATGTATAAGAATTTTTGTAAGCAGAAACTCACTGTTAGTCTGTGCTTACTTACTGCTGTTGCACTATTGCTATTACCCGGAATTGCGACCCAAATGGGCGTGCTAATTTTAGCAGCGATTATCGGCAGTAAATACTTAGCGAATCCGACTCAGTCAGCAGCTGGTAGCTTTAAACCTTCACTGACACCGCTGGTGCTATTTATCGCGTTATTGGTCGGACTACCTTTTGTTAGTCAGGCTCTACCAGCCCTTGGGCTATTTAATGACTTCTTCCAGGCCGGTAGCTTAGTGTTCGGCGGTGGTCACGTTGTACTACCACTGTTACAAAACATCGTCGGTGATCAACTAAGCCAGGACGCTTTCCTGACCGGTTATGCTGCTGCGCAGGCTGTACCAGGGCCAATGTTTACCTTCGCAACTTACATTGGCTATCAGATGCTGCCTGCTGCGCCTGTAGCAGGGGCATTAATCGCCACGTTGGCAGTATTCCTACCCGGCTTTCTGCTGTTGCTTGGCGTACTTAAAAACTGGCAGTCTCTGGCACAGAACCCAAGCATTTCAGGTGCAGTAAGCGGCGTAAACGCTGCAGTAGTCGGTTTGCTGGTTGCTGCGCTTTACCAGCCGGTTTTTACCAGCGCAGTACTAACCCCATTGGATATCAGTCTGGTGTTAGTTGGCTTCTACCTGCTAAAACAGCACAAGTTACCAATTATCTGGCTAGTGAGCTTCTTTATCGTTACTGGTCTGGCTGCTGGTTATCTGGGTTAATCCAGTTTCGAGACAATAAAAAAGGAGAGCTTTGCTCTCCTTTTTCCTATTCATCCGATGCCTTCTCTTCTCTGACCATAGCTAACGCTCGCTCCAGGTTCTCGTTTGCCACTTTGTAGTAGGTCGGTCGTGAATCAATTGCCTGCTGTAGATATGGGATCGCTTTTTCCGGTTTACCTTGCAGAGTGAGGAAATAACCTACGTTGTTTAACGCTTCAGGCTTGGTCATATGTTGTGAAAAGACATTCAGTGCTCGATTTATCTCTCCTTTAGCGAGATAGATCAGCGCCAGGTTGTTGAGTGCTTTGCCATTTTCAGGATCCTTATCAAGGGCCTGCAAAATAAAACGCTGAGCTTTACGATAATCCCCCGCCATATAGAAAGAATAGCCGACGTTGGTCAATGTCTTGACTGAGTCAGGATCAATGCTTAGCGCCTGCTTGTAAAAGGCTTGCGCCAGTTCATGATCCTTGTTCAGATCCGCCACAACACCAAGCCCCATCAAGGCATATTCCGGCGAGTGCTTGTCAACCTGCAACTTAGCCACTGACTCGACGGTGGTCAGATCGTTGTTGCTCAGGGTTTTGTTATTATTAAATCGAATCTGATCGGCATTGACTGCGCGCATAAAGTAGCTGGTGCCCTGTTCAATATCACCATTGCGACTGTAAAGAATACCGAGTTGCTCCAATACTTTTATGTTGTTTGGGTTCTCCTCGATAGCGATAAGATAAGCCTTCTCCGCCAAAGCCAGATTGCCACGCGACTGGTGAATTCGCCCAATATTAAACAGCGAACGGTCCCGATATTGACCATTTTCAAATGCCAGCGAACGAATATATTCATACAGAGCTAAATCAGTATTGCCGACACTCAGCGCCGTATCACCACGAGTGATGGCTTCTTTCTCTGTTTTTGGAGGCTCTTCAGATGATAGCGAGTCAATAGGTTTACCATCATAAAGGGAAGTATCTAAGCTATCGTCTTTAGATGCACAAGCGGTAAGCAATAACGCCGATAGAGCCAATACTGTCAGTTGAATTCCTTTCATAGTCCGTCCTTATTTTCCCATGGTCGCAGTGAAGAGCAGCATTGACGGACCAATTGCGACGATAAAGAAGCAAGGCCAAATAAAGATCAACAGTGGAAAGATCATTTTTGTTGGGATCTTAGCCGCTACTTCTTCGATTTCTTGGTTACGTTTGTCTCGATAATCTTCAGTGTATTCACGCAGTGTTTGTGACAAGCTACCACCAATCTTTGAGGCATGGGCGAGCATGGTCACCAAACCTGCAATCTCTTTCAGGCCGGTACGTTGGATCAAATCATTAAACGCATCAGACATTTCAACACCCGCGTTGACTTTGACACAAACGGTATCCAGTTCGTCGGCAAATTCGGGATGTGAGATGGTCAACTCATCTGCCACTCGTCGTAATGCCGCATTAAAACCAAGGCCGGATTCTGTACACACCACCAGCAAATCCAAAGCATCAGGGATACCGCCACGAATTTTCGACTGTCTCTTATCAACCATGAATCCCAGCACAACGTTAGGACCATATAAACCCACAGCAACACTGACAACCATAGCAAGATTGCGCATCGACATATCAGGCGCAAAGAAAAAGAATCCAGCGGCCATAAGCAGACCAATCACAGTCGACATCCCTTTAAGCGCGTAGAACACGGTAAGGGCATTGGCATCTAAGTAACCAGCATGCATCAGCTTTTCACGGATACTTTCACTCTCTTTTGAGTTTGAGGGCTGCATTGCTGGCGCCAGCGACTCTAACGTATTTTCCAGACGTTTAGTCTTGTGCTTTTCTGTCCCATTAGCGCTTTTTAATTGCGACAGTTTCGCTTTTATTGGTGATTTGGAACCAACAAGTAACAGAGATAGAGTAAATATAATCAGAACCGTCGCCAGTAGGATCAAACCGAGAAATACAGTCTGCTCATCAAGGTTAAAAGAGGCGAAGAATGCAAGTATGGAGTCCATATCACACCTCGAAGTTAATGATTTTTCTGATCCACAGCGAGCCAAAGAACAGGCTGACAACACCGCCACTCACTAGCTTCATACCTCTCGGATCAGTATAGAGAGGCTCTACATAGCCAGGGTTGATAACGCTAAGAAAGATAAAAAGAACAAAGGGTGAAAGCACTAAGATCCATGCTGACAATCGGCTTTCCGCAGATAGCGTCTTGATTTTCCTTTGCAGTTTAAAGCGCGCGCGAAGCACTCTTGAAACCTTCTCTAAGTTTTCCGATAAGTTACCACCAGTCTCTTTCTGCAATAACACCGCGCTGGAAAAGGCCAGCATCGACACGGTCGGTGTACGCTCAGCCATCTGCATAATCGCCATCCGCATATCGTAACCATAATTGAGCAAGTTAAAGGTGTTTTTAAACTCAATTCCGATTGGGGCTGGCATTTCAACACCTACTTCATTGAAGGCTTGAGTTACTGGCTGACCCGCCTGCAGCATACGTCGCATAATATCCAGAGCTTCAGGTAACTGCTCTTCAAACGCGGCTAAACGGTCGGAGATTTTTTTCCCTAACCAAAAATAGAGACATACCCACACTGCCACGATTGCGGCAATGCCAACATAAATAGGCTGACCAATAAGTAAGGCGATAAAAAAACCACAAACAGAGGCAAATGAAGTAATCATTAGAGTCTGAGTTAAACTCCAGTCATAACCCGATAGCTCTATCATTTTCTTTAGTGATGATAACGCTTCAATTTTTACTAATCTTCGATCCCATGGTGTAAGGCTCTTGAGGTAATGCTCTTGTAGCAGTGACCTTGCCTCTTCATCTAATTTAGACTGGGACTCCTTTAATCGCTCTGATAGCTCTTTGTGTTTTGCTTTACTGCCCGCAGCTGGAAGAATCAGCGCCTGCGAAATAAACACCACAGCGAAGAAAAGTAAAACAAAAAAGAGTGTCGCATCCTGCTGCATAACGCCCCCTTTTTAGTGTGACTCGTTAAAGATTTCGAAAGGAAGATGGAGCCCTTTTTTCGACAACTGATCGTGACATTGAGGCACAACCCCTGTTGCAGTAAAGTGCCCTCTTACATTGCCCTCTTCATCCATGCCTTTTCGTTGAAATTTAAATATTTCAGACATAGTAATGATTTCCCCTTCCATGCCATTTATCTCGCAAATACTCACCATGCGACGTTTACCATCTTCCTGACGCTCCATCTGAACTACCAGATGAATCGCTGATGCAATTTGCGAGCGTAAGTTTTTTGCGGTCATGTTCCAGCCCGCCATTGCGAACATGTTTTCAACCCTAGATAGAGCATCACGAGGTGTGTTGGCGTGTATTGTCGCTAGTGACCCATCGTGACCCGTGTTCATCGCCGCAAGCATATCAACCGCTTCAGCCCCACGAACCTCACCAAGCACAATTCTGTCAGGGCGCATACGCAGCGAGTTTTTTACTAAGTCCCGCTGAGTTATTTCCCCCTTCCCTTCTAAGTTTGCCGGACGTGTTTCCAAGCGAACGACATGAGGTTGTTGCAATTGAAGCTCCGCCGAGTCTTCTATCGTCACGATTCGGTCATCAGAAGGAATAAAGTTTGAGAAGATATTCAGGGTAGTGGTTTTGCCTGAACCAGTACCGCCTGAAATCAGAACGTTCATCGCTCCGCGTACCGCCGCTTCAACAAACTTAGCCATTTCAGGAGAGAGGGAATTAAAGTTAAGTAGGTTATCCATATTCAACTTCTCAACCGCAAAGCGACGAATTGAAACAGAAGAACCATCAAGAGCTAACGGAGGAATAATGGCATTGACACGCGAACCATCAGCTAAACGCGCATCAACCATAGGTGAGGCTTCATCGATTCGACGGCCTACCTGGCTGACTACTCGATCTATGATGTTGCGCAGATGACGCTCATCAAGAAACGTATATGGGGTGAGCTCCAGCTTACCTCGTCGCTCAACGAAGACGTGTTTGGGGCCATTGACCAAGATATCTGAAACGGTGGCATCTTTGAGTAGCGGCTCAAGGGGGCCCAAACCGAACACCTCATCCTCAATCTGCTGAATAACTCGCTTACGGCCTTCTGCACTCAGAGCATGAGTTTGGTCATCAGCCATCAGTTGGATAATTGCATCATGCAGCTCTGTTTTAGCCCGCTCTTTTTCTAAACTGGCGAGTAGGCCGAGATCGAGTGTCTCAAGCAGCATCTGGTGATAATAGTGCTTAACAGATAGCTCTAATTCGAGTTGTTTCTTTTCTTCTTCTACCGCGTGGTCTCTGGCCTCAGCTTCACGACGTTTTCGTTCCTGAAAAGAATCAGGCGATGCCTGGACCTCTGCTTCTGGTGCCTCATTGGTATTAATTGCCACGGGTTGTGCAGAAGCAGCCTCTTGGATTTGCCTGTCTTCCGCCTCAACCACTTTTTTCTGTAGTTCCGGGTTTATGTTTTTCCTTTTAAAGAACATTTTGGCCCCTTGTTATTATCAAATTTGTTAGGAGAACATTTTCTTAAACCAACCTTTTTCACTCTCCTGCTCCGGAACTAAAGAGTGTGCTAATTTCGTAACTGACTTAGAGATTGCGCTACTTTTCTTGGACTGAATAAAAGGTCTGCCTAAGTTGGCACTTTCAATTGCCACCTTGAATTCATTTGGAATGGTGTGAATTTTCATTCCACCAATTGTTTCCTGAATATCCTTTAACTTAATCGACTGTCGCTTCTCGTAGCGGTTGACGACAATCTCCATCTGCTCTCTAGAAACACCGAACTCAAAGGTAAGTACTTTAATAATCTGAGTGGTGTTTTTGATCGCCACTAAATTCTGTTGCGTCACTAAAAACAGCTTGGTTGCAGGCGAAATAACAGAACCGAACATACGATCCAGCCCACGGGACAGGTCAATAACAATGTAGGGATAACGCTCACGCAGAATGGGGATTAACTTGTTGAGCTGACTGGCTTTCTCGAAGTTTTCGTGACTATTTTCGCGCTTAAAGCCAATGGTATGTAAGCCTGATTCATGCTTCGTTACCAAGCCTCCCAGAGAGACTTCATCGAGATCGGAAATATTGGCTATTGCATCCGTCAGACCATAGGTACAGGTAACATTGAGGTAGTCTTCAATCACACCAAACTGAATATCCAGATCAACAAAAAGAACCTCATCTGGCTTTTGCTTGGCGATGGTTATCGCTGTATTGAGTGCCAGCATTGATGCACCAGCACCACCCTTGGTATTCATAAAAACCAACAATTCACCAAGGTTTCTACTGGCGACTTTTTCTTCAGCGACATTTCTAAGCATCGGAATGAGCTCACTTAATGTCGCCTTGTCAGAAATGAAATCCGCCGCTCCAATACGTAAGGCTATTTTTAGTGCCCCGTTGTCGTTTTCATTACCAAACACGATCAAGGATGCTTCATGTCCTGAGTCAGAATGGTCTGGGTTCTCATACTGTTGAAGCTCAACGATTTTCTGTGCCCAATTAGGCCCAGTCTCCACGAAAATTAGATCGGGTGGAGAAAAATGAGCGAGGTTTCCAACCACTAGCCCGTGAAATGAGATCATTTCAAAGCTAACGCTATGACACTTAGACAGTTCATGACTGATATGAAGGTGAAATGCATCAGATAAATAAAATACCCAAACAGTTAAGTTTGTTTTTAATCTTATCGGCTGGTCTTCATTGGTCGTCAGCTTCACTGCTTCTCCCATATATCTCTCCTAGCAATCCGTGCTATTTTGTGCATTAGTTGGGGTCTCTCTGTGGTGACCTAAATTCTCTCTTGGCCTCGTAGTCTCAAACTCCGGGACGGTAATCCCACCCGCTAAATTGATAAAGCTAAGCAAACCAGTAAATTGGTATTCAAAATCAACAACTTTTGCCCTTACATATTCTATTGTAGGAAAGATTGCATCATCTGTCAGAGTTCCCTGAATGACATCTCCTGAAGCGTCGAGATATTCAATTGTTAGGTTATTGGCGGTAAACCCATCTGGTGCTCCGTTTGCTATAGCCAGCGCCGGGATATCCCCCTGATCTTCCACCTTGCACACCACAGCCAGTCTCGCAGCGACACGGGTCATATCATTGATCATCTGCAATGAGTAGACATAGCGCCCAACTTCTATTACCGCAAATATGACCAGTAATAGTGTCGTCGAGACAAGAGTAAACTCGATAATCGACAATCCTTGCTGGTTTCTCATGGCGCTGTCCTCATCATGGCAGACGCGTTCAGCGGTACAGCAAAATTAATTGTCGAGCTGAACTCAGTGATAACGGGAACGTACGTATGATTAATCGTAACTGTCACGTAGCCGTTTTCATGCACGATGGAGACGTCTGAAGTGTCAATACCACTCATCAGAGCCGTTGCCCCTTCTCCAGCAGTAGTTTTGCCATACACCACCATATTTTTTATTTCATCAACATCTGCGATCTGATCATAGCTGGAGGTCCCTGTTACCCCTGCCGTCGCATAACGAATACCACTCTGTGCCATCTTGTTGATATTGGTATACTGGACAAAAGCATTACCAAACTCAGCAATTGACATTAGAATCAACATTAACACTGGTACTGCAATCAGCATCTCAACGGCAGCTAACCCTTTTACGCGCTTGACGCTTTTACAACAGCCCATCATGACTCCTCCCCGCCAGGATCTTTATACAGCACTATGGTATAAGGACCGTCGCTGCTTGAGTCTTGTCCGGGGTTACCTCCAGAGGCGGTACAATCTGAAATAAACTCACCAAATACAGCCTCCTTGCCACTATTGGATGTCGGAGCTTGTTGCAACATAAAGAAACACCCTAGCGCGGTAACGGTGAACGTGCTGGTGCCGCCACTAGCACCACTACAGTCAACAATCGGGACTACCAGAATGCGTCTGTCATGTTGACCGCCAGAATCCATTCTGCAGTCGGGATCACCAGAACAATCTGGTAGCTCCGCTTCGTATTCCTCATAACCAAAGGGCTGACCACCAGCACTGGCATCGTTATATTTGATATCTCCATTGTTATCTAAGGTCGCCTTTTGATTAGGTTCCCTAACGTAGATATCTGACGGATAATCAGTAGCACTAAGGCCACCACCGCTATAATTGCCGAATCGAGTATTAAGCCCCTGACCAACAGGACCCACCGTACTACCAGGTTTAGTGAGTACCGTATCACCGACACCTACACTGCCTTCATACCCACCAGCCAGAGCCTGTCTGACGGTATCTGCACCTGAACCAAAGTCGAGTAACTGATAATTACCCGATCCCATATCACTTTGGTTTTGGTCTGCGATTTTCAGCGCATAAAGCTCTCCAGCATCGTAGCCTGTCGACCCACCAGTCCCGGAATCCCCTTCACACACCGCCATAGGTACTACGTTAACAACATCAATCCCCGGACTTGGTCCGGCAACTGCACTCGAAACCAACTGCTTATCAACCCCAAATAAATAAGCGAAAAAGTTATCAAGTGAATAGGCGCTTACAGTGACGCGTACATAGGTATCTAAATCCGCATCGTAACCACTGGTTTGTGGGAAAATAGTAGGGTCATTCGAGTACTGAACGGTGACCGTCGAACTGGAAAAATCCATCTCAGAATTGCCTGTTGCACTCGCTAAATTGGTCAAGGTAGTGTTTGCTGCGGTAGTCGCTTCAGCGTTAGTCCCTTCACTATCCATAACAATTGCCGCAGCTAAAGCAGCTGCATCAACACTGTTTTGCAGCCTGGCTTTATTGAGTACCGCATGACTGACATCAATCGCTAACGCAGCGACGCCCACCAAAGCAAGCATCGCTACCGTCACCATGACTAATACCAAACCTTTCTGTCGCCGATAGCTCACTATCTGCTTTGTTGGCAATCTCATTGCGTCCATCCTTAGGGTTTAATTACCGAACCCCTCCAAGACCTGACTATCAGTGCCTTCCAGATCAGTACTCTGTTTACCAGTGTAGACTTGATAGGCACCTTCCATTCGTTCACCACTACCAGAAGGAATGACCCCCAAGTTTTCTTGGGTTGCATTTTGATTGTAGGTTTGTTCAGCTTTTACCATCGCCACATGGTTTCCCAGACGCTTGGCGTTTTTCGCACAGCCGAGCATAAGTAAAGAAACACAAAGGACAGTGATCATAGTTATTACGTTTTTCATATTGATCCCCTATAGACTGTGCCCAAATGTGCCTTCGGTGCCGCCCGTACTTCGGTCGACATATTCTGGCTCAGCAACTGGCTTAGCTTGTGACGCCTGACTAGCTGGCGCTAGGTACGACCCACGTCCTAATAAGTAGTATTCAAAGTCATTCGGCTCAACAAATGAGTCTGTTGGTAATGTCACTTTATTGCGATCGATAGGCTGGGCAAGTCTTGGGGTCACTAAGATAACCAGCTCGGTTTCACCCGATACATACTCCTGACTATTGAACATCTGGCCTAAAATCGGGATATCACTAAAACCAGGCATTTCATTCGCCACATCACGGACGTTTTCACTTAATAGGCCTGCAATACCAATGGTTTGCCCATCAGCTAGTTCGAGAGTAGAAGAAGCACTACGACGAGTGATTGGCGGGATAATATAGGTGCTATTTGTGCTGCCTGGAGAGAGAGTCAATGAAGAGCTATTCGCTATCTCACTGACATCAACCGCTAAATTGAGGTTTATTTTTTTATCACTTAGTACGGTAGGGATAAATTTCAAACCAACACCATATTCTTTGTACTCTATCGTGATGCCATCTTCATCCGGCACTGGAATTGGAAATTCACCACCAGCCAGAAATTCCGCCTTAGAACCACTTAAGGCCGTCAGGTTAGGTTCTGCTAACACTTTCGCAGTACCATTCTGCCGAGCAACATCAAGAGCAAACGTAAACAGAGTATTTCCGTCAATAAACGAGCCTAAAATCCCGTAATCACCGGTTGAAGGCGCTTCAAAAATAGGCGTCGCACCAGGAACAGTTGCCCCTGTAGATGTTCCCCCCCATTTAAACTTGGAACCGCTTGATTGGAAGAAAGCAAAGTTGGCATCAAACTTACGTACTAAACTACGCTGAACTTCTGCTACGGTGACTTCCAGCATCACCTGCTGAGCTCCACCAATTGTCATCAGATTAATCACGCCGGTTTTCTCAGCCTGTTTGCTGAGAGACTTGTTTTCTTTGTCGGCCTGACGACCTGCGGAATAGGTCTCTGCAACTCGTAATGCAATGTTCATCGCGGCCTGATTACTTATTTGCCCACTCAAGATTAATCGGTTCTGAGCACTATGAACTTCAATGGATTCATTAGGTAAAAACTCAAATAGCTTGGCTTTTAAGCTATTTAAATCGTGGGTAACTTCAATATTGATCGACTCTATAAGCTGCCCACGACTATCCCATGCCATCAGATTGGTCGAGCCAAGCTTCTTACCGATCAGAAAGAGCTCATCCGATTTAAGCATCACAATATCCAGTACATCTGGATCACCCAAGGATACGCGTTTTGCCTTGCCGGCCAGAGTCACGTGAGTCGATTTATGATGTGGAACCTTAACCACTTTTCCGGATTGTGACGCTGCGTAGGTCACGCCACTGCTAAGCAGTAAGATAAAAACTAATGTTATTATTTTATTCATAGCTCACCTCAGTCCCTGACACGGATATTGCTGGATTCTGTGCCCTTGATAATCGTGACACTTGGGGCAACATATCTTTTGACGACTTTTTCCTCTTCATGAGGGTTACGTAAAGCGAGTTGAATATCGCCACGACTTTGTGCTGACAGCAATTTTTCTGCCTGTCTTGGCGAAACTTCTAATGTCACCGCCCTTACAATGATTGGCTTGTTTTCTTTGGTTCGCGCAGTTTGGTCTACCGCGAGCACTTTGATCTCTTTTAGCACAGTGACGGTGTTGGCTGAATTCTTGCCATACTTAATGGTATTAAGCACATCGACCTTATTGCCTGGTAATAAGAAACCCGCCACACCAATAACATCGTTAACTCGTATAGTTACTGCACGTTTGTTTTCGGGAATCAGGGAAGCTAAGGTTGAACCTTCGCCCTGATTAGCTAAACGGCTTATATGGAGGATCTCTCCGGGATAAACGTTACTGGCGACGACTTGCCCGATAAGATCCTCAGATGCAGTAAACTGTGATTCTGAGCGCCAGGCTTTTTCTAACAGCTTATTGGTAATATGCTGCTCCTCTATCACAGTCCCTGCAGGGATTTCCTGAGCGGCAATCACTACGGGCTCACGCTCTACGACCTCGACTTCTGTCTGAGGTTGAAGCTGGTTATCCATCCATTGCTTGGCAAAAAATACTGCGCCTAACCCAAACGCAATGGAAAGTAAGAAAAGTAATATGACTTGATTTCGGCTCATCGAGCGCCTCCTCCTTTGCCATCAGCTGTAAAGTACACTTCCCACGCACGGCTCACGATTTCAGAGGAGATAACGGGTTCAACTTCTTCAAATACAATGATATCTCGGCTGATCCCAACAATGTCTTTCGGCAAGCAAGGATAAAAGCCCACGTCATGCTGACGATGTAAGTCAAATAAAGTTTCGAAACACCCTTCAGTAAGGGAGAGATTTTTAGATTTAGAAATGATGCCCCATAGTTCGCGATACTCCTGCTCCAACAAGGGACCAAACTGAATTTTGTAGCCTAAACGGCGTAAGAAAGCAGGGTCACTGATCTTTTCCGGATCCAAATTCGTAGAGAAAGCCAGAGTGAGGATAAAAGGTATTGAGATTTGTTGCCCATTTGGCAAATTGAGGTAATCGTAGAAATACTCCATCGGTACAATCCAGCGATTCAACAATGTGTCTACCGGCATAGGTTGTCGACCTAAATCGTCGATAATAAAAATACCGTTATTGGCCATCATTTGCAGCGGTGCCATCCACACCTTATTGTGCTCACTGTGGTTTACCTCAAGCATGTCCATAGTGAGTTCACCACCAACCTGAATACTCGGCCGTTCACACAGGCTCCAGCGCCGGTCAAACTGCTCTTTAAACGTGATGGATTGAATATCAGAACTGGTGACACGCTTATGATGCTGAGGAGAAAACACCTTAATGATATTACCTGCAGCAAATACAGCGTATGGGATATAAACCGAAGTATTAAGGGAGTTTAAGATTTTTGTCGCAACAAAGGTTTTACCTGAACCGGCACTCCCATATAACAGCAGTGCACGACCTGAGTTAATTGCAGGTCCCAGGACCCCAACCATTCGATGTGCGCCAAGCACGTCTGAAAGGGCATACTCAACATCGGCCCGATTTACCATCTGCGCTCTAACATCCTGAGCCTTAACCATTTCACTGTACTGATTCAACGATACGGGGACCGGACCTAAATAAGCGTCTTTGACAAAGGCAATGTCTGCCTCTTGCAAGCCAGATTCAGACAAACCATAACGGACATGCCCGGTTGACTGAGTGGAAAATGTTGATGACGCGGCTTGAAATACCTCGACCAAAGACTTAGAACGTAAACCAGCAATTACGTCTTCAATCATATGGCTGTTAATACACAGTAACTTGGTCAGTTGAAGGATGTCGGACTTAGGGTAGGCAGCGATGTGTTTAATGACCAGATTTTCAACCACAGCCTTGGGGATACCCAATTCATCAAAACTGGTTGGCACGGGAGGCTGAGGCGCCTGTGGGGTAAGCTCCGTTCTGTGTTGAACCTGAGATACTGCCTGAACCATAAACACTCCTTGTGATTAATTCAGAAACTTGTAGCTAGTTTAGAAAATAAGAATAGAGCGCTACTCCAACGACTACGACAGGTGCAAAAGGCATTTGATATTTTCCACTAACGCCTTTCGGACCGGTAATTGCCTTACTGCCTGATGCCCCATACATGGCGTACAAAGAATACTTACTGATTAGAGATTTAAACTGGTTGGGTGATTCTGCAAGTCGCAACAAGGCATAGAAACCTCCGATAACGACACTGGAAATTGCGATCCAATAAACTGCGCCCAATATATGTTCACTACCGAGCCAAAATCCGATCACACCTAAAAGTTTTACATCTCCGGGAGCCATCACTTTTAAGAAGTAAAGGCATAGCGCTGCAATAAAACAAGTAATACCACTAACAAATGACCACAGTAAAAAATTGTAGTCCTGAATGACGAAGGCCTTATTAATAAAACTAATTAAAATCACTAATAATAGAAGATAATTAGGTATTCGATGCTCCTTCGCATCGGAGACGGCTATTGCAAATAGTACTATCCAAACAACCATGTCCATTTAACCGCTCCTTGAAACACACTCCCTACTCACTAAATATAGATGCAAATTGCGCACTTAACAGGTCTCCGAACACAATAAAAATGCCCGCAAAACCGACAACTAACAATCCTGCACCTACTACATATTCAACAACTGTGAGTCCCTCCTCTTCCTTCAAAAAATCTAGTAGTTTCATGCAAAAGTCCTTTTTACAAAGCACAATAGCCCATAACACTAGTTATGGGCGGTTCTAAAGCGAGGTGTAAAAAGAGTAATTATGGCGTAGTACTACCGTCTGGTGCATTACCTAATACAGTGCTAAGTTGTGCTTCTAATTGGCTACTGAATGTACCAAAAATACCTGCTAGGCCGGCAACTAATAAACCTGCACCTACTACGTATTCCACTACAGTCAGACCTTCTTCGTCTTTCATAAACGCAGAAATATTTTTAATAAGCTTGCTCATGAGTTGTCTCCTTCCAAAGTTCATTAAGCTGTTCGCTTATTGATAATTTAGAATTATTTTAGCTATAACAGTTAGGATTTTTTTGTCTATCTTTGGTACTTTCTTGCCATTACCAATTTAATTAAATTCATACTAACATTTAATTTGGAATAAAATACGATAATTAGAATATTTATTCCAAAATACAATAGTGCATACTTTTTTATTAATTTAATAAGCTTATAAGCCTAGAGAACATATTAATGTAACATCTCAAAAATAAAGCAACCCATTCTCATTTTTGATACTTGACAGAAAGCAGATCATTGAATTTCAGTGATATTGATCACATTATTTTTCACATTAATCATTCATTGAGTCAATAAGCGACTTGGTTTATATGAATTAAGCGTCTAAGCTATTGGTAATAGTTCGTGTGATTAAAACTAAAACAAAATAAGGACTTTACACAGTGGATGTGTTGCACAAAGGTTACTGGCTCGGGCAATCAGTTACTTACGTCGTTAAGGACATTGTCCGAGATATAGAAAGGTATTTTCATATTCTTGACTACGGGTATGATGTATCTGTGTTGAGTGAACCCGAAATACACTTCTGTTTTTTCTACTACGACCCTTCATATCATTCACTGTTCCTCACCGCCGCCAAACTCTGCCAGAACTTAGATAAACATCTGATTGTTGTGTACGACAAGGAACTTCCAGAAGAGATCTCCAGCCTTGACGTGGTCTACTCTACCTTCAACCTCAATCACGACGACTCACGTTCATGGAGTGACGAACTTAACAAACAGGTCTACTATCAGTTCTCTAAACATCAAGAAATCCTTGATATCCATAAGCTGGTTGAGAACCAGCAGCATAAGCACATCAATAAAGATTTGGTTGAAATGCTAAGGTATATAGAGAAGAACCTTTCGCGAACAATCAGAGAAGAAGACGTCGCTGAATACTGTCACTATTCTGTGACCTACTTTTCAAAGTTTTTTCATAAAACGATTGGCGTTAGCTTTCGTGACTACCTGACGCTAAAAAGAATTAGTTTGGCCAAGCAGTTGCTTGTTAATGATCGCAAGGAAAAGATCTCATTCATCGCCTTTCAATGCGGCTATAACGATGTCTCCTACTTTTCTCGCATTTTCAAAAAGAAGACCGGAATCAGCCCAGCCGCCTTCCGTCAACTTCACTAACCGCACGTTGGTCACAAGAAAGGCCTAAAGTTATCACTAGACCTTTTCTCCGATTTGTTTAACATGCTAGAGTTAACAATCTATTAACAATAAAAATAACCATAATTTTGCCAATAACACGGAGTTAGAGAATGATTCAGCCTAACGAGTTAAGCAAACCAACCTGTGCTCTCCCACCACCAAATGAAATGATCCTCAAATGGGCCGAGGAACGCCCTGATGAGATCTATCTAAAACAAATTATCAATCGACAGTTTGTTGAGTTCAGCTATGCGGATGTTGCCGATCAAGCATTAAAGCTAGTTACTGCACTTAACAATCTTGGTATCAAACCACGTGATAAAGTCGCGCTTGTTTCAAAGAACTGTGCTGAGTGGTTTATCTGTGACTTAGCGATGACTCTAGGAGACTTTGTTAGCGTACCTATTTTCCCAACCGCGGGAGCAGACACCATTGAGTACTGCCTGACTCACAGTGAGAGTAAGGTACTTATCGGTGGTAAGCTGGATGATGCTGCAGCGACCCAGCAAGTGATTGACGCTATGCCGGACCTGATCGCTATCGCCCTCCCGTATGACTCAGCACCTAATTGTCAGCATCAGTTTAAAGAGCTGATTGCAGCGTCAGAGCCTAGCCAACACCGCCCTGAGCATTATGACGATAAGTTGATGTCACTTGTTTATACTTCAGGTACCTCTGGTGTCCCTAAAGGTGCGATGCTGACTTACGGCGCGTTTAGTTGGTCAGTTCAACAACTGATCAACCACATTGGCATTCAAGAGAATGACCGCCTGTTCTCATACTTACCACTGGCGCATATTACTGAACGAGTTTATATCTTCGGTTCTTCGATTATGGGGGGCGTTCAGACTGCTTTCCCTGAATCGCTCGATACCTTTATTGAAGATGTCAAAATGCAGAGACCGACACTCTTTATCTCTGTGCCTCGTCTATGGACTCTGTTCCAACAACGCATTCAAGATAAGTTACCGCAGAAGAAATTAAACATCTTACTCAAGATCCCATTTGTGAACTCGTTAATTAAGAAGAAGCTTGCCGACGGTCTAGGTCTTGATCAAGCGCGCGTATTGGGCTGTGGCTCGGCTCCAGTCTCGCCAGCTCTCCTTGAGTGGTACCACAGCGTCGGCCTGAATATTACCGAAGCATGGGGGATGACAGAGTCATTCGCTTACAGCACTCTTAACTACCCTTTCCGTGCAGATAAGATTGGTAGTGTAGGTAATGCAGGTCCGGGGATTGAACTTAAAGTAGCAGAAGACGAAGAGATCATGGTTCGTGGTAAAGGTCTGTTCTCTGGTTACTACAAGAACGACATCGCAACTCAGGAATCATTCGACGCTGATGGCTGGCTACATACTGGTGATATTGGTTCTATCGATAGCGAAGGTTACCTGACTATTCAGGGTCGTAAGAAAGATACCTTTAAAACAGCCAAAGGTAAGTTCGTGGCACCGGTGCCAATCGAGAAGAAACTGTTCGAATACAGCCGCGTAGAAATGATGTGTCTGATCGGTTTAGGCCTGCCAGCACCAATTCTGCTAGTCGTTCCACATGACTTCCCTAACTTTGATCGTGCACGCTACGAGCGTACGACTCGCAAAGTGATTGAACGAATGAACTCTGAGCTAGAGTCTCACGAACAAATCAAAGGCGTGTTGATGATTAAAGACCCGTGGAGCATTGAAAACGGAATCTTAACGCCAACACTGAAAATTAAGCGTCATGTCTTAGAGCAGAAATACCACGAAGTTGGACACAACTGGCCTAAGGGAGAACTTGTAGTCTGGGAAGAGTAGTTCTGACACATAAATAAAAGGAGAGCCCTCGCTCTCCTTTTGCTTTTCTGAACAAAGAGATTATGATGCCCGTTCGCCGCAAGAAAACATAGGGATTGGATATGGATGCCAGGCTGCATCATTTACCGGGATTACGTTACTTTGAAGTCGCTGCAAGACTAAACAGTTATAGCCGAGCGGCTGAAGAACTATTTATCAGTCAAGCAGCTGTCAGCCAGAAAATACGTCAGCTTGAAGATGGCTTAGGCTGTAAACTTTTTGTCCGTGACGGTAGAGAAATGCGTCTGACAGAACAAGGGAAGATCTTGTTCAAGCACGTATCACAAGGCTTTGAAAACATCATCAGTGGCCTTAACCAAATCCAGAGTGAACCAGTGGAAGGCTTACTTTGCGTCAGCTCAACGCCTTCATTCGCTTCTCGTTGGCTGTTGCCCCGCCTATGGAAGTTTTCGACCCAATACCCCAACATCCCTATTCGAATTATTACTAGCTGCGATGCTCCCAAACTTAAACAGGGCGACGCAGACCTGGCAATCTGGCAAGGAGAAGACCTAGACGTTTCGGAGCAAGATAAGCTGCATAAAGAGTTTCTCTTTGAAGAAACTATCTATCCATTTTGCTCACCAAACCTGG
Source organism: Vibrio brasiliensis LMG 20546 (assembly GCF_000189255.1). Taxonomy (GTDB): domain Bacteria; phylum Pseudomonadota; class Gammaproteobacteria; order Enterobacterales; family Vibrionaceae; genus Vibrio; species Vibrio brasiliensis. Next base: position 1,660 of record NZ_AEVS01000014.1, on the reverse strand, counting down.
CTAAAAGCATCAACCTTTCGACACCAGAACAGTTACTGAGTTGCTGGCTGATTCACTATGAATCTGGAGGCTACCCCTGGCAAACCTGGTTTGCGCAAGCCGGAGTTGAGATGAACAAAGAATCGGTTCGTTGGATGGATGTCAGTACCTTCGATCACGCAATGAATGCTGTGATGGCAGGCCACGGGGCTTGCTTAGCATCAGACTCTTTAGCTAACGATTATGTGGAGAGAGGGTTACTCATCAAACCATTTGAGATTGGCATGACACCAGGTATTCAATTCAATCTTTTCTATGATGATGAGTCCCCCCGAAGAAAACGAATTGCTGCCTTCGCTAATTGGTTACATAGCGAGATTGCTGAGTAACTTAGCAAGGTTACTTATCCCAATAGTGACGTACGCTTTCTCTGTAAGCCTCTTCCCTAGTCACTCCGATGTCTCTCAGTGCGTGATCTGAGAGCTCTAACAAATCTCGGCGTGTTGTGTAGTTACGTTTCCACACTTTAACTTTAGTTAAGAATTTCTTTAGTAAAGAGCGGAAGACGGATTGTTTGCTAAACTCGTTAATGTACGTATTTTCCATGTTAACCACCTCATTTGCATTTGTTAGCTAAATAATTAACCATAGAGGCATTCACCTCAAACGATACAAATTGACACTCAGTTAAGGAGAACTTAAGTGAAGGACCGCTTACCTCCACTGCAGGGGCTTTACTATTTCTATACTGCGGCTAAGTTTGGCAGCTTTAAACGAGCCGCTGACGAGCTGTTTGTCTCTGCAGCCGCTATCAGTCAACAAATCCGCCAGCTAGAAGAATCGTTAGGCGCTGATCTATTTATTCGTCAGCATCGAAAAGTGGTGTTAACCATGGAAGGCGAAGTGCTTTTTGAGCAAGCGATGCGGGGATTTGAACACTTACAGCAAGGTGTCAGACAGATAAACCAAGATCCCAATCCAAACCAGCTATCTATCTCTACTCTGCCTTCCTTCGCTCAGCATTGGTTGGTGCCTAAGATTGGCGATTTTCGCAATCAACACCCCGACCTTGAGTTGATGATCGAGCCCACCAGCCAATTAGCAGACTTTCAGAATTCTAGCCTCGATCTATGCATTCGCTACGGACCGGGAAATTACCCTAACCTGAATGCAGAGCTATTGTTCGAAGAATTGCTTTACCCTGTCTGCCACCCTATCTATCAAGAGCAGCACGGCATCTATGATTTAAGCGACCTTACCGGCGCAGACTTAATCGAAGATTACTGGCGAGATTTAGATTGGGGCATCTGGCTTAACAACGCTGGTCACAGCACCTCTAAACCAACCCTAAAATACAATGGCTCGCACTTTGTATTGGAAGGTGCACTGTCAGTTCAAGGGGTAGCACTGGCAAAGCATACGCTAGCTAAACGTTATATCGATGAGGGCAAACTAGTCAGAATCGGCAATTTAGCGCAAACCACTGACTACAATTACTATTTGTGCGCTCCACGCGCTTATTTCAAACGCGACAAAATTAAACGCTTTAGTGAATGGATTTTCGAGCAAGCCAAGCAGCATCAGGATTTCGATGAGTTGGGGCTGGAGATTATTGATAGTGGTAGCCCGAGGTGAGAAGCGAGAAGCGAGAAGCGAGAAGCGAGAAGCGAGAAGCGAGAAG
>NZ_AEVS01000015.1 GCF_000189255.1 Vibrio brasiliensis LMG 20546 | reverse complement strand
ATCTCGAAGCGAAGCGTTCTAACATCTCGTAGGGCGAAGCCCGGTCTCGAATCTTTAAACAAGCCAGCCCGCGTACTTACCCACCAGATAAAGCGCCACACCAGCCATTACACCAGCAACAATGTCATCGAGCATAATGCCAAGTCCACCGTGTACTCGTTTATCCAGCCAGCCAATTGGCCACGGTTTTACCATATCGAAGAAACGGAACAGAACAAAACCTGTCAGCAGCCATTTCCAGTCAAATGCAGATAAATTAAATAGCGGCACCACCAGCATGGTAATCCAAAAACCAGCAAACTCATCCCAAACAATAGAGCCGTGATCGTGGACCCCCATATCATCTGACGTTACCTGACAAATCTTAATACCAAGGATGCAAGAGGTAACGACAGCGATGATATAGAGCGGTAACGGCAGTTGCACTAACAGCAGATAAAACGGGATTGCTGCCAGTGTTCCCATGGTTCCGGGTACAAGTGGCGACAAACCACTACCGAATCCCGTTGCCAGTAAGTGCCATGGATTTTTTAAAGAGATGAGAGAAAGAGGATTTGTCATAGCTGGTTATATCTTACTTAAAGTGATCGTAGCCGCTTAGGTGCCAGTCGATTGGTTTGCCATTATTATGCAATTCAAAAGTACCCTGAGGGCGAATTTGTCCGATACATGTGATCTTAGCGCCACAATGCGCCAGTGCACTTTCAATTGAGCCCTTGTTCTGCTCAGGCACGGTGAAGCAAAGTTCATACTCTTCACCACTCGTTAAAGCGTATTGCTGGGCGGCCGTAGTGCTACCTACGAACTGAATCAGTTCATTAGAAACAGGAAGCTGAGCAACGTCAAGGCTTACCCCAACCTGAGAGCGCTGCAATATATGTTTGATATCAGATATCAGGCCGTCAGAAATATCGATGGCAGAACTGGCCAGATTGAGTAACGCCTGACCAACCAGCACTCTTGGTGTCGCCAGATAATGACGTTTTTCCAGTTGCCCGGCAAAAGGTTTACTACGCAAACTGTTATCTAACACAACGTCCAGACCAGCTTTGCTGTCCCCCAGATCTCCGCTAACGTAGACCCAGTCTCCAACCTGCGCTCCGTCCCGGCGCAACGCTTTATCTGCATCAACCAAACCCTGAACGGTTAAAGTAATGCTTAACGGTCCTTTAGTGGTATCACCACCAATCAGCTGTATGCCGTAGTAATCCGCCAGCTCAAAAAATGCATTACAGAAAGGCGCGAGCCAGGCTTCATCAGGTTCAGGCATCGTTAAGGCAAGAGACACCCAACTTGGCGTCGCTCCCATCGCTGCAAGGTCACTAATGTTAGAGGCGAGAGCTTTATGAGCAACCCATGCAGGGTCTGCTTGAGAGAGGAAGTGAGTCCCGGCAACAAGGGTATCAGTGCTGATCGCGACAGAGAGGTTTTCCGGTACCTTAACCAGGGCACAATCATCACCAGCAGCAAGAACAACGTCTTTGCGCTGCTTTTGACGGTTAACAAAATACTTTTCAATCAGATTAAATTCACCAGACATACTATGACCGTTAAATTATTGAGTGTTTGGACATAAAAAAGGTCAGCATATGCTGACCTTTTTATAATCAAAATCGATTATTTCTTACGTACATGGGGTGCTGCTTTATCTAGCACACCATTAACAAACTTATGGCTTTCTTCTGCCGCGAACACTTTTGCAAGTTCAATCGCTTCATTGATTACCACTTTGTAAGGTACATCTTCACGACGCGTCATTTCGTACATAGCCAAACGAAGAAGCGCTAGCTCCATCATGTCCAAATCTTGCATTGGGCGGGCTGTGTATGGACGAATCTTACTATCTAGTTCTGTGTGACTTAGCACAACACCTGTTAGTAGGTCACGGAAGTATGCAACGTCTGTGTCTGGAGTAGATAGTGCAGGCTCTGATGCATGATGTTCTTCTTCATCATACTTACCACCTGACAAAAACTGCTCCTCGATCGTAGCAACATTTTCTTTAGTAATTTGCCAAGAGTAGATCGCTTGTAGAGCGAATCGACGTGCATTACGACGTGCGGCTGGTTTCACACTGGCCCCCATTAGGAATCGATTTCTGAAAGAACGTTAATCATCTCAAGTGCGCTTAGTGCAGCCTCTGCACCTTTATTACCAGCCTTGGTTCCTGCGCGCTCAATTGCTTGGTCAATTGTATCAACGGTCAGAACACCAAATGCTACTGGAAGACTGTATTCCAGAGACACTTGTGCAAGACCTTTGTTACATTCACTACAAACATAGTCAAAGTGTGGTGTACCGCCACGAATTACTGTACCAAGTGATACGATCGCATCGTATTTACCTGTTTTAGCTACGCGCTGAGCAACAAGTGGAAGCTCTACAGCACCAGGACAGCGAACAACAGTAATGTTGTCTTCGCTTACTTGACCATGACGCTTTAAAGTATCGATTGCACCAGACAATAGACTTTCGTTAATAAAACTGTTGAAACGAGAAATAACGATAGCAATTTTTGCGTTTGGCGCTGGGAAGCCACCCTCGATCACTTTCATAAGCCTTCCTTTAACTATGTTCATCAAGTGAGAATCGCCGGATTCTAGCACAAATCTGTGAGCAATATCTAATAGAAATTTAACAGAACTCGTACCTGACAGCTAAAGCATTTATCTGGTACGAAATTTTTGGCCCCACAATCACAGTGAGGCCTTCAGTTGGATAATTGACGTCGTTAGGCGAGGCAAATTACTCGCAAATATACTCGACGACATTCAGGCCAAAGCCGCCCAACGCGTGGTACTTCTTGTTCGTTGATGACAGCAGACGCATATCGTGAACACCAAGGTCAGCAAGGATCTGTGAACCCACACCAACACGACGTGACGTGCCTTGTTTCTTGGCCAGAGTCGGTGCCTGACCTTTGTCTTGCGCTTCAAACATCTTAACGCGATGGATAAGAAGATCCGTTGACTCTTCATTACCCAGAATAACCAACACACCACCGTCTTTGCCAATACGCTTCATCGCCGCATCCAGAGTCCAGCTGCGTTCGGCATTACGGTCACTGTGCAGAAGGTCGGTAAAGGTATCTTGCAAGTGAACACGAACAAGTGGCGCCTCACCGTCAAGATCGCCTTTGCATAGCGCGTAGTGAATTTGGTTATCGATCGTGTCGCGGAAAGTCACCAGATTAAACTCACCAAACTCCGTCGGTAGCTTACATTCAGCAACGCGCTCAATCGTCGTTTCAGTATTGTTGCGGTATTCAATCAGGTCAGCAATGGTACCCAGTTTGATATCGTGCTTTTCAGCAAAGATTTCCAAATCTGGACGTCGAGCCATAGTGCCATCATCATTAAGGATCTCAACAATAACACCTGAAGGTTCTAAACCAGCCAGACGAGCTAAATCACAGCCAGCTTCTGTATGACCAGCACGCGTTAGTACCCCGCCCTCTTGAGCCGCTAATGGGAAGATATGACCAGGCTGAACCAAGTCTGCAGCCTTAGCTTCTTTCGCTACTGCAGCCTGCACGGTACGCGCACGGTCTGCGGCTGAAATACCCGTTGTCACACCCTCTGCCGCTTCAATCGAGACAGTAAAGTTAGTCGTGTACTGAGCATTATTGTCTTGCACCATAGGCGGTAGACCCAGACGCTCACAACGCTCTTTTGTCATGGTTAGGCAGATCAAACCACGGCCATGAGTCGCCATAAAGTTAATCGCTTCTGGAGTGACATGCTCCGCAGCCATAATTAAATCGCCTTCGTTTTCACGGTCTTCGTCATCCATCAGGATAACCATCTTACCCAGGCGAATATCATCAATAATTTCTTGTGGCGTACTAATTGGCATTTTTGTATTCCTATCTTGGCTTCTAGCGGCTAATTAATTCGGTCGGCTCAACACCAGACCTAGGCAAATCCATTTTGCTGTAAAAATTCCATGGTAATGCTGGATTCTGGTTGTTGCTCTTCGCGACTAGTCAGTAAGCGCTCCATGTAACGAGCCAACACATCCACTTCAAGGTTCACCTTGCGGCCAACCTGAAAGTCAGCAATTGTCGTTTCTTCACCAGTGTGAGGCACAATAGTGAGCTTAAATTGGTTTTTACGCAGAGCGTTGACCGTCAGGCTAATACCGTCGACGGTAATCGAGCCTTTTTCAGCAACATATTTCGCGATATCACCAGGCATCGAAACCCAGAACTCGATCGCTCGGCCAACCATATTACGCTCTACAATTTCACCGACACCGTCGACGTGACCAGAAACGATATGACCACCAAACCGGGTGGTTGGCAGCATTGCTTTTTCAAGGTTAACCTTGTCGCCTGCTGAATAGTCAGTAAAACCTGTCTTATCAAGAGTTTCCAATGACAGGTCTGCGCTATAACTGGTTGAGTTGAACTCTACCACAGTCAAACAAACGCCATTTGTCGCGATACTATCGCCGAGTTTTACATCGCTCATATCGAGCTTGCCGACGTCTACCGTCACACTAATATCTTCGCCCTTCGGCGTGATAGCAGTCAGCGTACCAACTGCTTCTACAATACCTGTAAACATGATTACATTTCTTTCTTTACTATGGTGGCAACAATACGGATATCACTTCCCACCTGTCTAATATCTTTTATATCGAGCTCAATAACCTCGGCCATTGACTCAAGACCAAGTGCGCCCAGCAACCCTCTGCCATCGCTACCCATAATTTTAGGCGCTAAGTAGAGCACGAGTTCGTCAACCAGATCAGCTTTAATCAGGCTCGATGCCAGCGTTGCTCCGGCCTCAACCCATAAGTGATTGATATTATGTTTGTTGGCTAAATCAGCGAATGTCGCTCTCAAATCGACTTGATGCTCGGTGTTTAACTGCAGTTCTACATCGCCCTGCTCTGCAACAATTAAGCGTCCACCTTCAGTGTTAAACAGCTTTAACTCCGGAGTTAACAGGCCTTGTCTATCGAGAATCACTCGTACAGGCTGACGCAGTTGCTGCTCAGGATAGTGACTCTGCACCGATTGAGGTAGATCATCCCAGCGAACATTGAGTGATGCGTTATCATCAATAACGGTTTTGCTGGTCGAGAGAATCGCGCCGCTTTGTGCACGATATTTTTGTACGTCCTGGCGCGCTTTTGACGAGGTAATCCACTGGCTCTGGCCGTTGGCCAATGCTGTTTGTCCATCCAGGCTGGCTGCCATTTTCAACTGAACAAATGGCATGGCTGTCTTCATGCGCTTGATAAACGCAGGATTGAGGTTAATAGCATCTTGCTCCAGCAGACCGACTTCGACTTCAATACCCGCGTCACGCAGCATCTGAATGCCTCGTCCCGCCACTTGTGGATTGGGGTCTTGCATCGCACAGATAACTTTAGCGACCTTGGCTTTAATCAGACCCTCTGCACACGGAGGGGTTCTGCCGTAATGTGAGCAAGGCTCCAGAGTAACATAAGCAGTCGCACCGACAGACTTTTCACCGGCCATACGTAGCGCATGAACTTCGGCGTGGGGCTCTCCGGCTCGATAGTGAAAACCTTCACCAACTATCTCACCATCGCGAGTTATAACGCAGCCAACATTAGGGTTAGGCGCCGTGGTATAGATGCCTCCTTTTGCTAACTCAATAGCCCGAGACATCATTTTAAAATCCTGAGAGGTAAAGGTGGTCATTGAGTGCAGCCTTTAGTCTTCTAGTCGTGCAATCTCTTCACCAAACTCTCGAATATCTTCGAAGCTGCGGTAAACAGAGGCGAAACGAATATAGGCGACTTTGTCGAGCTCTTTGAGCTGATCCATGACCAGGTTACCAATCATCTCGCTAGGCACCTCACGTTCACCTGTCGCACGGAGTTGTGACTTAATCATACTGATGGCAACATCGACTGCATCAGCACTTACCGGACGTTTCTCAAGTGCGCGCTGAAGGCCCCCGACCATTTTATCTTCGTTAAATGGTTCGCGGTTTCCATTAGATTTGATCACACGAGGCATCACCAGTTCAGCGGTTTCAAATGTTGTGAAACGTTCACTACACGCAAGACACTGTCTGCGGCGACGAACCTGATGGCCATCGGCAACCAAACGAGAATCAATTACTTTAGTATCGTTCTCAGAGCAAAAAGGACAATGCATATCACCTCCATATAAGTGACAGACAGTTTAGCGGATTAAGTATTCTTAAGAAAAGTAAAAGGGGCTAGTTAGCCCCTTTTTCAATCAATGTTTGCCGAGATTTGTTAACTGCGCGGCAAGTAGTTAGCTTTACCAACCCATTTGTAGCTGGTTAGCTCTTCAAGACCCATAGGGCCACGAGCGTGCAGTTTCTGTGTTGATACCGCTACTTCGGCACCTAAACCAAACTGAGCACCATCAGTGAAACGAGTTGACGCGTTAACGTATACCGCCGCAGAACCAGCTGAGTTAATAAATAGCTCCGAGTTAACCAGGCTATTAGTCATAATCGCATCTGAGTGGCTAGCATTGTGGACACGCATATGGTCAATGGCTTGTTTAACATCAGCAACCACCTTCACACCTAGTGTGTAGCTCAACCACTCAGTATCGAAGTCACCCTCTGCCGCATCGCGTTGCTGCTTGGCAGCGCTCATAAACGGTTTTGCACTAGACTCAACCACAAATGTCACCTGGTCGTTCATACGCTCAACCAGCATTGGCAAGAACTCAGCCGCCACCTTCTCGTGTACTAGCAAAGTATCAAGTGCATTACATGCTGAAGGTCGCTGGACTTTTGAGTTCTCCACAACGTCGAGAGACTTAACTAAATCTGCACTTTCATCAACAAAGATATGGCTAATACCGAAGCCACCAATAATCACGGGGATATTGCTGTTTTCTTTACACATTTTGTGTAGACCAGCACCACCACGAGGAATAATCATATCCACGTAATCATCCAGTTTTAGCAACTGAGAAACCAGTTCACGATCTGGTTTTTCAATGTACTGTACCGATGCTGCAGGAAGCTCAGCTTTCGCTAATGCAGATTGGATAACCTTAACTAACTCCATGTTAGAGAAGAAGGTCTCTTTACCGCCACGAAGAATACTCGCGTTTCCGGTTTTAAGGCACAGAGCTGCAATATCGATGGTTACGTTCGGACGAGCTTCGTAGATAACACCAACAACACCAAGAGGTACGCGACGGCGAGACAGAGTCATACCGTTTTCCAGTACCTTACTGTCTAGCTCACTACCAACCGGGTCATTAAGACTGATCACATTACGTACGTCATTCGCGATACCAGCTAAACGCTCTTCATTAAGAAGTAGGCGGTCAAGTAAAGCATCAGTCATACCCGCTTCGCGACCTTGAGCAATATCTTTTGCGTTAGCGGCTAAAATGGTTTCCGCATTGGCTTCTAATTCATCAGCAATAATTGCCAATGCCTGGTTTTTTTGCGCTGTTGAAGCAGTCGCTAGTTGGAACGCCGCTTCTTTAGCAGCGACACCCATAGAAATCAGTTCCACTTTCTCTTTCCTTATTCTTGGATTACGACCATATCATCACGGTGCAGTACTTCGTTGCCGTAGTCGTACCCGAGTATTCCAATAATATCTTTACTGTGCTTACCAACGATCTTCGCCATATCCTGGCTGGAGTAACTTGCGATACCACGTGCAACCAGTTTGCCTTTAACATCAGTCACGCGAACGACGTCGCCACGAGCAAACTCTCCACTAACCTTGGTCAAACCTTTAGCCAGTAAGCTACTGCCTTTACCTACCACGGCATTCACCGCACCATCATCAATGACGATATCACCAGACGCAGCAGGTCCTGCAAGAATCCAACGCTTGCGGTTTTCTAGTGCTTCGGCACAAGGCAGGAAGCGTGTGCCTTGTGGCTGCTCGCCTAAAGAGTCGAACACTACGTTTGGCGCACTACCCGCGGCAATAATCACTTCAATACCTGCGCGACGAGCAATATCAGCAGCCTGCAGCTTAGTCGCCATACCGCCAGTACCTAGCGTTGTACCACTGCCACCCGCAATTTTACGCAGGGTGTCATCAATGGTTTTTACTTCTTTGATCAACTCAGCATTTGGGTCTTTGCGAGGATCAGCAGTAAACAGACCTTTCTGGTCAGTCAGAAGTAATAGCTTGTCTGCACCACACAGAATGCCAACCAAAGCTGACAAGTTATCATTGTCACCAACTTTGATTTCACTGGTTGCTACAGCATCATTTTCATTCACTACTGGAATAATATCGTTTTCAACCAGAGCATTGATGGTGTCACGCGCGTTTAGGAAACGTTCACGGTCTTCTAAATCAGCACGGGTTAGCAGCATTTGGCCAATTTTTAGTCCATAGATAGCAAACAATGACTCCCAAGTCTGAATCAGCTGACTTTGACCAACGGCAGCCAATAACTGCTTGCTGGCCATTGAGTTGGGCAGTGCGGGGTATCCTAAGTGTTCGCGTCCTGCTGCAATTGCGCCAGACGAAACCATCACAACTGAATGGCCTTGCTTTTTAAGTTCTGCACACTGACGAACTAACTCAACCATATGAGCTCGATCTAACGCTAGCGTGCCACCTGTTAAAACACTTGTACCTAATTTCACCACCACTGTCTGAGACTGTGATGCTTTTCCGCTTTCTTGATTCATTGCCTTTCTACTATGAAATAAATAAAAACCCTCACAATCCAACTCTATGCTTTGTGCGAGTAAGATCGATTAGACCTGATGTTTTAGCAATCAAATGGCAAATTCACAAGCAGAAAAGGCGCTAAAAAGCGCCTTTTTGGTCAACAGAGATGATAAGCAGGGAAAATTAGACGAATTCAACCGACTCTTTATGCATTTCCACTGGTATGGCGAATTCCTTTTCCAGTGTTTCTAATAGCTTTTGGTGGAAGGCTTCCTGAGTTCTGGTGACATCTTCGACCGCTTTTTTAGGCAACGCTTTTTCTTGCCACTCACCTGTCACGTCATACAGACCAGTGCGATAGCGCGCTTCAAACAGATCTTCATTTTTCTCAAGCTCTAACCACCAGCCCCAAAACTCACGTTGTTCCGGTGATTTTTTGTCGTTCACACAGACAGATAAACAATCAAAGATATATAAGCTATCGGTGCTCTGTGCTTCTCGTAAATAAGGACCAATAGCTCTTAGGGTAGATAACAAACGGTAGTGCGTTGGACTTTTCGTCGGTTCAGACATATGAATCTCCATATTCATTGACTTATTTTTATCGACCACTCGTCAGGACTTAAAAGTCTGGGTAGTCGATATGTTTAAGTGTTGTCTAAATTACCAAAAATGTCATCTAATTAGCTCGTCCTCCAACCACTTTATCGCTAAATCGAGGGATTGCTCATAGCCTTGTGTAATTGTCTTAGCAGTAATTTTCTTTGCTTTACCGTAGTCACTAAAAAGTGCTACCAGCTGATTGTCACTAAATGGTGAGACCGGATCATTCTCTAAACTCATTGCCAGGATTGGCACGCGAGTCTTACGATTCGATAGAATCCCCTGAACTTTTAATGACCACGCCATCAACTGACCCGCAAGACTGTTAATATCAACGGCACTCTTACCTAAGCGTGAAGCCAGTACATCCAGATACATCTTAGGCATTTGCTTTAACTTAGCTGGCGATGACAGAACATCGTGAATGGGCGCACCTAACGAGACACAGGCTTTGATCTTATCCTGCTCCATAAACGACAAACGCACCATAGCGTTACCGCCAAAACGAAGACCGATTAAACCCACTCGATGATGATCAACCCAAGGAATACTGTACAGTTCATTTAGAACGACCTGATGCAAACACGAAGAATCCTCGGTCAGGTTCCAGTGCACATTGTGACCAATAGAAGGCATGTCGACAGTCAGCATGGCGATGTTTTTCTTCGCCAGATGATCACGGAATAAACTCCATAGATCCGTTTGCAAGCTGTCTAATCCTGCACTAACCATAACGACCGGTTGAGGCTTCTCAGTACTGGTTAGGTGCAAGTGAGCAACGATCTTCTTGTTTTGATAAGGAACTTCGATTCGCTTAACAATGTAGCCGGTCTTTTTGCTCGCTTCAGCGTAGGCATTGCTGGCTAGCACCTGTGCCTGGGTAGCAAGGCGATCATTTTTAAGGTGTGGGTAACCAGCTATGCTAAAACAGAGTGATGCATTAAACATTTCATCTGCAGCCGCTTCTCCCTTCAATTTATGTGAACGCTTCTGATGCAGCATGCCAAGCTTTGTCCACTCATAGGTCCAGTTACCACTGTGATAGCCCATCACGGTATCTAGCCAGTCATCATGAGTGCGTGAGTGCTTCGAGGCGGCAATTTTTGCCAGTACTGCTTCTATTTCGATAGGGTCTAATCCCTGCCAAGCCCACTGCATACGGCGTAGGTTACGGTACCATTTGTAACCATCTTGCTGCTGTTTCTCTTCTAAGAAGCTCTCGCTCGTTGGCATATACTGGGTCAACGCAGAAGTCTCTCTTGCCTGTTTATGGTTAGCAAAGAGCGTTTCTGAGAGATTCTTACTGACTTCCTCGGACATTAATACAACCTAATTAAAATCATTTCCTAAATAGTAATAAAAAAAATGACCCAATAAAGGGTCATTCATCAATAATTTGCCGAGTTATCAATCTGGCGACTACTTTTGCTTGCGGTTGATTGGCTCAATGTACTGAATTGACATATCCCAAGGTTGCTCAATCCATGTGTCCTGAGCGATATCCACTACGTAGTCATCCAGCAGTTCAACACCTGCAGGCTTAGCACAAACTGCAATCAGTTTTGCTTTCGGGTACATTTCACGCAATTTACGCGCTGTGTCACCACTGTCTACTAGGTCTTCAACGATTAGGAAACCTTCACCGTCACCCTCTGGTGCTTTAACTACTGTCATATCACGCTGGTGATCATGATCGTAGCTAGAGATACAGATAGTATCAACATGACGAATACCCAGTTCACGGGCAAGGATTGCACCAGGAACAAGACCGCCACGGCTCACTGCCCAAATACCTTTCCACTGCTCTGCTGGCATCTGTTTTTCAGCCAGTTCGCGACAAAGTGTGTGCATTTGGTCCCAAGTGATGATGAATTTTTTACTCATTGTAATAACCTAATAATTTTTAAAATCTGCATCCCAGCAACGCGTCGAGAAACTCAGGACGATTGCACCAGACATGTCTGGGGAAAAGCTACGCAAACGATTATTTTAACGGATGCGTCTTACAATACCAATGGGGAATATCTCCCAATTACAAAAATAATCGCCATAACAGTTGCGCTGTTATGGCGAAAAATAGTGCATTTGTAGCTAACTAGCGAACGAAATCACTAGCTTAGTTGTTTAAGCGACAAGATACTTAATGATAAATACTGCAGATAGAACCCAAACGCTAATGGATACATCACGACCTTTACCACTTAGTAGTTTGATCGCAGCGTAAGAGATAAAGCCAAGTGCAATGCCTTCAGCAATAGAGTAAGTCAGAGGCATCAGTAAACAAGTCACAACGACTGGAGCCGCTTCCGTTAGGTCACGCCAGTCTACGCTTACCAGGCCAGACATCATCAGAATAGCGACATAGAATAGCGCGCCAGCTGTTGCGTACGCTGGAATCATTCCTGCTAATGGCGAGAAGAACAGCGCTAACAGGAACATCACACCAACAACAACCGCAGTCAGACCAGTACGGCCACCAGCTGCAACACCCGCTGTCGATTCAACATATGATGTAGTACTTGAAGTACCGATCATCGCACCCACAGAAGTAGCCGTTGAGTCAGCAAGAAGTGCTTTGCTCAGGCGAGGTAGTTTTCCATCTTCTTTAATAAGGTTAGCTTTGCTCGCTACGCCAACTAACGTGCCAGCAGTGTCAAACAGGTCAACAAAAAGGAATGCGAATACCACTGAAATCATACCGACTTCAAATACGTCAGCAATATTCATCTGCATAAACGTTGGCGCTACGCTTGGTGGAGTAGACATGATACCGCCCCACTGAACGTCACCAAGCATCAAGCCAAGAGCTGTGATAATCAGGATTGCAATCATTACCGCACCACGAACGCCGCGATATACCAGACCGATCGTCAGGAAGAAACCTAGTGCAGCAAGTGCTGGTTGTAAGCCAGTGATATGACCAAGACCAACTAGCGTTGCTGGGTTATCAACGACGATACCTGAGTTTTGCAGACCAATGAAAGCCAGGAAAAGACCGATACCTGCGGAGATACCGGTACGCAGTGCCATTGGGATTGAGTTAATAATCCACTCACGGATCTTAAAAACACTCAACGCCATGAAGATAATACCTGAGACAAACACCGCACCTAGCGCTACTTGCCAAGAGTGGCCCATGCCTAAAACCACACCGTAGGTAAAGAAGGCATTCAAGCCCATACCTGGAGCTAGTGCAATTGGGTAGTTAGCAACAAAGCCCATGATAAAACAGCCAATTGCTGCTGCAAGACAGGTCGCTACAAACACAGCACCTTTATCCATACCTGCGTCAGCTAGCATTGCTGGGTTTACAAAAATGATGTAAGCCATCGTCAGGAAAGTGGTAATACCGGCGATAATCTCAGTTTTAACGTTAGTGCCGTTCTCACTGAGCTTGAACAGTTTTTCGAACATGATCGAATCCTAAAAGGGTAAAAAGTAAACGGTTGCGTAATCGATTGGCTCGAATTATAAAGTCATCAAATAGTAAATTCCAGATAGAATTATGACTCTAATCAATATTTCTTACTATGAAGTGACATTTCAAACAAAAGACATTGGGAGGTAGGTGTGATTTTTTCTTCCATATCAGTCATTAAGGTTGAAATTGCCGATATTTTCAAAAAGATGTTTTTTTGCACTATGTCGTAAACTTTCAGCGTCAATTTAGCGATATCAGCTCTAAATAGTATGTGTTTACACGAATAAAAAACGAAGACTTTGAGTGATAGCGATAAACCACGAAGTTTTTGGGGAGATATGCAGCAGATAAAAAAACGCCACTCATATTGAGTGGCGGTTGAATCATGTCAGCTATTAGGAGCCGTAAAAAATTCCAATAATAGGGGTGAACAAACTGTTCGAGAGTGACAAGCTTGTGGTTAGTAACCGAAGCTTGTTGGGTAAGTAAAGCTGCCTGTGTAAACAGAGCTGTTTAGCCAGAACGCTGCACTTGGTAAACCTTTCATAACATCACCTTCTAAATCAATTAAAACAGATAACAAATATTGATTTCTCGGTTCCTTGGAGGCGACAAATCGGACTCATCCTTTGAGCATTTTCTCTTCGCTTTCGAAGTTGGTTATAAATATACCCCAAAGAAAATTAATTACAAGCACAAAAGTGACAAAAGTCACAAAAAGTTTAAAACTTGATTAAGATCATTATATTTTCGTAATTTAATTACAGAATTATCAGCCTTTGAGTTTGTTTTCCTACAATCACATAAGAACCTAGCCACATAAGGCGATCGCAGCAAATCTATAATCTGTGATAACAACGAAACATTTCAGAGGTTGTTTCGCTACACCCTCGACTCTGGGAGTGATATTCTGTGCCTCTACTTAATAGGCCAGATGCAGATTAATCTTCCGATATATTTAGATTATAAATCATAAGATCTGGCATTATTCTCAATAAGGAGTCATCCGTGTCTGAATTCCATTCTGAAATCAGCAACTTATCACCTGCTCCACTATGGCAGTTTTTCGATAAGATCTGTTCTATTCCTCACCCTTCAAAACATGAAGAAGCCCTGGCACAGTACATTGTTAACTGGGCTACAGAGCAAGGCTTAGATGTTCGTCGTGATCCAACTGGTAACGTATTTATCAAGAAGCCTGCTACACCAGGCATGGAAAACAAGAAAGGTGTCGTTCTCCAGGCGCATATCGATATGGTGCCTCAGAAGAATGAAGACACTGATCATGATTTCGAAAAAGACGCTATCCAGCCATACATCGACGGTGAATGGGTAACGGCAAAAGGAACAACGCTAGGTGCTGATAACGGCATTGGCATGGCTTCTTGTTTAGCGGTACTGGCTTCAACTGAAATCAAGCATGGTCCAATTGAAGTTCTGCTTACTATTGATGAAGAAGCAGGTATGACTGGCGCATTTGGTCTGCAAGAGGGTTGGCTAGAAGGCGACATCCTTCTTAATACTGACTCTGAGCAGGAAGGCGAAGTCTACATGGGTTGTGCTGGCGGCATTGATGGTGAGATGGCATTCGATATTACTCGCGAAGCAATCCCCGCTGGTCTTGTAACTCGCCAACTTATTCTGAAAGGACTAAAGGGCGGCCACTCTGGCTGTGATATTCACACAGGTCGCGGCAACGCAAACAAGCTCCTTGCTCGCTTCTTAGCTGGCCACGCTCAGGAACTTGATCTTCGTCTGGTAGAATTCCGTGGTGGTAGCCTGCGCAACGCAATCCCTCGTGAGGCTTTCGTTACCGTTGCTGTTCCTGCAGAGAATGAAGCTAAGCTGGCTGAGCTTTTCGAGTTCTACACTAACCTGCTAAAAACTGAGCTAGGTAAAGTAGAAACAGACATCGTCTCTTTTAATCAATCAATTGAAACAGATGCTCAGGCGCTGTCTATTGCAGATCAACAACGCTTTATCGCAGCACTAAACGCTTGTCCAAACGGCGTGATTCGCATGAGCGATGAAATTGAAGGTGTTGTAGAAACCTCTCTGAACGTAGGTGTCGTGACTACTGAAGAGAACCGTATCAACGTACTGTGTCTGGTTCGTTCACTGATCGACTCTGGCCGTCAACAGGTTGAAGGCATGCTGACTTCAGTGGCAGACCTTGCAGGTGCAAACATCGAATTCTCTGGTGCGTATCCTGGTTGGAAACCTGATGCTGACTCAGAAATCATGGCAATTTTCCGTGACATGTATGAAGGTATCTACGGTCATAAACCAAACATCATGGTTATTCACGCAGGTCTGGAATGTGGTCTGTTCAAAGAACCTTACCCGAACATGGATATGGTTTCTTTCGGCCCAACGATTAAGTTCCCTCACTCTCCTGATGAGAAAGTGAAGATCGATACTGTCGCGCTTTTCTGGGATCAAATGGTGGCATTACTTGAGGCAATTCCAAACAAGTAGCCCACCCACAAATCATTAGAAAAACTAATCAAAAAAGCCAGCTCGCATTAGCTGGCTTTTTTTGTATCTTGTACTAATGTTTGATAAAAATATTTTGTTGTGACGAATATTTTTTTTCGTTAGTCACACTAGAACATGGTTGCTACAGTCGCCGTCCTTGAAGCGCCTTAGGGTACATTCTAATACCCTCTTCAAGCCATATAATCGGTAGTCACCGTGTTATGTCGGGGATGCTCGCATCACTAGAGCATCTTAAATTCTCTCTAAATATATTGTTACTGCGATGAAAGAAAAACTATTAGTAGGTTGGCGAGAAACTCTTAGCCTGCCGGGTTTAGGTATTGAAGAAATTAATGCAAAAATCGATACCGGAGCCAGGACCTCATGCTTACACGCATTCAAAGTAGAGAGCTTTAAGAAGGACGAAGCTCTTTGGGTTAGATTCTGGATCCACCCAATGCAACATAACACGGATATTGAAACTGTATGTGAAGCTAAAGTAATTGACGAGCGCATCGTACGTGATTCAGGTGGACATGAAGAATCACGCTATGTCATCGAGTCAGAATTGAGAATTGGCGGAGAAAGTTGGCCAATCGAAATTACTTTAACTAATCGTGAAAACATGGCATTTCGCATGTTATTAGGTCGAACAGCAATGCACAACCGCATCATCGTCGACCCTGTAGAATCGTTTTTAGTCCCTTTCGAGGAAAACAAATAATGAAAATTGGTATTCTGTCTCGCAACGCGAACCTTTACTCAACTAAGCGCCTAATTGAAGCGGCTCAAAACCGTGGTCACGAAGTTAAAGTGATTGATGCGCTACGTTGTTATATGAATATCAACTCAGAAAAACCAGAAATTCACTTCAAAGGTGAAGAGCTATCTGGCTTTGACGCGATTGTTCCTCGAATCGGTGCATCTGTTACCTTTTACGGTACTGCAGTATTGCGTCAATTCGAAATGATGGGTGTATACCCGGTTAACGAATCGGTGGCGATTACACGCTCACGTGACAAGTTGCGTTCAATGCAGTTGCTATCACGTAAAGGCATTGGTATGCCGATCACTGGCTTTGCAAGCAAACCAGACGATGTCAAAGATCTACTAGACATGGTTGGTGGTGCCCCAGTTGTGATCAAGCTACTTGAAGGTACTCAAGGCATCGGGGTTGTACTAGCAGAAACGCGTAAAGCAGCTGAAAGTGTTGTTGAAGCCTTCATGGGCCTGAAAGCCAACATCATGGTGCA
Source organism: Vibrio brasiliensis LMG 20546 (assembly GCF_000189255.1). GTDB lineage: Bacteria > Pseudomonadota > Gammaproteobacteria > Enterobacterales > Vibrionaceae > Vibrio > Vibrio brasiliensis. The sequence goes on along the minus strand of NZ_AEVS01000015.1, from coordinate 66,412 downwards.
GGAATACATCAAAGAAGCTGGCGGCGCGGATATTCGTTGTTTTGTTCTGGGTGATAAAGTTATTGCAGCGATGAAACGTCAAGGTGCAGAAGGTGAGTTCCGCTCTAACCTACACCGTGGCGGTAGCGCATCTCTGGTTAAAATTACTCCGGAAGAACGCCGCACAGCGGTAGCAGCAGCGAAAATAATGGGTCTAAATGTGGCTGGGGTTGATCTCCTAAGATCAGACCGTGGTCCATTAGTCATGGAAGTAAACTCATCTCCAGGTCTTGAAGGTATTGAGGCCGCAACTGGTAAAGACATTGCTGGAATGATTGTCGAATTCATTGAGAAAAATGCGGCAAGTAAAAGGACTAAAACTCGTGGCAAAGGCTAAAAAGAATAGCGTGTTTGAATTTCTCGGTGAGTCAGTCTCACCGGGAGAACGTAAGGTCATTGAGTTAGAAGCTGCCAAGCTTTATACCCATTCACCATTATCGATTCCGGTTGAGATTATCAACGGTAAGCAAGCGGGGCCAGTGCTTATGGTCAACGCTGCTATCCATGGCGATGAGCTCAACGGCGTTGAAATTGTGCGACAACTGATCAACACCATTGATGCTGACAAGCTCAAAGGGACCGTGATCGCTGTACCTATCGTTAACGTGTTTGGCTTTATTCATAAATCGCGCTATCTACCAGACAGACGCGATTTAAACCGCTGCTTCCCGGGCAGTGAAAAAGGTTCTCTTGCTTCACGCATGGCGAACACTTTTTTCTCTCAGGTAGCAAAGCGCTGTGATTACATTCTGGACTTACATACTGGTGCAATTCACCGTACCAACTTACCGCAGATTCGTGCGGATTTAAGTAACCCAGAGACGCTTCGTATTGCTCAGGCGTTCGCTACGCCAGTGATAGTCGATGCTCCACTACGTGATGGTTCTCTGCGTAGCGAAGCAGAACGCCTGGGCATTCCGGTTCTGACTTATGAAGCTGGTGAAGCATTACGCTTTGAGCCAATTTGCATCAGTGCTGGTTTTATTGGTGTTCAGCGTGTAATGCAAGCTATTGGCATGCTGCGTTCGAGCCGTAAAAAGCTTCCAACACCAGTTATTGCTAAGTCCACTAGCTGGCTTCGCGCAGAGAGCGACGGTATTTTACGTACTGTTGTGACTCTGGGTGAAAAAGTAGAGAAAGGACAAGTACTTGCCTACATCAGTGCGCCATTAGGCCACAGTGAGATCGAGCTAACCGCTCGTAAAGGCGGTATTGTTATCGGTCAGCAGACACTACCACTGGTCAATGAAGGTGACGCAATCTTCCACCTTGCTTACTTTGACCAAGATGATGAAGAAGTCGAGCAAGTGGTTGAAGAGTTCATAGAAGAGGTCACTGACCTTGATGTTGATCCTTTGACAACTGGTCAAATGAACGCTCCAGCTCAGTAAAATGAAGCTGTGAAAGCCAAAAGCCCGCATATCACTATACGGGCTTTTTACTATCTGTCGTTTGGCTGTTAACCAAATGATGCCCATATCACGGTGGCCACTAACACTGGACACACAAACTTGACGTAAGTTGGCCATAATTTGCCAAACCATCCTTGAGTAAACTCAGGGCACCCCTGTTGCAGCTCTTTGATCTTGCTGTTTCGGCTCCACACCCAGCCACCAAACAGGCAGAACAGTAGTGCAGCTGCAGGCTGTAAATACTGAGTAGCGATGGTCGCTACCGCCCCGAACATAGCGCCAAAGTTAAACACTATAACGATGCTGAACAGGGCTATCAGTCCGCCTAGCACCCAGCTTGTGGTTTTACGTTCAGTGTTGAAGCGTTCGCTTACTAAGGCTACCGGACACTCAAGCATCGAAATCGAAGAAGTTAATGCAGCGATCGTGAGCAGTAAGAAGAAGACGATTGCAAACAACTGCCCAAGCAGACCTAAGCTATCAAACATCAAAGGCAGTACAGTAAAAACAAGTGTATCCGAACTCAGCAACGACCCATCTTCAGCATAAATCTGCACACCCTTCTGCATTGCGACAAACATCGCGGGCATAACAACCAAACCAGCAATAAAGGCAACTGCAGTATCGACTAAAGTGACGTTCATAGCCATCTTCGGCAAGCTCTCCTTCTTACTTAGGTAAGAGCCATAAATAAGCATTGAACAACCACCTATGGTCAGAGAAAAGAAGCCTTGCCCCATTGCCGCTAAGATAAGCTTACGATCCATCACTTTGTCAAAGTCAGGGATCAGGTAGTGTTTAAGGCCTTCCATTGCACCGTTCTGAGTCATAATGTAGATAAACAAAAGACCAAACAGAACAAACAGGGCTGGCATCAGACGTGTCGACCATTTTTCAATGCCTTGCTTTACGCCGCCCTGAACAATTAAGACCGTCAAAACATAAAACGTAATGGTCCCGAATAAGTTTCGTTCAACACTAAAGCCTTTGAACCAAGCGGTTGCCTGTTCAAAACCTAATACTTCAGTAATCGCACCGAGCAAGAAGCAAATCAACCAGCCGCCGACGATACTATAAAACGCTAGCACCGCACTCGGCACACTTAAGCCAATCCAGCCTACTGTCGCTCCAAGCTTCTTGCCCATAGGGTTAGCTGTCAGTGAACGCATACTATCAACCGGGTTAGCCTGACCGTAGCGACCGATGGCCATCTCTACCACCAGCATAGGAAATGCAACTACAAGGATCATTACGAGATAGACAAGTAGAAACGCGCCACCGCCATTACTTGCCGCTTGTGTAGGGAAACCCCAGATATTGCCCAGACCAACAGCCGCACCTGCCGCCGCTAAAATGAAACCAAGACGAGAACCAAAATGCTCGCGTGTTTGAGAGTTATTTGTTTGTGCCATACAACCTACTTCGCACCAGTGAACTAGCTAACTAGTACAGAAGTGTAATTCACCATATAAAACTAAACAATCGATATATATTATGAATAAACAAAAAAAGTTAATTGGTTAAACCAACGTGCAAGGATTTTGCCCAACATTCAACCAATCCGGATGACAGAAACAAAAAAAGCGCCGCAATGGCGCTTTTACTAATCATAGATTCTGTTGAGATTTAGCTTATCAGATAGTAAAGATCTGGTAGTCCTTCAGTTGAGGGATCTTGTCGTGCAACTGCTGCTCTTGCTCTGCCATTTGATCCAGAGAATCACAAAACTCTTCACTTTGCTGCTCAACTTCACTGGCGTGCTCAGCAAGACGTTGTGCTATGCGCTCTTTCAGCTCCGCCATTGAGTTAGCCATTTCAGTCAGGTTCAAACCACCCTCAGCCTTCATTTTCTCAGACATTGCATCAAATGCGCTGGTAATAAACTCTTCATTAAACAGAGCCTTAGCTTTTTCAAAATCATCTGACCAAGTCTCGCTTAAAGAGCCAAAACTATCGGCTGGCAACACTAGGTCACCATTCTGGTAGTATCGAGCTTCAATATCGGCATAGAACTGTTTCATCGACTCTTTCACACCAGCAAACGCTTCTGGCGCGTCGAAGCTTTCAGCAACATCGTCAACTATGTCGTTAGCCAGAGCTAAACCGTCCTGTGCGATTTTCTTCGCTCTAGGTAGGTAATAATTGATGTTGTCACGGTATTCAGCAATGGCTTGTTTCTGACTATCATCAAGCTCAATTTTTTCACCGTGGATCGTTAAGTTATTGTTTTCATCAACGATTGCAGTGTCACCACTTGTCTGATGAATTTCAATTCGCTCACCGTTAAGGTGAATCTCATTCTTTAAATCAACTTTACACTGAGCTGCATAAACTTGACTGGAAAGTAATAAAGGTAATGTTAGTAATACTTTTTTCATTGTTACCTCACGCTCAATTATTGGTGCCTACAATATCAGAAATGAAGAGTAGTTTGTCAGCTGATGGTTTCTATCTCGTAACAATGTTCGGCTTCAGCAACACGATAAATAACTTCATCGCCAACATTTTTAGATTTAAGTGCTCTGCCCAGAGGAGAGTCAAAAGTGACCAACATGACCGTCGCTTCGCTGGCCGCCACTTTTAAACCACCTGCACACGGGGAGATAAAAAACCATTTACGTTGCTCGTTCACATCAAGTAGCGAAACCAAGCAACCAAGTACCACGCAGTGAGGCTCTTGTGGCATCACCAACTCTTTAAACAAGCTAATTTCCTGTTCACACTCTTGTAGACGTTTTGCCTGACCATGAGCAAGGTAGGAAGCTTCCAAAGCCAAAGTGTCATACTTGTGTTCCGGCACCGTCTCTTCATCGGTTGCTGATTCAATAGCTCTCTGCACTGAGCTTTGTGCGATTTGCCATTTCTGCTCCAACAAATCGAGAATAATTTGTTTTAGCTCCAACTTATTCATACTAAAACCATGTTCCATTGCGACGAATGTCCCTAGAATAGTGTTCATTGCGTCTTAAAGATACTGGAATCAAGCGAATGATGAGCCCAAACCTAGAATTCGACATACAGCAGCCCCTTAAAAACATCTTTGGCTTCGAGTCCCTTCGCTCTGGCCAACAGGCCGTAATCGAAAAAGTCTTACAGGGTAAATCTTGCTCGGCAATATTTCCTACCGGCTCAGGTAAATCACTTTGCTATCAGTTACCCGCAGTGATGCTGCCCCATTTAACGCTTGTCGTCTCGCCTTTACTTGCATTGATGAAAGACCAACTCGCCTTCTTAAACAGCAAGCAGATCCCTGCTGCATCGATAGATTCGAGCCAAAGTCGCGAAGATACCCTACACATCATGGAACAAGTCAGACAAGGTCGCATTAAGGTATTAATGATCTCGGTGGAAAGACTCAAGAACGAACGCTTTCGTCAGTTTATTTCTCAGGTCCCCGTCTCAATGCTAGTGGTGGATGAAGCGCACTGTATCTCTGAGTGGGGGCACAACTTCCGTCCTGATTACCTTAAACTGCCCCACTACCTGAAAGAGCTCAAGATTCCTCAGGCACTGTTATTAACCGCAACCGCCACACATGCCGTCATTGAAGATATGCAGACCAAGTTTGCCATCGAGCGCGAGGATGTGGTTGTGACTGGGTTCTATCGCTCCAACCTCGACATTTCCGTATCGCCTTGCCTCGATGATGAGAAGCCGCAAGCCCTGTTAGAATTAGTTCAATCAGCTCCAAAGTTACCCACCATCGTCTACGTAACATTGCAAAACAGTGCTGATCAGGTCGCCAATTTACTACGCGATAGCGGCATTAATGTGAGTGCCTATCATGCAGGGATGAAAAATGGACAGCGCGAACACATTCAAGCTCAGTTTATGCGTGGCGAGCTTGACTGTATCGTAGCAACAATCGCCTTTGGAATGGGAGTCGATAAGTCAGATATTCGCCGAGTGATTCACTTTGATCTGCCTAAGTCGATTGAGAACTATGCACAGGAAATTGGTCGCGCTGGACGGGATGGTCAGCCATCCCAATGTGTGTTGTTGGCTAACCAGACCGGCCTGAGTACTCTGGAAAACTTTATTTACGGCGATACGCCTGAACCAAGTGAAGTCGAGTTTGTGCTAAAACAAGCCGTTGATTCTGCACCTAAATGGGAAGTCGTCCTTCCCCGACTGGTAACGGAAAGCAATGTTCGTCAGCTACCGCTAAAAACCTTGCTCGTTTATCTGGAGATGGAAGGCATCATCAGCGCACAATACAGCTATTTTGCAGACTACCGATTTAAGTTCCTGACAGACAAAGAGAACATCATTAATCAGTTTGATCCACAACGTCGTGAATTTGTTACTGCGCTATTTAACAGCTCACCTAAAGCCCGAACCTGGTGTCAGGTCGACTTTGATACCTTGTGGCAACAGTTTCAGGGAGAGCGTTCAAGAGCCGTATCTGCGCTCAATTACTTCCATCAGAAAGGCTGGATAGAATTAGAAAGTAAGATTATGACTGAGGTGTACAGAGTCTCGTCAAAGCAACAAGCGATAGATGCCTTAGCTAACAAGCTTTCATCCCTGTTTCAGACTAAAGAGAACAACGATATCAGACGTATCCATCAGTTACTCGACTTCTTCCAGTCTGATCAATGCCTGAGTGCAAAGCTAGCTGAGTATTTTGGTGATCACAACGCTCCTCAGAACTGTAACCACTGTAGTGTGTGTCGTGGTCACGTCGCGACTTTACCCAAACTGGCAGCAAAAACGGTTGAACAGCAGCAGATAAGCGAGTGGCTTACTCAACTAGAAACAAAAGCAAACTCACCTTTATCGATAAGCCTGAAAACTAAGTTCCTTTGTGGCATGGCAACGCCAAAACTCACCAAGATCAAAGCGCGATCATTAGCCGGTTTCGGCCAGCTTGAAACATCGCCATTTGCTCAGGTTAAACAGTGGGTTGAAGAATTAAGTTAAAAAAAGCTCAGTTGCTTAGTTTGCTCTTCGGGTTTGAGCATAACGCTCAACCCCAGCAGACGGATCTCTCGACCTTGCTGACGTTTAAGAATGTCATGCAGTAGCTGTTTGAAGTACTCAAGCTCTAGTTCCGGGTGAATATGCTCAATAGTTGTCAGTTGAAAATCGGCAAACTTAAGTTTAATGCCCTGCTTTATTATCGCTTTGTCTGGAGACGCTCTTTCGAGTCGCTGCTCTAGCTCCGGAAACAACTTCTCTTCAATAACGCGCCAACACTCATCATAAGTAAATATATTCTCGGCAAAAGTACGCTCTACCCCGACAGACTTGCGCTCTCGTTCCACAACAACCTCACGCTCATCGATGCCATGACTCTTATTCCACAATGATGCACCAAGCCGACCAAACTTAAGTAACAAGCTGCGGTAATCACTGTTTTTAATGTCCAGACCAACATACAGTCCCGCCTGATGGAGCTTTTCCAGACTAACCTTGCCTACTCCAGGGATCTTTTCCAAGGGTAATTTATCTATTTCACTCTGAACCTGCTCTGGAGGAATCACATACTGGCCATTGGGTTTATTCATATCAGACGCAATTTTGGCCAGAAACTTTATCGGAGCAATTCCTGCGGAAGCGGTCAGCTTCAACTCATTCCAAATATCATTGCGAATTGCCTGAGCGATTAAGGTTGCCGAACCTTTATGTAACAGACAATCCGTTACGTCCAGATAGGCTTCATCTAGCGAAAGTGGCTCTATTAGTTTGGTATAGCGAGAGAAGATAGCATGGATCTGCTTTGATACTGCTTTATACACGTGCATCCTGCCAGGTACGACAAGTAACTGTGGGCATAACTGTAATGCTCTAGAAGTAGGCATTGCACTGCGAATACCGAACTTTCTCGCTTCGTAATTACAGGTACTTAACACTCCACGCTGCTTCTCATGTCCACCAACGGCGAGTGGTCTGCCCCTGTATGACGGGTTATCACGCATCTCTACGGCAGCATAAAAGCAATCCATGTCTACATGTATGATTTTGCGCGTTTTCTTACTCACATTGCACACTTAACCGAAACTGTATATAAATACAGTATAATAAATTACTTCTAATTCTCAAAGCCGAAATAAGAAGAAAAATTGTCCAACAATCGACTCGCAAGTTTGCTAGATAGGATTATTATTAATTCTATAAGTAATAAAAAGAGTCACGGTTTTGAACAATAGAGTCTTGGTAGTAGAGGACAGTCGCGCTTACCAGAACTTCCTAAAGCAGCAACTCACTGCTTTAGGCTGTCATGTTTGCGCAGCGGAGTCTTTGGCTCAGGCTGAATCGCTGCTGCAGCGACACAAAGAGTTTCGTTTTGCAGTATTGGATTACTGTCTGCCCGACGCCCAAGACGGTGAAGTGATTGATCTTGCACTTTCATATAAGCAGAAAGTGATTGTCTTAACCGCGACTTTTGATGACACCGCTCGTGAACGTTTTATTGCTAAGGGTGTGCTCGATTACATCCTTAAAGATAGTATGGCGTCGATTTCCTATCTGTTTCCTCTGGCAAAGAGACTGATTAACAACCACAAGCACCATGCTCTTGTTGTTGATGATTCGCCTACCGTCCGACGCCATGTCACCCAATTGTTAGAACACCAATACATTCGTACAACTGAAGCTGAAAATGGTCAGGTCGCACTCGATAAATTGCAGCGCTGCTCAGAGATCTCTTTTGTTATCACCGACCATGACATGCCAGTCAAAGACGGCATTACAATGACCCGAGAAATGCGTCAGATTTACGATAAAAATCATCTCGCCATTATTGGTTTATCTGGCAGTGAATCAAAAACTCTCACCGCTCAGTTTCTTAAAGCTGGTGCCAACGACTTTCTAACCAAGCCTTTCAATCAAGAAGAGTTCTATTGCCGTGTCCATCAACTGCTGGACATGAAAGAAGCGACTGATGAACTGTATAAGCTCGCTAACCAAGATGCTCTGACTGGTTTGTGGAATCGACGCTTCTTATTTGCTCAAGCTTGCTCAGGATGCCAGCTACGTAATATCGCTATGATTGATATTGACCTGTTTAAGCAGGTCAATGATTCCTTCGGCCATGATGGTGGCGACGCGGCACTGAAAAATGTCGCTAATATTCTCAAGATCTATTTCAACGAAGATGTCGTTGTTCGCTTCGGTGGTGAAGAGTTTTGCATTCAGTCATGTGCCCCAGCAGAGGAGTTCATTACCCGACTCGATAATATGCGTCAGAGGGTCGAAAAAACACCGGCTAAGTACCAAGGTAGTACGATAAATGTCACGGTTAGCGTTGGCGTTAGTAGTATTGATGGAGATATTCACGACCAGATAAAATTGGCCGATGACAGGCTCTATTTTGCCAAGAAGATGGGGCGGAATCAGGTAGTGTACGAAGATGAAATAGTAAAAAAAACACCAGTCGAATGACTGGTGTTTTTATAAAACGTTAAGCGATACGGTCTTTTTCCCATGCCGCTAGCTTTTCTTGACGCGCCGCTTCGCGAGCTTCTCGCTTCTTACGTGCATCACACGGTTCAGGACAGTTACATACTTTATCAATACCCACTGCACCAAGGCCACCACAGCTGCCTTTTACCACTTTCTTCTGGATGATATAGCCGATAGACATCGCTGCAATCACGGCCATAAACACACCAAATGTAATCAAAAATGTACTCATAATGACATGCTCACTAGGATTATTATTTATTCATATAAGGCTTATAAGCCGATGAAGCCAGCTCGTCAAAGCCCTCTTCAGTTTTTACGATCATAAAGACAGGGATATTGTTCTCTTCCGCAATCTTCATGCCTTGTTCTTCACCTAACACCATCAAGCCAGTCGCCAGACCATCTGCAGTCATTGAAGACTTGTCTAGCACTGTTACCGATACCACTTTGTGACTGATCGGCTTACCTGTTTCTGGGTTAATAATGTGCGAGTAACGAATTCCATCACGCTCAAAGTAGTTACGGTAATCCCCTGAGGTTGCCACTGCCATATCACCCGGCTCAATGATCTCTTGAATCGCGCGCTCTTCTACAGACGGCTTCTCGATAGCAATACGCCAAGCTACACCTTCACGGTTTAAACCTTTAAGACGCATCTCACCGCCGACTTCTACCATGTAATTCTGGATGCCTTGAGACTGGATGTAATCAGCCACAACATCAACACCCCAGCCTTTAGCAATTGTAGACAAATCCACATATAGGTTTGGAATATCTTTGCTTAACGTGTCACCTTCAACCGCAAGGTGTTGAATTCCTGTCATTGCTTTACGCGCAGCCAGTTCCTCATCCGTAGGTACAATCTCAGGACGAGCTTCAGGTCCAAAGCCCCATAGGTTTACTAAAGGTCCTACCGTTACGTCGAGAGCACCAAGAGTAAGACCGTTAAGACGAATCGCTTCTTTCACAACCGTAGCGGTTTGAGGTGAAACAGCAAACGCTTCAGAAGATTCGCTCTGGTTAAATCGACTTAGCTCGGAGTCTTTACGGTAAGTAGACATCTGATCGTTCACTTCTTCAAGTAAGCGGTCAACTTCTGTCTGAATAGCTTCAGGTGAAGGTTGCCCTTCAGCTGAAATATATTTGATGTTGTAGGTAGTACCCATCGTCGGGCCACTAAGATGGATCTGCTCAGCAGGCTTTTCACAACCAGCTAGTACCAACAGAGAAGCAAATGCAACAAGCCACTTTTTCACTTGTTAGACTCCTGTATTTTGAGGAACGGGAATAGCACATACGTTGCGATATAACGTATCGACTATTACCACTCTAAAACAACAATGGCTGGCTCGATTGAGCCAGCCATAAATTACAACTACTTAGGTAGATTAACCACCGAAGTCATCTAGAAGAATGTTTTCATCTTCTACACCGAGATCTTTCAGCATGCCGATAACAGCAGCGTTCATCATCGGTGGACCACACATGTAGTACTCACAATCTTCAGGAGCTTCGTGATCCTTCAGGTAGTTTTCGTACAGTACGTTGTGGATGAAGCCTGTGTAACCATCCCAGTTATCTTCTGGCATTGGGTCAGACAGTGCACAGTGCCACACGAAGTTGTCGTTTTCTGCTTGTAGGCCGTCGAAATCTTCTACGTAGAACATTTCACGCTTAGAACGAGCACCGTACCAGAAAGACATCTTACGCGTTGATTTAAGACGCTTAAGTTGGTCAAAGATGTGCGAACGCATTGGCGCCATACCCGCACCACCACCAACGAATACCATCTCGTTGTCTGTGTCTTTCGCGAAGAACTCACCAAATGGACCAGAAATAGTACACTTGTCGCCCTCTTTAAGAGACCAGATAAACGAAGACATGATACCAGGTGGTACGTCAGGATTATTAGGCGGCGGCGTAGCGATACGCACGTTTAGCATAATAATGCCTTCTTCTTCAGGGTAGTTAGCCATTGAGTAAGCGCGGATCGTCTCTTCACTTACCTTAGACTCGTAGCGGAACAGGTTAAACTTGTCCCAATCTTCACGGTACTCTTCTGGTACATCGAAGTCAGCGTATTTAACGTGGTGAGCAGGAGCTTCAATCTGGATGTAACCACCAGCACGGAAAGGTACTGATTCGCCATCTGGGATTTGTAGCTTAAGCTCTTTGATGAATGTCGCTTTGTTATCGTTAGAGATAACAGAACATTCCCACTTCTTAACGCCGAAGATCTCTTCAGGAAGTTCGATGTCCATGTCAGTTTTCATTGCAACCTGACACGCTAGACGTTCACCTTCACGAGCTTCACCTTTAGTAATGTGGTCAAGCTCAGTAGGTAGAATATCGCCACCGCCTGATTTAACTTTTACGCGACACTGACCACAAGAGCCACCGCCACCACAAGCAGAAGATACGAATACGCCAGCACCAGCTAGAGCACTCAGAAGCTTACCGCCCGGTTGTGTAACGATAGCAAGCGAGTCGTCACCGTTCACAGAAATTGTAATGTCACCTGTTGGTACAAGCTTAGACTTAGCGAAAAGAATCACTAGTACTAGCGCAAGTACGATCAGAGTAAACATCACTACACCAAGAATAATGTCCATTGACTATTCCTTAATTGTTGCGGTTTACCCGACTTACAGTTGAACACCAGAGAAAGACATAAAGCCTAACGCCATAAGACCTACAGTGATGAACGTGATACCAAGACCACGTAGACCAGGAGGTACGTCAGAGTACTTCATCTTCTCACGGATACCTGCAAGAGCGACGATAGCTAACATCCAGCCCACACCAGAACCGAAACCGTAAACAACAGATTCAGCAAAGTTGTAGTCACGCTGTACCATGAAAGATACACCACCGAAGATTGCACAGTTTACTGTGATCAGCGGTAGGAAGATGCCTAGTGCGTTGTACAGAGGTGGGAAGAAGCGGTCTAGAACCATTTCTAGAATCTGTACAAGTGCCGCGATTACACCGATAAAGGTGATGAAGTTTAGGAAGCTAAGATCAACACCTTCAACTAAAGCGTTCTCTTTTAGTACCAGGTTGTAAACTAGGTTGTTTACTGGAACAGCGATGGTTAGTACTACTACTACCGCTACACCCAGACCAAATGAGGTCTTAACTTTCTTAGATACTGCAAGGAATGTACACATACCTAAGAAGAAAGACAGAGCCATGTTTTCGATGAAAATCGATTTAACTAACAGACTAATGTAATGTTCCATGACGTCCTTACTCCTTCGCTTCTACTTGTTCTGGTTTCAGAATACGGATTGCCCAGATTAGGAAGCCGATTAGGAAGAATGCAGACGGTGCTAGTAGCATCAGACCGTTTGGCTGGTACCAACCACCGTTGCTCACTAGAGGAAGTACTTCCATGCCGAACAGTTTGCCTGAGCCAAACAGTTCACGGAAGAAACCAACAGTGATAAGAACGAAACCGTAACCAAGACCGTTACCAATACCGTCGATTAGAGATGGTAGTGGCGCAGACTTCATTGCGAATGCTTCAGCACGACCCATTACGATACAGTTCGTGATGATCAGACCTACGAATACAGATAGCTGCTTAGAGATATCGTATAGGTAAGCTTTTAGCACTTGGTCTACCACGATTACTAGAGATGCGATGATCGCCATCTGAACGATGATACGCACACTGTTAGGAATGTGGTTACGGATTAGAGATACACAGAAGTTAGACAGCGCAGTTACGAAGATAACCGCTAGAGTCATAACGAATGCAGTCTCTAGTTTAGTTGTTACTGCAAGAGCAGAACATACACCAAGAACCTGTAGCGCGATTGGGTTGTTATCCAATACTGGCGCTAAGATGCTCTTTTTAATGTTTTGTGCGCTAGACATTAGTTCAGACCTCCGTCACGAACTTTTGCTAGGAATGGACCAAAGCCCATATCGCCTAACCAGAAATCAAATGTGCCTTGAACACCGTTACCAGTTAGTGTTGCACCAGAAAGACCGTCGATACCATGCTCAGAACCTTGCGGAGCGCCACCTTTAACAATCTTGATTGCAGGCTTGTGGTTTTCATCGAACAGTTTCTTGCCAACCCACTGAGCACGCCATGTCGGGTTCTCAACTTCACCACCAAGTCCAGGAGTTTCACCCTGCTCGTAGTAAGTGATACCTGACACAGTGTTACCGTCAGTTTCAACTGCAACGAAAGCGTACATCATTGACCATAGACCAGTACCGTGTACAGGAAGGATGATCTTTGATACGTCATCGCCTTGTTTAACTAGGTATACAACACCAGTGTTTGCACGACGTAGGATCTTAGCTTTATCTTCTTCAGCCGTTAGCTTGATAGATTCAGCAGGATCTTTAGCAGCTTTACGTTGGTCGTAAGTTGCTGCGTCACCGTCAAGGAAGTCACCTGTATTGAAGTCAACTAGACGTGGTTCAATGTACTGTGCAAATAGCTCAGGAACTTTCTTACCTTCAGCGTCAATGCCAGCAACTTCAACGATCTTAGTTTGCTTATCCAGTACAGCGTTAGCTTTTTGCTGGTCACGTAGACCAACCGCTGCTGTTGATACGATGATTGAACAAACAAGGCTCAACCCGATAACAACACCCAGCGTCTTTTTAATGCTGTCGTTATTACTTGCCATAGCGTGCTTGTCTCCGCTTGATGTTCTTCTCGATAACTACATGGTCGAACAGAGGTGCAAACAGGTTCGCGAATAGAATAGCCAGCATCATACCTTCTGGGTACGCTGGGTTAACTACACGAATCAGTACACACATCACGCCGATTAGTGCGCCGTACCACCACTTACCTTTGTTGGTAAATGAAGCTGATACTGGGTCTGTTGCCATAAAGAACATACCGAATGCAAAGCCACCAAGAACCAGGTGCCAGTGCCATGGCATGTTGAACATTGGGTTAGTGTCAGAACCGATCACGTTGAACAGCGTTGCTGTTGCAATCATACCGATCATTACACCTGCAATGATGCGCCAAGAAGCGATTCGCATGTAAACGATCATCGCAGCGCCAATCATAAGTGCCAGTGTTGAAACTTCACCAATTGAACCAGGAATGTTACCGATGAATGCATCCATCCAAGTGATAGGAGCGCCAGTTACTGTATTCACTAGTGCACCGTTACCACCTTGTGCCCATTGGCTAAGAGCCGTTGCACCAGAGAAGCCGTCAGCTGCAGTCCAAACTACGTCACCCGAGATTTGCGCTGGGTAAGCGAAGAATAGGAAAGCACGGCCAGCAAGTGCTGGGTTAAGGAAGTTACGACCTGTACCACCGAAGATCTCTTTAGCAACAACAACACCGAAGGTAATACCTAGCGCTGCTTGCCATAGAGGTAGCGTTGGTGGAACGATAAGTGCAAACAGGATAGAAGTAACAAAGAAACCTTCGTTAACTTCGTGCTTACGCACCATACAGAACAGTACTTCCCAGAAACCACCAACGATAAATACCGTTGCGTAGATAGGTAGGAAGTAAGTCGCACCTAAGATCATCTTGCTGCCGACACCCGCATCAGGGGCAATGGTGCCGCCTAACATCTCTGTCAGCCAGTAATGCCAGTTACCTGCCACTACTGCAGCTAGCTGTTCGCCAGCATACATATGGTTAAGTGCTGCTAGAGCTTGGCCACCCGCGTTGTACATACCCCAGAACATTGCTGGGAATACCGCGAACCAAACCATGATCATGATACGTTTTAGATCAACGCTATCACGAACGTGCGAGCTTTTCTTTGTAATAAGACCTGGTGTGTAGAAAACTGTTGCTACAGCTTCGTACAGGGCAAACCACTTCTCGTGTTTACCACCAGGCTCAAAGTGATGCTCGATGTCTTCAAGAAACTTTTTAAGAGCCATGAAAATTACCCTTCCTTCTCAATTTGATCTAGGCATTCACGAAGTAGTTCACCGTACTCGTACTTACCAGGACAAACAAAGGTACACAATGCTAAGTCTTCTTCGTCTAGTTCTAGAGCACCAAGAGCTTGCGCACTATCAGTGTCACCAGCACATAGGTCACGAAGTAGCAAAGTAGGTTCCATATCTAAAGGCATTATACGTTCGTAGTTGCCGATAGGGACCATTGAACGGTCAGAACCGTTAGTGGTAGTTGTCATGTTGAACAACTGACCCTTAAAGATATGACCAAGGAATGAGCGAGTTATAGAGAACTTGTTCTTACCAGGCATAGCCCAGCCAAACAGTTCCTTCTCACGGCCTTCACGTAATACAGAAACCTGTACGTGGTAACGACCTAGGTAAGCGTGAGGACCAGTTGCATGTGTACCAGTTAGTACTGAACCAGAAATCACACGAACTTCACCTGGCATTAACTCGCTGTCCGTAACGTCATTTAGGTTTGCACCAATAGTTGTACGAACTAGACGAGGGTTATTCACTACTGGGCCAGCCAGAGAGATAACACGGTCAGTGTAAAGTTCACCAGTTAAGAACAACTTACCAAACGCGATAACGTCTTGGTAGTTGATACTCCACGCCACATTTTCTGCATTTACTGGGTATAGGAAATGCATGTGGGTGCCAGCTAGACCAGCTGGGTGAGGGCCATCAAATACATGCTCTTCAACATTAGACTGAGAAGAACGAGGAAGACTTGTGCCAGATTTACATACGTAAACCTTGCCATCAGTCAGTGTTGAAAGCAGATCTAAACCGGCAACGAACGCTTCTTTCTGTTCATTAATGATCAACTCAGGCTGGGCTGCTAGAGGATTAGTATCCATAGCAGTTACGAAGATAGCCTTAGTAGAAGATTCGATTGCAGGAACCTTGCTGAACGGACGAGTACGTAAAGCTGTCCAAAGACCTGAATCAACAAGCTGAGTTTTAACCGCTTCACGGTCAAGACCTGCTAGTTGGTCAGCTTCAAACTTATCGAACGTCACCTGCTCTTCGCCTGCAACTTCAATCACAACAGATTGAAGTACACGCTTAGCGCCACGGTTAATCTCGATCACTTTACCAGCTGCTGGTGAAGTAAATTTAACACCTGGGTTCTTCTTATCTTCAAAAAGAACTTGAGCTTTCTTTACTTCATCGCCTACGCGGACATGCATAGTAGGACGCATGCCGACGTACTCTTCGCCAAGCAAGGCGACTTTTTTGATGGTCTTACCATCATTAATCACCTGGGTAGGAGTTCCTGCGATAGGAAGGTCCAAACCCTTCTTTATTGTAATCATACGCACTTGCACTACTTTTATCGGGAAAAAGATTCTTTGATTGCGTAACTTTTAGACACGACACTAGTGTCCGGTTTCGGTGCTGTTTAAAACACCAAAATCGCAACATCCTATTAAAAACCTCGTCACAAGAAATTGGCGAGATTTATCAGGTGCGATAGTCTAGCATCTTTTGGGAAGTTGATGCCATGACCAATGCAGGGAATAAAGTAGATATTTCGAAGGAATTGAGTTTAAAAGGCTAAGGAATAGTCATAACTTTGAGCCATCGCACAAACAGCAATAGCCACACGCCGAGCAATGGCATCAATCATTCACATCGTGAAACAATCTTATTTAAAACTAACTATTGCATTTATTTGTTTCTATGTTGTTAACAATACCTCTTTGGTACTAATAAAAAGGACAGCTAAGCTGCCCCTTTAATCGACTTTATTTGTCACCACCCATGCACATAGGGCTATCTGGCGCAATCTGGTTGTGCTCCTGCCACTCTTGCTCAGTATAGGTGTGCATTGATAACGCGTGAATGTGGTTAGCTAGCTCATCTGCCAGAGCCTGATTCACTTGACGGTGACGAGCGATCAATCTCAATCCGGCAAAATTTTCACTAACAATAACGACTTTAAAGTGACTCTCAGAGCCAGGCGCTACATTGTGCATGTAACTTTCGTTGATCACCTTTAGGTGAGTGGGAGCAAAGGTCTCTGTGAGTTTTTTTTCTATTATTTCTTGCAGCATTACGCTTCACCATCAAACTTAAACAACAAATTGGGTTAGATAATAATCGCCTTAAGCGTAAAGCTAAAGGTTTTAGTTTCCACAACCGCACGGTTTTGCGACAATTCAATTATGACAGATAACTTGCGTTGTAATTATGATTACTGAGCTTTCGCTGCATGAGCGTACCCTTTCTTTATTCCGTTACCCTAAGAGAAATAACGAAACTCTTCAGGCCTGGGATGCAGGTGATGAATACCTAATCAACCATGTTGAGGAGATGGGTCTAGAGTCCAACCAGCATATTCTTATCATTAATGATAACTTCGGTGCGCTAAGTTGCTGGTTTAGCGAAAAACACCGCATCACAATGATGAGTGACTCTTACATCTCTCATCAAGGCACACAAGCCAACTTACAACGCAACCACTGCCCTGACGTCAACATGATCACGACTATGGATGATGTTCCATCTGACGTGGATTTAGTTTTAATTCAATTACCTAAAAGTAATCGACACCTTGTTTGGCAACTCAGTCAGCTTCGCTGTGCGCTTAAAGATACGGTACCAGTTATTGCCGTCAACAAAGCCAAAGAGATCCATACCTCAACACTGAAGTTGTTCGAAAAACATTTGGGTGAAACCAAAACCTCACTAGCGTGGAAAAAGCACCGACTCGTATTTAGCTCAGCCAACAGCACTACAATCAATCAAGTGTCGCCAAATACACAATGGTCTGTAGATAAAGAGAATATTACTCTCAACAATTTGCCAAATGTCTATTCAGGTGAAAGCTTAGATCTCGGTGCACGTTTTATGCTTGAGCACTTGCCAACCAATCCCGGCATCAAGCATGTTCTTGACCTGGGCTGCGGCAACGGTGTGCTATCGATAAAAATGGGCCAGCTAAATCCTGATATCAAACTGACCTGTATTGATGAAAGTTTTATGGCAGTTGAATCAGCACGACAAAACCTGATTAGCAATCTGGGCAGCGAGCGAGATATTGAATGTATCGCTAATAACTGCTTGGATGGAATGCCTGCTACAGACGTTGATATGGTGATGTGTAACCCGCCATTTCATCAGCAACAAGCTATCACCGATCATATTGCCTGGCAGATGTTCTGTGATGCAAAGCAAATTCTTAGTGTCGGTGGGCAATTATTAGTTATCGGTAACCGTCACCTCGGCTACGATGGAAAGCTATCTAGGCTATTTGGCAAGTCAAACGTAAAAGTTGTCGCAGCCAACAAGAAATTTGTTATTTTACAAGCGACTAAATAGTCCACTATTATCTCTACTACGTTTGAGTAAGCTCGCAGAGTTACAAAGAAAGGAAATTACAATGAGAAAACTGGTTCTAGCCGCGTCAATGGTATTACTCACTGCGTGTTCAGCTCCGCAGCAAGAGCAGATCAACTTTATGCCAAAGGCGGTCCTGAGCAATAGCGATCTTGTCCAAGACGCTGCATTTACGCTAACCAGTAAAGATGTGCGCTCAGCACAGTATGTCGCACTGGTAGACAGTGGTCGCTCAAACATCGAGCCAATCCATTCGAAACAGAATGTACGCATCTCTATTGAGAATGCACTACTAGAACAGTTTCAGTCTCAGGGTTTCCGCAGCACAGTGAACAGCGAGAACTCAGTAGAGATTGAAGTCCAGGAAGCGTTAGTTACTGTTAAGCACACAGTGATGGAAAACGAGATGGACGGTAAAGTAGTCGTCGAAATTACTGCTGAGACCCCTCAAGGTAAACTTGTAAAAACTTACACAGGTACCGCTAAACGTACTGGCGCTCTGAGTGCATCAAACGAAGAAATTGAACTGGTTCTTAACGATGTGATTAACCTGGTCCTTCAAGAAGTTGCCAATGACCGTGAACTTCAAAACTACATGCAGGAGCGATTCTAATGTTGAAGATGGCCGTTGCCTCACTCGCATTGGTAAGCTCACTTGCACTTGCGGGTCCGAAGGTAGAGTTTGAAACCACACTCGGCTCTTTTACCGTCGAGCTCAATGAAAGCAAAGCACCACTAACGGTGGCTAACTTTCTTAAATACGTAAAAGACGGCAGTTACGTCGGCTCTCAGTTCCATCGCGTTATCCCTGGTTTTATGGCTCAGGGCGGTGGTTTTGACAAGAGCATGCAACCACTACCGACATACTCTCCTATCAAGAATGAAGCGTCTAACGGGTTGAAAAACGATACTGCGACCATTGCTATGGCGCGTACTAACAATCCACACTCAGCAACCAGACAGTTTTTCATCAACT
Source organism: Vibrio brasiliensis LMG 20546 (assembly GCF_000189255.1). Lineage (GTDB taxonomy): Bacteria > Pseudomonadota > Gammaproteobacteria > Enterobacterales > Vibrionaceae > Vibrio > Vibrio brasiliensis. The sequence goes on along the minus strand of NZ_AEVS01000015.1, from coordinate 47,317 downwards.
ATAAAGATAATGGTTTCTTAGATTATGACCAGCGCCCACCTGGTTACGCTGTTTTCGGCAAAGTGACCCAAGGGTTTGATGTTATTCAGACCATGGCTCGCAAACCAACGACAACAAAAGGTCGTTACCGTGATGTGCCAGTCGAGCCCATCATCATAACTAAAGCCACTCTTATCAAATAATAATATAAGGCTCTACTTTGTTAGAGCCTTCTGTTTTTCTCCCAGACCAAACACTCAAACAAGGATTTGTGTATGTCTTCTGACTCTCCTTCCATCTCTTGGCTAGAGACGATTCGCAGCTATATGGACAGGCGCCTAATGTGGGTGTTCATGCTGGGCTGTTCCAGCGGTTTCCCTTGGGTTCTTATCGGCTCTAATATGTCCGGCTGGCTCAAGGATGCAGGATTAACCCGCGCAGCTATCGGCTATTTTGGTAGTGTTTTTGCAGTTTATGCAATTAACTTTCTTTGGGCGCCTTTAGTAGACCGAGTTCGTATCCCACTATTACATGCAATGCTCGGCCAACGCAGAAGTTGGATCTTCTTATGTCAATCGGTTGTACTGGTTTGTACGCTGTTTATTGCCGGAGTCGACCCTTCACAAAACCTAATGATGACATCCATGTTAGCTTTAGGCATCGCTCTCTCATCAGCGACTCAGGATATCGCGATTGACGCCTACCGTATCGATACCTTCCCTAAATCAGAACCTTCTAAACTACCGCAAGCTTCAGCTATGGCTGTTATCGGTTGGTGGACGGGGTATTCTGTACCAGGTTATCTGGCGTTCATTAATGCCGACTCTATTGGCTGGAATGGGGTTTACTACGGTATGGCTGCAATTGTCGGTCTGTTGATGGTATTTACCTTGTTAGTTGGTGAACCAAAAACTAAGCGTGAAGAGCTCCAGGCTCAAGCTGAACAGCGTCATAGCAAGGTCGTGGGTAATCGAATCATAGCCTGGATTACGGTAACAGTAGTTGAACCTTTCCTAGACTTCTTCAGAAGTAATGGCTTTAGAGTAGCACTGACACTGTTACTGTTTGTGTTCCTATTTAAGATTGGTGAAGCCTTCCTCGGCCGTATGTCGATCACCTTCTATAAAGAAGTTGGCTTTACTAACGAACAGATTGGCTACTATTCGAAACTGATTGGTTGGGGTCTAACCATCCTCTTCACACTGGTTGGTAGTATGGTTAACGTCAAATTTGGTATCGTACGTGGCCTGATGATTGGTGGTATAGCGATGGCATCAAGCAACCTGATGTTTGCCTGGATTGCTAAAGTTGGCCCTAGCGAGCAACTTTTCCTCGCAACGTTAGTGGTTGATAACTTTACTTCCGCTTTCTCTACCGTTGCCTTTGTCTCGTTCTTAACCGTGGTCACTGGTCAGGCATTCTCTGCGACTCAGTATGCGTTACTTGCTTCACTGGGTAACTTCGGTCGAACCACGCTAGCGTCATTCTCTGGCGAACTGGTTGACTACCTCAACGACTGGTCAATGTTCTTCATTCTTACCGCGCTGATGGTAATTCCTAGTCTGATCATGCTCTATTCATTGCGTCACTATTTCACCGATATGCTCAATCGGGCGCAGCGAAGGGATGCTCAACAGACAGAGCAGCAAAGCACTGCTCAATAATAAAAACAAAGGCTTGGTCATAAACCAAGCCTTTTTTGTCTCCTTAAATCGTATCCTTTAAGGATACATCCCCTTGCCAAATAGGTTAAAGACTCGCGCAACACCTTGAGTGAAGATCATCGGCTGGGTGAGAACCGTGAGGCACAAGCAATCTTCACCCTGCTTGGTAAAAGGGCTGTGCTTCACCGAGGCATCTTTATATAAGAAGTCGCCTACACCATAATGGCCATCCTCGTCACTAAAGCCACCATGAAGCACCAAAGTGGATTCTGTGCCTTTATGGGTATGCTGAGGAATGGTTACATTCTCTGCGATATACATCAGGTTGACACGTGCATTTGGAGAAATATCGATCGCGGCACTGTACACTTTGCCACCGTAACTTCGCCACTCTCCGATACAATCGCGGAACCGGGACAGTGATAATGGTAGACGAAACGACTTACCATTAACCTCAACAAAGGTCGGCATTCGTGGTGCTCTGAAGGGATCACTGTTTTGTTCCAGCGCGACGATTTGATCGAACATCGAATCAAAATCATCATCGACGCCTATATCACTATTTAATAACTCTTCGCCACACTGCTGCTCGAACAGAGTAACCTGGCGACGACATTCTGGGCAGGTTTCGATGTGGGTAGCAATCGTAAAAGCACTCACATCATCCAGCGCACCTTGTGCGTAAGCCTGCAATACGGATGCTTGTGGATGGTAACTCATAATGTATCTGCCTCTATCGATGATCGAAGTTTCTCTACCGCAAGACGTAGCCGAGACTTGACGGTACCTAGCGGAATATCAAACATGTCAGCCACCTGCTGGTGCGGTAACTCCTCTAAGTACACCGCCTGAACGACTTTACGCTGAGGTTCTGGTAACAGGTCTAAGTACTTCACAACTTGTTTCTTTAAAAGTTCGGTCTCGGGCGAGTAATGCTCAACCATGTCTGGCGGACAATAGTCATTAGGCCAGATGTCTTCCGAGTGTATGTGTGCCTCTCTGCCTTTCTGCTTGCGTAAGGTATCAAAACAGAGGTTACGGGCTATGGTGTAAATCCAAGTTGAAAGCGAACTTTTGCTGCCGTCAAACAAGGCACTCTTCTGCCATACGGTCGCCATCGCTTCCTGTACGATTTCCATCGCTATCTGTTCGTTGCCCATGTGTCGGTAGGCGAACTGTTTTAATCGTGGAGAGAAGTGAGTAAAAACCAGAGCAAAAGATTTTTTATCTTGCTGTTTTACCCCTTCCATACACTGAGCCCAATCTGCTTTTGTAAAAGCTTGGGTGTCTGCATTGGCCATTTCGATATCCTTTATCGGAATCCCTGTTCACTTTATAAGTATGGTCTATAAAAAAGATCACTCTGGTGTAGAATTAAATAGCGCTTGATTTAAAAACGTTACCGCCTCTGAACAGTCGCTCTGAGCTGCGAGACTGTCAAACTGCAATTTGGACAACGGCAAAATCTCCAGCCACCGTTGACTTACCCAGCTCTGGTCATCTAAGAACTTTTGCTCATACAGGTCACCGACCTCAGGGAAGCGCTGATAGACTCTAGCTAAATGACGCGCAACGGATTCAGTTGCCTCATCAACCTGTGATACTTGCCAGTTTGGTAACCAATTCACTTTTGCGTAGCGAAGACCATCATATTCTACTCTTACTCGCTCTATCTCAAATTTCTTAACCCCTGCGACCGTGATACCAAGCAAACCATCGTCGAGAGACTCAAAATCTACAACTTTGGCCAGAGTACCGATTTTCGATAGCTCATCCAAACCGGCTTGCGATGGTTGTTCATACATACAAATGCCGAATGTTCCATCTGCCTTCATCGCTTGTGAGACGAGTCGTTTATATCTTGACTCAAAGATCCTTAGCCGCATTTTACCTTCCGGAAGCACTATTGAACTAAGAGGGAAAAGCATTATTTCGGCCATATAAAATCACTCCTAACGTTTCTGTTAACAGTTACGTTACAGGCCATTAAAGGGATCAGTAACCGAATGTGTTGAATGCTTGATAGACATAAAATTTTGGGTGAACGCTTGCGTAATCGATACCTGAATCATTTTTTATGCAATGGAATGAAAGTTCCGTAACAATGATAATTTTTGCTTGTTAATGAGATTTAGATCACTCGTTTTATGTTTTTTTACATCGGTTGCACATGGCTTTTGAGATTTTTATCGCTATTATTCGGTTCCATAAAGCGCGACTAAGATTGTGCAACTAAGTAAATATCCAATGAATATTTAAATTAACAAACATAGAGAGTTCCCACTATGCGTAAATCACTTTTAGCTCTAGGTGTTGTAGCAGCAATGTCTGCACCTGCAATGGCTGCTGACTATTCAGACGGCGACATTCACAAGAACGATTACAAATGGATGCAATTTAACCTAATGGGTGCATTCAATGAAAAAGGTGTATCTGAATCAACTCACGATTACCTAGAAATGGAATTCGGTGGCCGCTCAGGAATCTTCGACCTTTACGGCTATGTTGATGTTTTCAACCTAACTTCAGAGTCTGGTAGCGACAAAGCTAAATCAGAAAAAATCTTCATGAAGTTCGCTCCTCGTATGTCTCTAGACGGGCTGACAGGCAAAGATTTATCATTCGGTCCTGTAAAAGAACTTTACGTTGCTTCTATCATGGAGTGGGGTGGCGGTGGCGCAACTAACTGTGACGCTACTGGCTGTATCGATGGTAGCCCTGGTGTGAACACGCAAAAAATCGGTTTAGGTTCTGATGTAGAACTGCCTTGGTTCGGTAAAGTAGGCTTGAACCTATACGGTACATACGATTCAAACAAGAAAGACTGGAACGGTTACCAAATTTCGACTAACTGGTTTAAACCTTTCCACTTCTTCGAAAACGGTTCATTCATCTCTTACCAAGGTTACATCGATTTCCAATTTGGTATGGATAAAGACAAAGGATACGCTACATCAAGCACTGGTGGTGCAATGTTTAACGGTATCTACTGGCACTCAGATCGCTTTGCAGTTGGTTACGGCCTGAAACTATACAATGATGTTTACGGTTTTGCAGACAACGAAGGCCTTCCTTGGAACCCAAGTCAGAAAGCAGAATCTTCTGGCGTAGGTCACTACCTAGCAGTAACTTACAAGTTCTAATAGAACTCATAAGTAAAGCATTCGAAATGGCACCTTAGGGTGCCATTTTTATTTGCTTTCTTTCTATATAGTTTTATCCTCTCTGCCAAACCCACCGACTTGCGAACAGATGAATATTGTAGTTCTCGGCCCCGGCGCTATTGGCTCTCTTTGGGCATCTCATTTGCACACTGCCGGACACTCGGTCTCAGTTTGGTCTCGACAAACCAGTCCAATAGTATCGATCCAATTAGAACAGAACCAACCGGTCAGCTTTGACAATAACTCCCACGACTCTCTTGATAAAGCAGACCTTATTTTAGTGACCTTAAAGGCCCCGCAAGTCGCATCAAGCCTGCAAACTCTGGTTGATAACATTTGCAGTGAAACCATGATTGTACTGATGCATAACGGCATGGGTACTGCTGAGCTGGTTTCGCAGTTAATGCCGAACAATCCCCTGATGGTCGCAACAACCACTCACGGCGCACTGAGAGCGTCACAGGGTACAGTTCTCCATACAGGCCAGGGGATGACTGAGATAGGCGGATACAATGACGCGGGTAAACGCTGTTCATTTGTCGCCGAAGTGTTTCAGCATAGCCTGCCGCAAGTAAAGTGGAATCCGGATATTCTTAGCGCCTTGTGGAATAAACTAGCCATTAACTGCGCAATCAATCCGCTTACAGCGATTGAGCAAGTTGCTAACGGAGCGCTGGCAGAAGAGCAATATGCGACCACCTTGCAATCTGTCGTCGAAGAGGTTGCACAAGTAATGCAAGCTGAAGGAATGAGTACCAGCAGCGCACAGCTGGCGAGCTCTGTCGCTAAAGTGATCCAAGCTACAGCGAGCAACTTATCGTCAATGAATCAGGATATTGTCCATCAGCGCCAAAGCGAGATAGACTTTATCACGGGGTACTTAATCGAAAGGGCGCAAAGCCACGGCATTGCAACCCCTGTAAATAGCGCTCTCTACCAAGCAGTCAAAAACATCGAACAAGGTTGGAACCAACAATGACAAAGAAAGTCCTCGTCCCTATCGCCCCTGGCACAGAAGAAATGGAAGCCGTAACCATTATCGATATGATGGTCAGAGCTGGCTACCAAACCGTTGTCGCCAGTGCCGATTTCGATGGTCAACTTACGATGAAAGCATCGCGCGGTGTGACTCTGACTGCCGACTGTAAACTGGTTGATATTGCTGATGATGAATTTGATGCCGTTATTCTGCCCGGTGGCGTTCAGGGTTCTGAAACTTTCCGTGACAGCACTGTACTGGTCGAAATCGTTCGCCAACAGATGTATGAAGGCAAACTCGTTGCTGCTATCTGTGCTGCACCTGCTTTAGTACTCGCTCATCACGGCCTTTACCCAGAAGCGCTAATGACTTGTCACCCAAGTTTTGAAAGCCATATCCCGGCCAAAAACTGGCGTGTTAAACGTGTGACCTATGACGTCAACCATAACCTGTTGACCAGTCAGGGGCCGGGTACCGCTCTTGAGTTTGCTATGGAAGTGATTATTAACTTATCAGGAAAAGCTCACGCATGGACTGTTGCCGAGCCTATGGTGACAATTCCTACCCTTCAATACCACAAACTAGGTGACGAGTGATGTTTGATGCCCAGTGCGTCGCTGCACAGTTTCCAGCGCTGAAACAGCAAGTCAACGATCAGAGACTGGTCTATCTTGATAGCGCTGCAACGACACAAAAACCTCAATGCGTCATCGATTCGATTTCCCACTACTACGGTCAACAGAATGCCAATGTTCACCGTGGTAGCCATAGCCTGACAGCGAAAGCCACCAGCGAGTTTGAAAGTGCACGTGAGACAGTGGCGCAATTTATCGGTGCTCACTCAAGCAAAGAGATCATCTGGACACGCGGAGCGACAGAAGCACTTAACCTGATCGCACAGACCTATGCCCGAAACATCTTGCAGCCTGGTGATGAAATTTTGGTTAGTGAAATGGAACACCACGCTAATATTGTTCCCTGGCAGATCGTCGCGCAGCAAACTGGCGCTAAAGTAGTTAAGATCCCGATGACAGATCAATGCCAGTTTGATCTTAACGCTTTTGAAACTTTACTGTCGGATAAGAGCAAGATCGTCGCCCTGGCTCATATCACTAATGTCACTGGCACTCGCCAACCGATTGAAGAGGTTATAGCTCGCGCTCATCAAGCCGGAGCGGTTGTGGTCGTTGATGGTGCACAAGGTATTGTTCATGAATCCGTTGATGTTGCGCAGTTAGATGCCGACTTCTATGTTTTCTCTGGACATAAGATCTTTGCTCCTGCGGGAATTGGCGTGCTTTACGGTAAGCAAGCGATCCTCGAAGCCATGCCTCCGTGGCACGGTGGCGGCAAGATGGTAGAGAAAGTCTCTTTTGATGGCACTACCTTTAGTGAGCTTCCTGGTAAGTTCGAAGCTGGCACCCCAAACGTTGCCGGTGCTATTGCGCTATCCACGGCAATTCAGTGGTATCAAGGATTGGATCATCAATCACTTGAAGATCACATCCACTCCTTAGTTAATCAAGCTAAGGCCGGATTAGAGCAACTGGATGACGTTCGCATCCTGGGTTTTCAGCCTAACTCATCAGTGCTGTCATTTATCATTGAAGGTGTTCACCATCAGGATGTTGCTACCCTACTCGATCAGCAAGGCATCGCCGTCAGAGCCGGGAATCACTGTGCTCACCCGCTAATGGACGCTCTGGGTGTAAAAGGCACCATCCGCGCCTCATTTGCCGCCTACAACACAGCTGAAGATGTCGAGAGACTCGTTGCAGCTGTCGCGAAAGCGGTGGATATGTTGTAGCGAGAAGCGAGAAGCGAGAAGCGAGAAGCGAGAAGCGAGAAGCGAGAAGCGAGAAGCGAGAAGCGAGAAGCGAGAAGCGAGAAGCGAGAAGCGAGAAGCGAGAAGCGAGAAAATCTTGGAAGGTTGACGTGAAAGCGTCAACCTTTTTTTCTGGATTTTGGACGTAAGTCCCTAACAATAAACTCTGTATCAGATACCTACTCAGCATCTATAACGTGCACCTCTCGAAGGGCGCAGCCCGTTCTAAATTCTCGTAGGACGAAGTCCGTTCTCGAAGCGCAGCGTTCTAATTTCTCGATTCTCGTAACGAAGCGTTGCTACTCCGTACCACCAACAGTAAGAGAGTCCAGCTTCAATGTTGGCTGGCCAACACCGACAGGTACGCTTTGACCAGCTTTACCACAGATACCTACACCACGGTCAATACTTAAGTCATTACCGACCATAGAGACTTGTTGCATCGCTTCGATACCTGAGCCGATAAGTGTCGCGCCTTTTACTGGGCGAGTAATCTTACCGTCTTCAATCAAGTAGGCTTCTGAAGCAGAGAAAACAAACTTACCAGACGTGATGTCGACCTGACCACCGCCAAAGTTCGGTGCGTAAAGGCCTTTCTTAACCGTTGAGATAATCTCTTCCGGTGTATGCTGACCCGGCAGCATGTAAGTGTTGGTCATACGCGGCATTGGTAGGTGAGCGTACGATTCACGACGGCCATTACCGGTAGGATTCACCCCCATCAGACGCGCGTTGAGCTTGTCCTGCATGTAACCTTTCAGTACACCATTTTCGATTAGAGTATTGTACTGACCGCTGACACCTTCATCATCAACATTCAGTGAGCCGCGAAGGTCTTTCAAGGTACCGTCATCAACGATGGTACATAACTCTGACGTCACCTTTTGGCCAACTTTGCCGCTAAATACTGACGACTCTTTACGGTTGAAATCACCTTCCAGACCATGGCCTACCGCCTCGTGTAGCAAGACGCCAGGCCAACCAGAACCTAGTACAACTGGCATAGTGCCTGCAGGTGCTGCGTCAGCTTCAAGGTTAACTAAAGCCATACGAATCGCTTCATCAGCATACTGGTAAGCAACCTTTGCGCCTTCGTTTTCAGTCAGGAAGAAATCATAGCCAAAACGACCACCACCACCTGAGCTACCACGCTCACGACGATCACCTTTTTGTGCCAGGACACTGATAGATAAACGAACCAACGGACGAATATCGCCAGCGTATGTTCCGTCAGTTGCAGCCACTAGCATCTGTTCATGAACACCGCTAAGGCTAACAGACACCTCTTTAATCAGTGGCTCTTTAGTACGGATGTAAGCATCCAGCTCTTTTAGTAGCTGTGTTTTTTGCTCTTTCTTCCAGCTTTCCAGTGGATTGACAGCGCCGTAGTAGTCTTGATTGTCACTACGCTTGAATGCTTGTACACGGCCATTCTGACCTTGTTGCGCAATACCGCGTGCCGCGATAGCACTCTGCTTCAAACCCTCTAGTTGGATTTGATCAGAATAGGCAAAGCCCGTTTTTTCGCCAGTTACAGCGCGAACCCCAACACCACGGTCAATGTTGAACGAGCCATCTTTAATAATGCTGTCTTCAAGAACTAACGATTCATGCCAGCTTGACTGAAAATAGATGTCTGCATAATCGATTTGACGAGTCGCAATGCTCGATAATGTATCAGCAATATCTTGTTCGCTGAGCCCTGCGGTTTTTAACAACGCATCTTCTACGTGATTTATGGTCATACTTTGCTCTTAATGTTGTAACTGATTGCTGAACCGAGCATGCTGAGCTACTGGCATCGCTGCTCTTAATTCTTCTACTTGAGTTAGGTCGATATCGACCAATAAATTGTCTTTTTGATCGGAAAGGCTAGCGACAACCTCTCCCCATGGCGAGATAACCATCGAATGGCCCCAGGTCTCTCGTCCACACGGGTGCGTTCCAACCTGATTTACCGCGACCAGCCAGGATTGCGTTTCAATAGCTCGTGCACGTAATAGTGTTTCCCAGTGCGCTTTTCCTGTCACTGCGGTAAAAGCAGCAGGCACAAAAATAATGTTGGCACCTGAACGGGCCAGCTCGCTGTATAAAGTTGGGAAACGAACATCATAACAGATAGTCAGACCAAGATGGGCAAACGGTGTTTGATACGAGACAATACGCTCACCTGGAGTAAAGGTTTCTGACTCTCGGTAACGTTTGTGCCCATCTGCAACATCGACATCAAACATATGCAGCTTGTCATAATCCGCAACTAAAGCGCCATTAGGATCAAACAGAAGCGATGTCGTGGTCACTCCGTTACTACGCTGAATTGGCATACTACCAATAAGTAACCAGATACTTTCCTCTCGGGCCAGTTGTGCCAGAGCCTGCTGGATATCCCCCTCGCCTAGCACTTCTGCACATTGATGATAGTCGCGACGACTGCCAAACACCAAGGCGTTCTCCGGCACGACTACCAGCTTTGCACCAGACCGAGATAACTCAGCAACTTGCTGTTGGATATAAGCTAAGTTTTGCTGCGGGTTGGGACCCGAAGTCATCTGAATTAGTCCGACTCGTTCCATGAGTTATGATCCTTACTTTATCGCATCTCTCAGAGTTTCAGGGAGTTTGAATTCCCCTTTACTGCGTGACAGTTCTTTAACTATAGGGGCATCTAACGGGCCTTTCACTTCATAGTTAACCTGAGTGAAAACTTCAACTACCGGCGATATCACTGTGGTGATAGCCAGAACATAAAGCGCAGTTTGCGGCGTGACCGCAAATGCCGTCAAAACGGGAATACCAGAAGTAATATCCGGAGTGAAGTTCACTTCTGCATCAACGGTTCGGGTATTGAGGTTGGCGAGGCCTTTTATCGTCATCTCACCCGCTACAGCGTCCATCTTAATGTCATTAGTTAAGAACACGCCGTTGCGAATTGAACCGCTACCAGTAATGGAATTGAACGCCATACCTTTATCAAACACATCACTAAAATCGAGCTGCATCTTACGAATAATCGAATCGAGACTAAACAGTCCGAGTAATCGTGCCGCACCACTCACATCAGAAATCGTTCCTTTACCCAGTTTGGTATCTACCTCGCCACGTAAGGTGTCGATTTTTCCAGACCAAGGAGAGCCATCCCATTCAACCTTTGCATTGAGCTCAAATGGGGCACGCTGAATACCGGAAGAGATGCCAAATCGCTCCATAACATCACTGTTATTTTCACCGGACATGGAAACATCGAAACGCGTATGGCTCTCTGTATCACCCAATTGCCACCAGCCTTTCATATCCACCTTATTCGCACCGCTTTCAAAGGTGAGCTTTTTCCATTCCAGCTTTTCACCCTGACGTTGCAAGTCGAGATGAGTCTTACCGACTTTGTAGCCTTGGAACCAGAAGTCATCAATCGCTAAGGTAATATTCGGCACTTGTTGATGGAATGTTCGATCGAAGTGGCTAATCAGCGGAGCCTGCTGGTCTTCACTATCAAACATACCTTTATCTTTATACTCGGCAGTTTCCAGCTTAGGAATATAAACATGCAGACGCTTCAGTGACACCGAAAGGTCATAAGGTTCAAGGTAAGAGGCCTCCCCCTTAGCTTCCTGACTATCTAAGTTCATGTACCAGCCAAGGCCTTTACGCTTGGCAGTAAAATCAACATCATTCCACTCGATTCCCGCCAGAGTCAGCTCCTTAGTATCGAGGTCAATTCGGGCAGGTAGCGGGATCTGAGGCGTATTCATTTGCGCTAAGACCGCTTTGGATGGCCCTTGCTCTACTGCCAGTAAATCAATCCACTGATCAAGGTTTAGTTTGTCTAACCGAACTTGAGCCTGATGACCCGCGACCGGGCTGATCTTAAAGCTTCCTTTGCCTAGCACTAAGTTAGTATCGGTTAATACTGGTGTGTCTGGGCGAATATCTATTTCAGCCTGATATTTGAAATTAGGGAACTGAACCCGAGCGGTAATGCTTTCTTGGTTTCCTGATGCTTGTAGTCGCCCCTTCCCGGCAACACCTGCCGTCTTGGTCAAAGGTGCCGGGAAGTTACTACTTACTAACCTAAGATCGGCTTCGGTATCAATCTGATAGGTAAAACCAACATCGTTAAGCTGGATATCAATATCCATCTGCCACGGGGCGTGACCTTCAAGTGGGTCAAGCCAACGGTTACCGAGGTAAGGCGTAAGAGGATCAACATCCCAGTCACCGACAACATTGATTGCTACACCGTAGCCCTGAGCAATGTTCTCACCACGAAAATCTATCGAAACCGGTTGAGTGAGGAGATCTGCCGAAAGACCCGCTGCACTGACAACGTCATTGTCAAATTCAACTCTGCCTGACACCGTTTCTAAGGTCATCGGTGGAGACTCAATCGTTACATGATTGTCAGCTAAATCCGCATATCCCCATGCACGAGCTTCTTTATCAGAGCTAAACGGAATGTTGAGCTGGAAGCTTGATTCGACCTTACCATCCACTTGCACTGCAGTTAATGCAGCACCAACGGAATCGACCAGCGGAGAAGCGGTCATGTAGTCTCTTACCGCATTACCTTGAGCAACGGCTTGAGCTTCAATCTCAATATGGCCACCTTCAGCAAGTTCAGGGATACGACCAGTAATACGCTTGGCAGTCACGTCCATCAAAGTTGCGCTGCGTGAATCAAGATACATAGCGTCGTTCTGGAATAACAGATCGAGCTGTAAGTCTGTGATTGGTGGCCAGGCAGTATCAAAACTAAACTTAGCTTGCTTTAACCCCACCCAAGCCTGAAACATGCCATCGTTATTGTGGTACGGGAAATCACCGAGTTCTCCATACCATAGGAGTTTGGCTGCATTGACTTTTCCGCCCTGAATAGCGGTACTCAAGTAGTCAGTCAGCTCGCGCCCCAGAGCTAAAGTCGGTAGATAGCGCCATGTTTCACCTGCGTTAAACAGGTTTGCTTCAGCATAGAAGGATAGAAATGGGCTGCTGTTATCCGGGAAGTCGAGACGGAATGCACCAAGCACCTGCAAGTCAGGCGTCGCGGCTGTGACTTTATCTGCCCACAAGCTCCAGCCGTTATCATTGTTTTGCCAGATGATGTCGACCTGGCCTTGTTTGATATTCAGCGGCGCCTGGAATACATCACCATAAGGAAGCACATCGTCAATCAGGTTAACTCGCGCTTTGGCTTTGTGAATGTCACCTGACACGGACGCAGAAAGATGATGGACTCCGGGTAGCAGTTCCCATTGTGACATAGTGCCCTGTGATAACTCTGCCGAGTATTTAAGTGTATCAATGCTTTTTCCCATTGAAACACGGACATCTTCAACTAGGCCACCTAAGGTCAGCTTCTCTAGCAGTTCAGTGGTTGCTTTTGATTCCGGAGCAAGTTTAACCAGTGGAGTGATAGCAGAGATATCAAGTTGAGAAATATTGAGTCGCCACTGTTCGGGCTGCCAATCAAATGCAACATCAAGCTCTGGCCACTGCGTCTCATCAGTGCTGAGATTGAGTGAGTGAGCATTAACTTGCCAGCCATCATTGCTTGGTTCAAGTTCTAACACGCCAGATTCGATCCACAGCTCGTGCTGCTTACCCTCTTTCCAACTGAGTTCTGATGACTCTAGCTCTACATAAGCACTGATAGGTTGGCTACGTTGCAATGTCAGCCAGCTACTGAAACTCAACTGACCCTTGTCGATACCAGTTTCACTCTGAAGGTATTTGGTTAACCATGGGGTAACTAATACATTTTGCGCAGAAACGTAGAACTCACCACTGACATCCGTCAGCGAACCAAAATCAACAAAGTTTGCTTTGACCTGTGCAGAGTTGAGCTCACTACCCGAAAGGCTAATCTCGCCGTCTGCCAGATGTCGATTACCATCGTTTTGCCACTTCAGCTTAGCGATTGCCAGCTGACGTTGTGTACCATCAATTCCGAGAAAATCGATTTTTGACTGAGTCAGTGAAAAGCTATCGAGCTGACGCAGAAGCAATTTATCCAACTGCTCCAGAACCCCTTTCTGCTCACCTTGCGGTTTTAGTTCTGGGGTTTGTTCGGTGTTCGTCCACTCTACCGAAGTGATGTCGAGGTTAAGTTGATAGATTTTCAGATCAGCAACGACTGGCTCCCTCTGGATCAATGACTGGATCAGATCCAGTTCCACCTCAACAGTGTCCGCAGAAAAGTGGATATCACTACTCTCAGGTGTATTCGCCTTTACCCCCTGTAATGAGATCGAAGGGTGCGCGTTACGCCAGAAACCATGAATACCTGACACTTCAAAATCGAGTCCAGAGCCCTGGTTGATCCAAGCCTGAATCTGAGGCTGAAAGTGATTTAGTTGAGGTAAGGTGATACGAAGCGCCGTTACAGTAATCGCAAGGAAAACCAAAACTGTAACGGTCAGCCATAGAAAGATTTGAATCAGACGAGTGGTAGTCGAGCTCACAAACAACCTTTACATCATCACAACGTCGAATTGTTCTTGAATATACAAAGGTTCAGCCTGAATCTTGACCTGTTTGCCAATAAACACTTCAAGCTCAGCCAGTGCGTGAGACTCATCGCCTTGCAAGCTTTCTGCCACCGCAGGAGAAGCATAAACAACAAACTTATCAGCATCGTATGCGCGATTAACTCGGGTAATTTCACGTAGGATTTCGTAGCAGACAGACTCAACAGTCTTAACGCTTCCGCGCCCTTCACAGGTAGGGCAAGATGAACATAAGATATGCTCAATACTTTCGCGGGTACGCTTACGAGTCATCTCAACTAAGCCGAGTTGAGTAAAACCGTTGATATTGGTCTTAACACGATCTTTGTCCAGCGCTGCCTCCAATGAGGTGAGAACTCGGTTACGATGTTCATCCGACGCCATATCGATGAAATCGATAATGATAATACCGCCAAGGTTGCGCAGTCTTAATTGACGCGCGATCGCCTGAGTCGCTTCAATATTGGTGTTGAAGATCGTCTCTTCCAAGTTGCGGCGGCCGACAAAAGCACCCGTGTTGATATCCACTGTGGTCATTGCTTCTGTTTGATCAATGATTAAGTAGCCACCTGATTTCAAATCCACTTTACGCTCTAGCGAACGCTGAATTTCGTTTTCGGTGTCATACATATCAAAGATTGGTTTATCACCTTCGTACAGCTCGAGTTTATCGGTCAACTCAGGGACATATTCGGAAGTAAACTCTTTGAGGTTCTCAAACTCTGTGCGCGAATCGACCAGAATCTTATTTAATTCAGTGCCAACAAAGTCACGCAGAATACGCTGAGATAAGCCTAACTCACCATACAGAGTCGCACGAGTTTTGTATTTACTGCGGCGCTCCATCACTTTAGACCAAAGGCGCTTAAGGAATGCAGCATCTTGCGATAGCTCTTTATCATCAGCACCTTCTGCCGCAGTACGGATAATGAAACCACCATTTTCGTCACAGTAGTGGCCAACCACCTTCTTCAGTCGGTTGCGCTCTTCTTCACTATCAATTCGCTGTGACACACCAACATGGCTCGCCCCTGGCATAAAGACCAGGTAACGGGAAGGCAAAGTAATATCCGTCGTTAAACGCGCACCTTTAGTACCCAGCGGGTCTTTAACCACTTGCACAACAATATCCTGACCCTGGCGAACCAGCTCGGAGATATCGCGCACCTGAAACTGTTGTTTCTCATTTTCAGCAACACATTCAGTGTGGGGAACAATATCAGAGGCATGGAGAAAGGCTGCTTTCTCTAAGCCAATATCGACAAAAGCGGCCTGCATTCCCGGTAGGACACGGCTCACTTTGCCCTTATAGATATTTCCGACAATTCCGCGCTTTGCTTCACGTTCAACATGGATCTCTTGTAGGGTTCCACCTTCGATCATAGCCACACGAGTTTCACTCGGGGTCACGTTGATCAACAACTCTGCACTCATGAGCGCACCTCAAAATAATTATAAAAATTTTTGTAAGAGCTGGTCAGTTTCGTATAGCGGCAAGCCTACGACAGCGTAGTAACTGCCTTCAATGCGGGTTACAAATCGCCCGCCTATGCCTTGAATACCGTAACTTCCAGCTTTATCGCACGGTTCACCCGTTTGCCAATAATGTTCTACTTCTTGTTCTGACAGGGTTTTGAACCATACGTCTGTAGATACCACTACAGTTTCTTGATTCTCTTTTGTTGCGACAGTCACTGCTGTCATCACCTGATGCGCCCGACCTGAAAGCATCAGTAACATCTGTTTAGCATGCGCTAAGTCATCTGGCTTTTCCAATACCACATCATCACAAACGACTATGGTATCCGAGCCAATAACCACTGATTCTGGCTCAAGCACCACCGCTGCCATCGCCTTATCTTTGGATAAGCGCTCAACATATTGCCTTGCGCTCTCACCCGGCTGAAGAGACTCTTCTACATCAGTTTTGACCACAGAAAACGAGTAACCTAACTGGGAAAGAAGTTCTTTACGTCTTGGCGAACCTGAAGCCAAAATCAGTGTTTTTTTCATTGTTTATCTTATATGCCAATGACGTCTGACACGACGCATTAATAGGAACATCCATGGCCAGAGAATACAGTTAATCAAACCGCTCCAGAGGGAGACCGGATTAAATGTGACATCCTGAATCAAGTACTCACCACAGAAAATCAGTACATCAAGAACCATAGACATAATGCCAATCAAGATCGCTTGCTGCCATAACGCCATATTACGTATCACGAGGAAATTCAGCGCTATCAGGTAAATCACGATCGACATCATCATACCGCGGATACCTAAGGTTGACCCTAGCAACAAGTCCCACAGTAAGCCTAAAATCAGCGCGCTGCCAACATTAACTCTATGAGGTAATGCCAGCACCCAATAACAGGTTACTAATAGCAACCATGACGGGCGCAGCAAATCGAGCATTCCAGGCCAGGGAATAGTCTGCAAAGTCAAAGCGATTAAGAAGGAGCAAGTAATGACAAGCTTACCCTTTAGTACACTATTTGCCATTAATATTACTCCTCCAAACTCTCAGGCAGTACTTGTTGGATCTTCTCCTGACGAGAATCATTCGGCCAGATTAATAGCAAGTAACGTAAACGCTCAAAGTCGACCACAGGCTCTGCCTCAACCAAGGCAAACTCACGAGCAGTATCTCGTTCAACTTCAGCGACGTGCGCAACAGGGAAGCCTTCCGGATATATACCACCTAGCCCTGACGTTACCAGCAGATCACCCTCTTCGATATCAAGACTGATCGGTATGTGATCGAGGTTAATACGATCTGACTTACCATTTCCTGAGGCGATAACTCGAATATCATTTCGAATCACTTGCACAGGAATCGCGCTAAGACTATCGGTAAGCAGTAACACTCGGCTATTATGCGCCGAAACAAACGTCACTTGGCCCACAATACCTTTCTCATTGGCAACCGGCTGACCGACGTAAACGCCATCAATCTGACCTTTATCAATCACAACTTGGTGGCGATAAGGAGAAGTATCGACTGCCATTACTTCTGTCACTACTTTGCGCTCATCCCGAATAAACGATGAACCAAGTAGTTTGCGTAGTCGCTGGTTTTCTTCACGATACTGGTCAAGCAGTAGTAGATCATTTTTCAGGCGTAGTACTTCGCGCTTAAGAGTGCGAGTACTTTCCATGTAATCTTGACGAATGTTAAAGCGCTCATACGCGCCATCAAACATCACGCGAGGGACATCCGCTAAATATTGGATTGGGGCAACCACACTATTGAGCAGATAACGTACTTGGGCAAATGCGCCTAAACGACTATCAGCCAGCATAAGGCTGGCTGATAGAATGACGGCAAAAAACAGACGTAGCTGAAGTGAAGGTCCCCGGCCAAAAATAGGCTTCATGGAATATGAGATCCTTATCTTGCCAATCTTGGAATCAAACCAAGATCATTCAGTTATTCTTCGCTAAATAGATCGCCACCGTGCATGTCGATCATCTCAAGAGCTTTACCACCGCCACGTGCAACACACGTTAGTGGGTCTTCTGCGATAACGACTGGAATACCCGTTTCTTCAGTTAGAAGACGATCTAGATCTTTAAGTAGTGCACCACCACCAGTTAGTACCATACCGTTTTCTGAGATGTCTGAAGCCAGCTCTGGAGGACACTGTTCTAGTGCTACCATTACTGCAGAAACAATACCTGTCAGAGGCTCTTGAAGAGCTTCCAGGATTTCGTTTGAGTTAAGGCTAAAGCTGCGCGGTACACCTTCAGCTAGGTTGCGACCACGAACTTCGATCTCTTCTACTTCATCACCAGGATAAGCAGAACCAATTTCATGTTTGATTTTCTCTGCAGTCGCTTCACCAATCAGGCTGCCGTAGTTACGACGAACGTAGTTGATGATCGCTTCATCAAAACGGTCACCACCGATACGTACTGAAGATGAGTAAACCACACCGTTAAGTGAAATAACCGCGACTTCTGTTGTACCACCACCGATATCAACAACCATTGAACCAGTTGGCTCAGAAACGCGCAGGCCAGCACCAATCGCTGCAGCCATAGGCTCGTCAATCAGGTATACCTCGCGAGCCCCTGCACCTAGTGCTGATTCACGGATAGCACGACGCTCTACTTGTGTTGAACCACAAGGAACACAAACTAGAACACGTGGGCTTGGTTTTAGAACGCTATTGTCATGCACTTGCTTAATAAAGTGCTGAAGCATTTTCTCAGTCACATAGAAATCAGCAATAACGCCATCTTTCATTGGACGGATTGCAGAGATGTTACCTGGTGTACGGCCTAACATCTGCTTTGCAGCGTGTCCGACAGCGGCGACACTTTTGCCCGCACGGTTACGGTCTTGACGAATTGCAACGACAGAAGGCTCGTCTAGGACAATGCCCTGTCCTTTAACGTAGATAAGAGTGTTGGCAGTACCTAAATCGATAGATAGGTCATTTGAAAATATGCCACGAAGTTTTTTGAACATATTCTTCGCTCGTCCTGAAAGAATTATAAGATAGAAAATTGCACTAAATGTACCAATGCCTTGCCGCTACAGCAAGGCATTGAAGTGTAAACATGGGCTGAAACACGCAATTTCTAACAGATTCCTAACGATGGGCAAAAAAAACGCAGTAATTACTGTCCAGTTAAGCCAGGTTCACCACGAAAGATCACCCGATCATTACCGCGATAAATTCCGAAGGTAACCACTGAAGAGGGATCTTGCTCTCCATTTACCTCAACTCGGTTATCATCTTGCCAACGGTAACGCAGCCAGGGTAGCTCATTGTTGGCATTATCCAGCTCTAACCATACCTGCGTCTGCTGGCGAACATCGGAGGCATGAGTGGCAGTTATGGTTCGAGATTGGCCAGCGGCTATTTGACCACCATCACCGAAGGTAACCTCAAAAGCGGTTTGATTAGGCTCAACCCAGATATTGCGATTATCGTCTGCATCGTTACTGCCATCCACCTCTGTGGAGCTATCGTCGGTGTTGGTAATAAAGCGACTGCCATCCCAGAACTCCACTCGCAGCGGAATTGGCAGTTCAGAGTTAACCGTTCCACCAACACTATCCAGCTCTATTCGTCCAAAACGAATATCCGGTTGCAGTGTCAGCACACGAGGATCATCTTCACCTTCTGCTGGTGTTTGATAATCGACAGGATCTCGGTTTGATACTCCGGTGTCAGTTATCGAGATATTTGATGCGGTGCCAGCTGCACCATTAAATGGACCATCTTCGTAGCCATCTGCCGATGCTGCCTTTTCCCAGCACAGTTCACTTTCGCAATCAGTCGAAGGCGCAGCATCATCCAATGTGAAAGTACCAATACTACGTTGTGATGTGAGTGCCCACTGTTTGCTCGGTGTGGGCGAGTTAAATCGCTCGGTAAAATCTGGCTCGAACAGAACAAAGCCCGCAGTTAAGTCAGAATCAAAGCTAGCATAGTTTTGCACTGCCTGCTCCTGAGCGTTTAACGCTTCGACATCAAAGGACACACCGTTAAACGGCTGATTCATATAGGCGAAAGACTGGTTGCCTGGATAATCCCAACTCGGGGTGTTGACGACATTGAAGAACTTAGGATAAAAACGCCCAATCTCTTGCTGGTCACTATCAAGATCCATGTTTAAGTAAGTCGCCCCTGTCGTGAACTGAATAGTTCCCACTTCACTCCAGTTGTGAGTCACTATTCTGATCAGATTATCGCTATCAAATGCAAAAACCGTCTCTGGGGTAAGTATTCCATCGGCCGCTGAGCTTGTTGGATAAGTCACGCTGTAAGTTAAGTTGAGTGGGCCATTATCAAGTCCATAGTTTCCAGTCTGTGGGTAAGCACACTCATCAGTTGCGTTGCCTTTTGAGTCACCATGTACGATAGGAATGTAGCTAACAGTAAAATCATCACCAGATGGCATAAAACCCGGGGTACCTGTGGTAGTCGCTGGGTTGAGGTTTGAGCTATTACTCACCTCAGCCACATTACAAATTGCGATTTTCCATGGCCGCGAGTAGACATCAAACTGGCCTTTTAATGCCCCGCCCTCAACAGGACAATGGTCATCATCGCAGACAAATCTGTTATCGGTCATCGTCACTCGAATATGACCAGACTCTTTAAAAATAAAATCGGCGTCGCGATTCGAGTCTGTTAGTTCGGCACTAAAAATGAAATCATTCGTATCAACCAAGGCGGAAGAGGGTCTTTGATAGGAAAAACTCGCCGTAGGACTCCCCGTATAACCTAATGTGATTAGCTCATCACTATTACTACAGGCTTTAACACTGACACTAGCCTGATTGTTCTGACCCGCAATCACATACTGATCTTCGACCTCAAATTTATACGGTACATATTTAATCTGGTCAGTATCCTCGAATATTTGTCCTCCCGCAGTGAGGCTTGCTTTAAGGTCGTAGTCACCGATAGTGGAGGTCGGTGTGGTAGTTACTCGGTATTG
This sequence comes from Vibrio brasiliensis LMG 20546, assembly GCF_000189255.1. Taxonomy (GTDB): domain Bacteria; phylum Pseudomonadota; class Gammaproteobacteria; order Enterobacterales; family Vibrionaceae; genus Vibrio; species Vibrio brasiliensis. The sequence continues at coordinate 26,741 of NZ_AEVS01000015.1, read as the reverse complement.
AGCAATACCATTCGCTTCAGCAATAAAACTAATACTCAGGTTATTTCCATTTTCCTGAATTAAAGTCGGTTGATAACCCGAAAGATAATTGCCATCGCTATCTAAAACATGGACCTCAACAATCTGGTCATCACCAGTTTCACAAGTCAGATGGTAGTTGTAGGGTTTGATGACTATCGATTCAACTTCCGGATCCGGGGTGGGGTTACAGCTAAGTGCATGAATACGACTATTTCGACCACTCATTTCGATACTGTGTGCTGTGATACCACCACGAATTTCAATATTTGTCCCTTCGATATCAAAGCCATCGCTAGCTTGAGGGTCGATATAAAAAAACGCATTGATACGATAGTTAACGCTATCACCATCATCCATATCTATATCTGCATCTGCGCCATGACCAATAAAGAGTAAGTCATGGCTACTTCCTCTATAGTTAATCCTGACTCCAGACTTTTCAAAGTGAATCTTTTTGTAGTGAACAATACTTGGTGCAAGAATTTCTAGTTTTGCATTCTTCTCTGCAAATTTCAGTTCATTTAACCAATACTCCCCGCCAGTTAACCTTAGAACAGCGTTTTTCTTAATCGTAATATCTTTATGTCGACCACTACTCAGGTTGCATGTTCGATTGTTGTTACAGGTCAGATCATCGTTACCATGGCTGTAATTAGGTGTCGGCATGGGTAATGTGCTGTGTGTTTTTGTCGCGTCGAAACTACACAGCCCTGAAGATCCGTCAGGAAAATTACAAAGATTACTCGGCTGAAAAATTGCCTCAAAAGAATATTGAGGATCGTTGCTGTTTGGGAATACCTTGTTATTGCCCCCCGACACCGAGAGAACCCCATGGGGACGTTGAGGTGAAGATGTGTAAAAGTTCGTTTGCAAACCATTAGGCACGTAAGAGCAAACATCTACCTCAAATGGATCTATATCGACACAAGAACCTGAACTAATGCAGTATTTGTCTGGATCATTGAACTGAGAACCAACTAAATTAAGCCGAATTCTCGGATTGAATTTGTCAGCACCAGTAGCACTAGATAAATCGAAGTACTCATCAATTGGTTGGGGGACGCCATCAATGGAGTAACTAAGTGTGCCTGTGATAAAACGTGCATTCCAATTCGAAGTGCGGACAAACTGAACCCTAAAGGTACGTTCTTTGCGCTCACCAGTATAATTATTTTCGTAAATAGCCGGGCGATAACGTGCGAATCTAGAATCATCCGTCCAGAGAGGGTAAAAAATGCGACTACTTTCTAGACGAACACGATTTGTGCCGTCAGAATCAATCTTAAAGGTAAAACAGAAGCCATTTCGCGCATCAACTTCGCTACCAGCAACTAAACATTGAGACGCATGCGTTATTGATGGCAGCCAAACAGCCACTGAGAATAATACTGCGGATATCAGCTTATAAAACGCCTTCATCATCACTCCCTAACCCATACTTGCTGGCTACGCTGCATCTGATTTATCCCTGTTCCACAATTTGCTACTGAGGTCACCACATACATTTGAGTTCCATCCGCAAGTTGTCCACCTCTTGCCTGGCAACTTACCTGAACACTCTGGCAACTGACCGTGGTTTGAAATAGATTTATCGCCGTCCCATCTATTGCTGCACATTCATTGGCCACTGAGTCTGCGCCTGCAATATCATAAATTTCTTTTAGCGCCCACTCGTTGCCAGAGTGCGCTAACAATGCTGCCTGCGTACCTACCACATCCTTCGAGTGACTATCACTGTTTGACCAGCTAATACGGCTAAGGCTTGTTGCCAGAAACCCCATCACAACAAGCACAAAAATAACCACTATATATAAACTGCCTTGCTGTTTTTTACGGAACATTTAGCACCTGTATCTGCTGCTGAAAGTTACTCGATTCGTCTCCCAGTGCATTGTTAAGAGTGATATCAACGTCAACAATGCCATTGGCCTGAACTGTGGCAGGTATATAGTCAAGCGTACCGTCCACCCAAGTATCTGATAAGGGTAAATCATTGAGTCCATTTACCGCTCGACGTAATTGCCCCGCAACCAGACAGTAATCTACCCGCCCATTAGGATTATAGATGTAATGGCGATTCGACACTGAGTTGCCGACCAAATCATTGGCTACGTCAGAAATAAAGAAGGTGTCGTTAGCACTACTCACATCAGTGAGAGGAAATACATTGTTGCCGGGGTTAGCTTGAGTAGGATTAATCACCAAAGTTAAGTCATCAATATCATCAGTTGAGAGGCCTTGCTGACCGACTACAAACTGTATGTCGGCTCCCGACACGGCATAATATCCAGAATCAACAATTGGGAAAAAAGAGATACAACTGGTCGCCTGTGGCAGCACTGTGCTACTGCTAAGCATGTTTGGTACCGCATGGCGGATCTCTCGCGACATTTTCTCCAGAATAAACTTTGCCTGAGTTTGTAACCGCTGGCGTTCTACCGTATCTGAATACCCCCTGGCCCCCAACTCAACAAAACCAGCGATACCTAACACCAGAATCGCGCCAACAATTAGCGTGATCACCATTTCAATTAACGTGAAACCTTTGGCTTTCATCAATAGTTACCTCGATAAGCATCCAGGGTCACTGGTGTCTGATCGGCTGCAGAAATAACCAGATTAATTCTCTTTAAACTTGTTCCATCTGCATAAGTCACATCAATATCCAAACGGAAATTGCGGTAGCTGGAATCTCCTAGTAACAAATCTAAATCACGACATCCGTTGGCAGCTTGTTGTTCCCAACAGCCAATAAAGTCGTCAACATCGTTATATAACTGTGGACGAATGGCGTCAGCATCAACTCCCTCATCTTCCTCTGCACCAAAGTCGTCCTCTGCGGTACAACTGACAGCCGGCTGGCCAACAATGACTTCATCACAGCGAATAAAGCCACCAGTAAAATCGCTGTTTTGGTCAAAGCCACGAGCCAATATTGAAGACATAACACTTTGTCCCAACGCCGCCGCTCTAGTTTGGTAGTAAGGGTCTGCTGAACGCGTTATTTGTGGCACGAGAAAACTGGTAATGGTCACCATAGCCAGCCCCATCACCACAATAACAATGATGCTCTCGATTAAGGTAAAGCCAAGTTTACGCTTCATTAGCACCCCCGTGGCGAAACGTAGCCAATGGCATTTATTTCAACCCCAGTACAGGTGCCATCTGTAGAACGCATTTCAATAAGGACAGGAGCAACAACATCACTGGGGCTCCCCAGCAGGTCAAAATTGACTAGATCGCCAACATTAGAGGTAAAGGTAACGTCTTCAATCACCACCCAATCACTGCGACTTTGATTGCGCTCTGCGCAGGCTGCTTGAGAGCCAATACAGTCGTTCAATAAGCGTAAGGAAAAGTTGCTGTTGCCAACCACAGCGTCAATATCGACATTCGATTGCATGCGATTGACCTGAATCTGGCGAATGACTGAGATCACCTGCTCCTGAGCCACAAAAGGAGAGAAGCCAGAGGTACCGGAGTAGCGGCTAACGGCATAAACCGACACGATCGATACAAGTAGAATGACAACGATCAATTCGGTTATTGTGAATCCAGTGACTTTTAGCCTAACCATTACCAGCTACCGAGGAACATTTAGTTACTTTGATTATATATCACGTTAACTAAGAGTCGTTGTTTCTTAAAGAAAACTGAGAAGCTCTAAGGGGATTTGGGGATAAGAAAAAGCCAGCTTACGCTGGCTATTTTCATTAACACTTATCATCTTGCAGATTGATATTGTATACCGCGCTAGAAGTTGCTTGCTGATATTCGACATAACAGCCAGTAGATGACGTAAAGTCTGCGGTATTTTGACCTTTAAACGTATAACCAATCCCCGTTAGGCCAACACTAGAAGAAACTACATCCCAGTCACTGCTCAGACCCACAACAGCCTGTGCGATACCATCAGCAGACGCGGTTGGGTAACCATAGACAGTTTGGATATCTCCAACCAAAGTATTTGTGGTTGAAGTTTCCTTACCTTCAATAGCAGCTTTACCGTAGACAATACCTGCCGCACCATCCATAGCGCCTTTTAGACCTTGCAGAGATGCTTGTCGTGCATCGCCTTGTAAATTCAAAAAACGTGGCGCCGCAGTTACGGCCAGAATACCCAAAATAACAATGACTACCACAAGTTCAATAAGGGTGAAACCGCCTTGTCTTTTCATCGTTTCTATCTCTCTATTTTATAGCGCATTACTGCAGAGTTACGGTCACACGACCTGTTTCAATTTCATAAACAAACTGATTTTCGCTATTGCCCTCTTGCTGAATATAGGTGCAAGTTGAAGCCGCGTCATCAGCCTGGGCTGAATACTTAATATTTGAATCAGCCTCAGCTTGAGCAGTTGTGCCCACTCTTGGCGGATTCTGAAGTAGGTTCGACATCAGCGCGATGCAGATGTCATCTGTCAAACTTCCGGGAAAATTAGTGTCATCATTATTGATGGCATAAGGGTAACCATCTCTGAAATCACCACCAGCCTGATCGGAGCTGGTTAACCAAAAGTCGACACCATCGTAGTTAACAGTATTACGCACTGTTCCATCAATGGTGACCGATGGCCTTGCTTCCGCCTCCCACTGAGCTCGTGCAGATAACACGCCGGTCGCATAACCACCTGCAACACCTTCAACACTGGCTTTTTTCGCTTCATCAGTCACATCCAAAAAGCGAGGTAGCGCTGCAACGGCAAGTAACCCAACCACCACAATAACAACGACCAATTCGACCAATGAAAAACCAGATTGTTTGTGAGTCATAAACTAATAACCTACTATTTAGTACAACGTATTATACGGAATTTTCCTACTTCTGCTACTAGCCACATATCAATTATGAGACTCAGCTAAGAAACCTACCTTGGCAGAAAATCTGTTACCTATCAGATTGATAGTGACCACTTTATCCTGTTGATAAAAATAACTACAGCTATAATTGTGCTCTGCCGACTCATCGACAAACTTAAAAGGTTCATTGCCTAAGATTTCTTTTTCCGGGTAGAGAATTTCTAACCAAAAAACGCAACTTGTTTGCTGACTATTATCAACTGGAGTAACCCAACCACTATTAGTGTAGTTCAACACCTGACCATCTATCTCAAGTGGCGTAGTTCGTTTTGCTAATAGCCACTGCTGCTTATAGTAACTCGCCCGCTCAACTACCCTTTGTGTCGCGAGTAAAAACGCCGAATCATTGGCTTTGACCTCTACATTTCGCCAAGCCAGTAACAGGCTGAGGATTAGTACTAATACCACCAGCAACCATATCATTAGCTTCGAACGCTCTGAAAAAGCGCTGGAACTAGCCTTTGATAGCATCGAGCATTCCCCACATTGGCAGGAAGATACCAAGAGCCAAAACCAGAACCATCCCTGCTACGATAACCAACAATATCGGTTCGATACGTGCGGTAAGCGTTTTCAGGTCATAGTCAACTTCACGATCATAGAAGTCCGCTACTTCTAGTAACAACTCATCGATTCGCCCGGTCTCTTCACCTACCGAAATCATCTGGATAACCAGGGGAGTGAAAACACCGCTGTTAATCGCAGTAGATGAGATGGTACTACCGGCTTCAATCGCGGCCTTCATCTCAAGTAGCCGGTTTTCTAAATATCGGTTACCTAACGCCTCAGCGGATAACGCTAACGACTGATTGAGCGGCACCCCAGCTTTGAGCATCAAAGCAAAAGTACGGGAAAACCGAGACAACTGAGCCCTGTTAACCAGTTCACCAACGACAGGAGTTCGAAGACGGAGCTTATCCCACTTCTCCCGCCCATTAGCGGTACCTATCCAGGCCCTAAGCGCAAACAAGGCACCTACCATGATAGCGACCATTAGTAGCCAATAATTAACAAAGAATTCTGAAGTTGAAATTAGTATTCGTGTTGGCAACGGCAGATCAACACCAAAACGGGCAAACATGCTAGTAAACTGCGGGATCACTTTTACGTTGAGAACAAACATCGCTACAACGATAAAGCTAATCACAAACGTCGGATAACGCATGGCTGTTTTGATTCGTTTACGGGTTTCAACTTCTTGCTCATAGTAGTTCGCCAACTGGAGTAGCGCCTGATCAAGCCGGCCAGTGTTTTCACCAACATGGACCATGGAGACAAACAGTGAACTGAACACTTTCGGGTACATTTGCATCGAACTCGATAGACTGCGACCATTGGTGAGTTCTTGTGTCACCGCTTCAAGTGCCTCTTGTAACTGCTTGTTTGAGCTGTTCTGGCTCAGACCTTTCATCGAACGCAGTAAAGGGACACCTGCTTTGGTCAAGCTGTACAGCTGACGACAGAAGATAACCAGTACTTCCAGTGGAATGGCTGGAGTGAGCATTGCTTTCCAGTCAATACGAAACGCTGCCTGAGCCCCGCCCGCTTTGATGCTGGTAGGAATAATGCCCTTACTCATCAACTGCTCTGCAACCGCATCTTGTGTAGGAGCTTCGATAGTCCCTGAAGCGATTGAGCCATCGGCTTGTCGACCTTGGTAGCGAAAGTTTGGCATTATCCCCCCTAGATATAGATAGCTTGAGCTGAGCCGGAAGAGTCCCCTTCACCCAGGGTCATAACCTCGCTCAAACTCACTACGCCCTGAAGGGCGAGTTCCATCGCGGAAGCCAACAGTGGCTTATAACTCGGGGACTGACGAGCCACCTGAGTAAAACCAACCGCATCATTCGCTCTAAGCATATCCATCATATCTTGCTCAAGCTCAAGCATCTCAAACACACCGATTCGCCCTCTGTAGCCAGTCAGGTTACAGTTCTGGCATCCGCGGCCTTTCACAAAACGACTCTCGACCTGATTCGGAAAACGTTGCGCCACCCACTGTTTATCGGCAGCATCAAGCTCAGCTTCCGTTTTGCAGTCGGGGCAGACTTTACGTACCAGACGCTGCGCAACTACCGCTCGAACGGCACTGGCAACAAGGTAACCAGGCGCCCCCATATCCATCATTCTTAGCGCACTATCTACTGCGTCGTTAGTATGCAGAGTACTCAACACCAAGTGACCAGTCAGTGCCGCGCGCAAACCTATTTCAACCGTCTCCTGATCACGCATCTCACCAACTAAGATAATATCCGGATCCTGACGTAAGAAGGTTCTGAGAACCGTTGAGAAGTCGAGGTCAATCTTAGGGTTTACCTGCACCTGATTAACCCGAGGTAATCGGTATTCGACCGGATCTTCGGCGGTAATAATTTTTTTGCCCGGCTCATTGAGCTCACTCAGAGCACCGTACAAGGTGGTGGTTTTACCTGAACCGGTTGGTCCGGTCACCAGAATCATGCCATGAGGACGACGTAGCTGACGTCTCAACCTAAGCAAAAGATCCTCTGGCAAGCCTGAAGCTTCAAGCTTGCGCACTCCTGAAGACTGATTGAGCAGACGCATTACTACAGATTCGCCATACTGAACGGGCATGGTCGACATACGAATATCAACCGACTGACCTTTGGCTCGGATATTAAAGCGGCCATCTTGAGGCAGACGTTTTTCCGAGATATCCAGATTAGCCATAAGCTTAAGGCGCAACACCAGTGCAGAGGCAATATTCACTTCATTAAGTAAAGTTTCATGCAATACGCCATCGATGCGCTGACGCAGACGTAAAACGTTGGAATCAGGTTCAATATGGATATCCGAGGCACCAACCTGGATAGCATCTTCAAACAGTGAGTTGATCAGCTTAACCACTGTCACTTCATCACTATCTTCACCTTCAATGCTGAAATCGAACGCTTCGGTAACCTGATGTTCGGCCTGCAACTGCTCAGCAAAAGAAGCAATCTCTTTGGTGCGGCGGTAATAGCGATCAAACCCTTCGACTAGCTGCTTTTCAGGAGCAATCACAAACTCAATCGCATACTGTGATAACTGGCCAAGCAATGCTTCCTGAGCAAACAGATCCGCTGGATCACTCATTGCGACCCTTAGGGTGTCCATTTGACGACCGATAACCAGCGCCCGGAGACGTCGAGCATGAACTTCCGGTAACAGCTGTACCGCATCAATGTCGACATTCGCACGGCTTAGATCAATCAATGGAATATCAAGCTGCTGAGACAAGAACGTCAGCATTTGATGTTCGCTTAAGAAGCCAAGCTCAATCAACATCGCCCCGAGCTTACGACCGGTTGATTTCTGCGCGTTGAGAGCCTGTTCAACTTGCTGTTCGGTAATGATTCCCTCTTCAACCAGCAAGTCACCCAGACGCTTTCTTAGTTTAATTTTCACTGCTGGTATCCTCTAGTTGAGCAATCAAGGTCAGGCGGTCACGAATAAATTGTTGTGACTGGTTGGAGAGCCCTAGCTTAGTTAACGCCTCAGTATATGAACTTTTAGCGGCAGCTAAATCGAATGCTCGCTCTTGCTGAATACCCAAGCCTAGCCACCAACGCGCACTGTCAGGTTCACGTGCCACTAGCTTCTGATAACTCTCTAGAGCCATAGCATCTTGCTTCTCTTTTTGGGCAAGTGCAGCTCGCAGGGCAAGATATTCGGTTGACGCTGAGCTCGGCATGGCACTTAGCACCGTTAAAGCAACACCATTCTGCTGCTCTTTCATCAACATTTTGGCCAGTGATAAACGTAAGTCAGAGCTTTCCGAGTTAAGAGCAATACCTTTTTGCAGGATCTCAGCCGCTTTTCTTACTTCACCTTTACCGTAGTAAAGGGCGGATAAGCGTTTTCTCACTTGAGTATCAGCAGGGGTATAACGTAAAGCCTCGCTATATTGGCTTAACGCTTCTGAGAGATTGTTACTATCAAGCGCTTTTTTGGCTCGCTGTTGCGCTTTATCTGACAACTGTTGTGGAGTAAGTTCTACCTGCTCTATCACCACCTGACCCGATGGCGCGCTAGTCGTATTAACTGCGTTATTGCTTACGGTACTATTTTTCGCCAGCTGTAACGGCTGAGCCTCAACACTAGGTTGAGCTGTAATCTGAGGAGTCTCTTTAACGCCATTTGCTTTGGATGAATGGCCAGTATCCTTCTCGACCTGATAAAGAGGTTGCTGGCTTAGAGTGACTTTCTGCGTTGGGGAAGCCAGTTCAACATGATTAATTGCTGGTTCAAGTACATCGTAAGCTGGAGGCATTGGCGCTTGTTGCGATATCGCCCAACCGCCGACAGCTAAACTCAGCCCAAAACTACCCACTACCCAAGGCAGCACAGAGCGTCGCTTTACTGGGGCAACCTCAGCTTTGGTAATCGCCATCTTAGAATCCGATGACTGTTTGGCCAACTTGGCAAGCGCGTCATTAATTGCACTCATTGTTTAACTCCAGCCCCATAGTAACGGGCTCTTAAATTTAGGTTTGCAACTATCGTACGTATCATGAATAGCAGCAAAGAGTAGTCGGTTAGTAAGGTGGATAAGTTGCTGGCTGCAAGCGATCAATAACGCCTTATGGCAGATTTGATTGATCAATCTCGGGTAACCTTTACTTGCTCGCCAAATCGCTTTCTTATGGTTAAGGGTAAACAGAGATGTACTACCACCTACTTTACTCAAGCGGTTATCGATATAGGCCACCGCCTCATCCAGTGTCAGGCCACGTAATTGGGCACTAAATGTAATACGCTGACGAAACTGCCTTAAGTGATGTTGAGCTAACCGTTCATCTAGCTCTGGCTGACCAAACAAGACTATTTGTAGCAGTTTACGCTGCTCGGTTTCCAAATTACCGAATAGCCGTAGTACTTCTAAAGCATCATCACTGAGCGCCTGCGCTTCATCGACCAACACCACCACTTGCTTATCTTGCTCTGCCAACTCGATTAAACGACACTGAATATCATCGACAATTGATGCAGGTTCGCGGTTCTCAACACCTAACTCACTGGCCACAGCGGCACGTAACTGCTCACCATTCAAAGCCGGATTTGGCACAAAAACCAGTTGTATATTGTCTTCAAACAACTTCGCCATCACGCGGCACACCATGGTTTTGCCAGTCCCAACCTCACCCGTCACCTTGATTAAGCCTTCCCCCATCGCTAACGCAGACATCACTGTCTGGATGGCTTCATAATGCGGCTCCAACCCCAAGAACATCTCAGTATCCGGGGTAAGATGAAAGGGTAAGCTCTCAAAACCAAAGTGCTCGAGGTACATAGTTACTGCTGCTCGTCAGGAAACCACTCTTGTAATAAATCTCTGGAACGTTCTAACTCTTTCTGCCAGGTGTTAATACCGACAACTGACGGTTTGAGTAGAATCACCAGCTCCGTTTTTTGCGTTAATTGACTGGTATTACGGAACAGATGACCAAGTGCAGGCACATCGCCTAAAAACGGCACTTTGGATACCTGTTCAACAGTATTCGATTTCATTAACCCACCAATGACGACCACGTCCCCATCTTGCGCACGGATGACAGAGTCTGACTCACGAATCGAACTGGTTGCCAGAGGTAAGGTAAGACTGTTAGAGCCGTAATTAATCTCTTTCTGCTCTTGGGTTACATCGATAACTGCTGGGTGAACGTGCAGCAACACATTCCCCTGATCATCAATCTGCGGCGTTACATCCAACGAGATGCCAGAGAAAAATGGCGTAAGCTCAATATCTGTTGTGGTATTGGTTGTAGAGCTGCTCGAGTCAGTATTGGCTGAAAAATCGGTCACAAAGTAGCTGTCTGTACCAACCTTAATCACCGCTTTCTGGTTGTTCGATGCCGTTACACGCGGACTTGAAAGTACATTGAGATCGCCTTGCGTCGCCATAAAGCTCAACACTGCCTCAAAACTACCACTGGAAATAACCAGGTTGGACTGTCCGCCTAACAAGGTACCAATAGCATCTAAACCAGGCAGAGTGACAGGTAAACCGGTTGTGGAGTCTTTAATGGTAGAGCCCTGACCCAGTGTGTAATTTGTGCCATTTGAGGTGAAGGCTTTCGACCAGTTAATGCCTTGTTGATAACCATCACTCAAGGTCACTTCAAGGATCTTAGCTTCGAGAATAACCTGACGGTGCATTCGTTGCTGGGATACCATCAAGAAGTTACGAATCTCTCGAATTTCATCAGGAAAAGCACGCACAGTGATGACGCTCGCTTGCGGGCTAACCACTACGCTCTGACCGCTGCCTGAACCGATTAGTTGCGATACTGCACTTTCTAACTGCGGCCAGAAGTCACTTTCGTTGATGGTTTCAATCTCAGTACCACCACGTGTCGAGTTGGTAGAGCTGCTGTTAGAAGATGACGAAGAGTTAGAATCCGAAGAGGAGCTTGATGAACTGCCGTCTGTATTGGTAATCGTTCCGGTTGAGATGGAAGTAAGTGAGCGCCCTGAGCGCTTAAACTGAAGATAATCGACCGGAAGAGTGACAGTCCGTAAACCAGCAGGGTATATCTGAATTACATTGCCCGTTTTAACCACATCATATCCATACATGTCCTGAACAACAGACAGTACTTCATCAAGAGAAACATCACTTAAATTAACGGTTATTTCGCCAGTGACATCTGGGTGAATAGCAGCACTGAATTCGGTGCCTTTAACTAAGCTGGTAAAAAATGCTTTAGCCTCAACGCCATTTGCCTTGATTCGAAAACGTTTAATGGTCTGGTTTGCAGACATATCATCGCTAACCAGTTCCGGCATCAAGTCCGCTTCAACAGAAGGTGGCAAGGTTTCAAGGCTACGGCTATTTTGCTCATTAATCACTTGATTGAGTGCACTCTTAGCCTCTATCGGGTCGCGATGCCCCATAGAACAACCAGCTAATAGCGATGTAATCGTGATTGCGATAGCGAGTTTACGCATATATTTCACTGACCTTACTGTTTAACTTCCATAGAGAAGAGTTCTAATTTCCATTGCTGCTTACCGCGAGATAGAATCACAGCGTCTGAATCTACCTGATTTAATCGATAACCATTTATCAATTCGCCTACTAGTCGCACTTCTCCTGACAAGGTCGCGGAGCAGTTCTTCTCATCCAGACAAACTATGGCTTGTAACCTTGGTAAAGGTGGACGAACCTTTTTTGGTTTGGCACTAGGCTGCTCTTGCTTGGTCCAGCCCAAAGGAGCGGTAGGATCCTGCGCAGACCAGGCATTTGTTGCAAAAAGCATTAATACGGCTATTAGCCACTTGTTAACCACCAATAAACTCCTGTCTGGAACCTAGAGTATAAACCTCGAGCACTAACCGAGCGATTGGATGAGCTTCGACTGTGTATTGAAAGCTCCGCCAGTAATACTTCATGGGTAAGCTTTCTAGCGTTTCCAAGTAGTCGACGATAGCAAAGTAGTTACCCGTCACCTCAAGTCTGACTGGATGTAAGTAGTAACTCGACAATGTCTCTGATTGCTCATTACTTACAATCGGTTCCGCCTTCATTGACTCAAGTGCAACCAGTTTTAAACCTTTTGTCCCCGCGAGTACGTCTTCCAACAATAATGCCATCTCACTAGGTGAAATCAGGTTCTCAACGATTTCTGCTAACTGTTGCGAAAGATTCTGACTCTCTGCCATCAAACGTTTGAACTCCATATTGAGTTCTTGGTCAGGGTCCTTTTTAAGTTTAGCCGTCATTAACAAGATGTCGGCTTCCAGGCGTTGTGCGTTAAGCTTAGTTGCAGAAATCTGCTTCACTACCGCCTGATTGCTCTTAAGCGCAGGCTCGACCAGAAAGGTAAATAGCCCCAAGCCTAAAACAACCACCCCACACAAAGCGATCAACCATTTTTCCCGAGCACTAAGTTGAGCAAACTTTTCCTGCCACTGCTGCCAATACTGCTGCATTAATTGCTCTCCTGAGTCGTCTTAAGCTCAAAGGTAATGATGCCTTGATCGTTACGGCCTATTTTTAGTTTTTCAAAGCTTCGACCAACCAAGTCCAACTCTGACTTAAACTGATTGATCCAGCTTGGTATGGCTTGCGGATTTCGCGCTAAGCCAGATAAATCAAGCGTTGTCGCATTAATTGAAATCTTACTCAATGAAATATCATTGCGTCCCAGAGCGGCCAGTGAGCGCATCACTCCGGAATAGCCTATCTGCTGACTCTCATCGAACTCACTAACCGCTTGAAGAGAGTTGCGCTTCGCCTCTATTTCGAGTTTTAGCCGCGCTACGGCCGCTACCTTAGCAGGGGTAGGTTTATGTTGATTTAACCTCTGGGTTAAGCTGGCGGACTGTCTTTCAAATTCAGCTACCTCTGCACGGTACAATTGCAGCTCTTGAGCTAACTGAGACTTTTGATAGTTCAACACAGCAGCACTAAGTAATAGAACAGTACTGACTACACCCCATACCAAGGCGACATTGGTTAAAGTGAAATAGTCCTTCTTAGTTTTGAGCTCTGATGGGAAAAGGTTGATCTCTGCCTCTTCCAGCTCCTGTGCCGTTTGCACCAGTATCTCGCCAGACTCTTGTTGAGCTTCAGATAGCAGTGACACTTTGACACTTAGCGTTTCACTCAAAGCCTCGACTATCTGTTGTTGTTCCTCTTCATCACAACAGATTTGCATGTGATGAAGTGAGACACTCCTTAACTGAGACGAGAGATAATCAATTGAACGTTGAAGCTCTAACGCTATACCATCTAGCTGTAACACGCTGCTGGCAACACCGGTCAGAGGAGAAGCGATACCACGAATCGTTCTTTGGAACGCACATTGGGATCCAACGAAAGCGCTGACTCTGAACTGACTTTGCTTGCTACGCTGAAGCAGTAAAAAGTTGGCTGACTCGCTGGTATGGCCCCAGACTTCATCCTCGACTAAGACTCTGTTTAGCTCGATATTTAATGCTTTCAGGCTGTGGTATAAGTTACTGACCACTGTACGTGACAGAACATAAACTTGTAGCTTACTGCTATTGGGGAGAGCCACAGCGTCCGCGACTATCTCAGTAACTCGCTCACTAACCAGATCTTTGAGTAAAAACGGCAATGCACCAGCGAGTTCATCATCTGGAACACTTGGCTTTTCAATCTGATAGGTTTGGTACAGGTTCGAGTTCACTACCACATCCAGAGCAACCTCTGAGATATTTGATTCTCGTAACGTATCTAGCAGAGTTTCTTGCCATGAAGAACCTTGATAAGGGACTGACGGCGCCAACTCAACATCAGGCAAAGAAGAGAAATAGAGCGCGTCAGGCTGCACAACAACGCTTAGCCGCCTTGCCATCTGTTTACTGCGTTTGATCTTACTGATCAGTGATTGAATGTTCATTCTGCTCTATGTTCTTCGCCAGCGATTTCGTCGCCCTATTTGTACTTTGCTTGAAGGGGTAGCCACTTTTTTCTTAGCCGTTTGCAGAGGCAATAGCTGTTTCTCTGCAGATAAGTATCGCCCCTGAATACCGTGTACACCCAAATCTATGATGGTTTTGTACTCTTGTTTATTATCGACCCCGACCGCAATAACCTGAGTTTTTAGTCCCGCACAAGCCCCAAGCAAACTGCGGACAAAGAGTTGGTTCTCATGACGCTGATCGATCTTCTTCACTAAGCTGCGATGGAGTTTTAAATAACTCACAGGAAGCTCTTTAAGATAGTGAGTACTAACTATAGAACGTCCTGCTTGCCCAATTGCAACCTGACACCCCAAACCTGCGATCATTTTGCTGACCGGACGCATATAGTCTAGGTGCTTGACTAATCGAGCCTCAGCAAACTCAAAGATTAAGCGAGCCCTTTGCTCAGAAGGCAATTGCAACAACTCATCTCGAAACCATTTAAAGTAGCTGCGATCGGCAAAAGGAACGACGTGTAAGTTAATCGAAAAAGTCGATGTATCTTTTGACTCAGTTAAGTACCGCCTGATCGTTGTGATCGTTGCTATATCAAGCTTGGTTTCATAGCCGACCGACTCAATCGCTGAGTTAAATCTCGACGCTTTAATCACTCCTTTTTCAGGATCATTGATGCGAGCGAACAGTTCAAAGTGGTCAACTTTATTATCTTGCTGATGATTTAATAAATAGCACGGCTGAGAAAAGACATACAAATGTTCTGGTTTTAAGGCGACATCAAACAGAGTCCGCCAGCGAACACTGCCACGATCTTCATCCGGCCCAACATGCTTCTGAAAACGGCTCCAGGTATTGATGTTTTGCAGCTGAGCACTCTTTAACGCCGTCTCTGCCTCATCAATGATTCGCCCTTGGCTTTCTCCTTCGCGGTACATACTAACGCCAATATGCACCCAATTGTCCATTTCTAGCGGAGAAGGAGGGTTGAGTTTAGCGAGTTGTTTAAGACAATGAACTGCCATGTTAGAAACCTCTTTGCTCGACAGATTCGGCGCAAAGATAGCAAAGTCTGAACTATAGTAACGAGAAAGAATCACATCCGGATAACGTTGAATAACGTTGTTTAATCCTTCTCCGACTTCGATAAGAAAATCATTCGCAACTTGTTTACTCTGCTCTTCATGGATCTCTTCCCAGTCATCCACACGGATGATCAATACACCGCCATGTGAGCCATGCTCAGAGAGCGCTGCCTCTAGCTTGCTATCAAACAGCACACGATTCGCCGCGCCTGTAAGTTGATCTAAAAATGTCTGAGTCCGGATAAAGGTATCGAATCGACTTCTCTCTTGGCGAGCATCCTGTAACTCTTCAATCAGTCGGTCTAATGCTTCACTGGCAGTATACGGCCACTCTTTTAAGTCGCCCTTTGCGTACTCTTCTACCCGTCCGGCTAAGATCATCCGTCCACGTTCTTCAAGCAATTCTGAGCCGTGTAACTGCTCTTTAAGCCATTTGAGACCGCGAAGAAGGCAGAAAACAATCAATCCAACCGCTAAAGTGGTCGACCATAAAGCTTGTAAGGAGTATCCATACCCTATGTAGGGAGGGACCGCTTTAAAACGGATGCTATAGCCGTCGTTGCGCTCTAGGGTATATTGAGTTTGGTATAGCAACGAAGCATCGACTTTAGAGGCAGTATCTTTAAATCGGTAGATCACACCGTAGGAAGAGTGCAATTCCATCTCAACAATATTAGAGGCTTGAAGCATTTTAGGCATCCATCTTTGCAGCGAATAGGCTGCATCAGGATCTTCCATCTCTTTATCTACCACTTCAACAATGCCCTTTAGAGAGTGGTCCAGATACTCTTGCCCTAATCGTTTAAAAGATAAAGTGCCACCAAGAAAAAGGATAAACATCGCACTCGTGACAATAACAGTCACAAAAGCGACAAGTCTGGTGCTCAACTTTAAGGTAGGGGTGTACCTCATGGATAAAGAATTCCTTTTCTCAGCATACGATTTAAAATCTGCAGGATGCTAATCGATAAATAGTAACTTAGCTAGCCTTCCTTACCTGACACTTAAGGAGCTATTTCGTATTTCACATTATTTACTATATAAAAAAGCCGCGACTTGCGCGGCTTTTTTTCAATAACAAGCACTTAGAATGGGATGTCGTCATCAAAATCCATTGGTGGCTCATTGTATTGAGGCTGAGCTTGTTGTGGTTGTGACTGAGGCTGCTGTGCAGGTTGATGCTGCATAGCTGGCTGTTGAGGTTGTCCCCAACCACCTTGTTGTGGTTGTGACTGTCCCATACCTTGTGCAGGAGCGCCGCCCTGAGCACGACCGCCAAGCATCTGCATTACGCCATTGAAACCCTGTACAACAACTTCTGTTGTGTAGCGGTCTTGACCATTTTGGTCTTGCCATTTGCGAGTCTGAAGTTGACCTTCAACATAAACCTGAGAACCTTTACGCAGGTACTCGCCCGCAACTTCCGCAAGCTTGCCAAACAGAGCAACACGGTGCCATTCTGTTTTTTCACGCTGCTCGCCAGTTGCCTTGTCGCGCCATGATTCAGACGTTGCGATAGTGATATTTGCCACTGCACCGCCGCTAGGCATGTAACGTATTTCCGGGTCTGAGCCCAGATTACCTACTAAAATAACTTTGTTAACTCCACGGCTAGCCATGTTTCGCTCCGTCTAAATTGGTAATGATAGATAAATAGCGCAATAGGATAACATGCTTTGCGCTAGGGACAAATTCCTCTGCTGACAATGTCCCCCGTTCCTAGGATAACTCCTACTAGTCTAAGCCGTTTTTTAGACCCCAATCCAACACTAGCTACTCTGAGTAATTCATGAATTACTTTTTGTCATGAATTCAAATCCAAACTCCACACCTCGATTAGCACTGGTCGCTTCATTGCAGCACTCTATGAGTGCACTAATGCAAACACACAGGAACAATAACAATGAACAAAAAATATATACCAGAACTATTCACTTTCTAACGGAGAACGTTAATGCTAAATCTCCACTTATTGATAAACTTGAACAGCATCTCGAGTTACCTATCCCCCGCATGCAACCGAGCGATCTTCTGTTAGCATTACAACAGCATAAACACCGTATATTGTTGATTGACCACTACGCCTATACCAGACTAAAGAGCCAGATTCGTAATCTGCCCCTTGCTGACAAATCCTTTGAAACCATCATTTTTAATGTCTCGCATCGACTCTCCACTGACGAAATTCTCGCCTTTGGTCACCTCAAGGGCTTGTTCTATCAAGAAGAGACCATAGAGAATATGGCCAAACAGTGTAAAGACATTATTAACGGTGAAAACTGCTTGCCGAGCAAAGTGTCTGCACAATTACTATACTACTATCGCAGTGTTGTT
Organism: Vibrio brasiliensis LMG 20546; assembly: GCF_000189255.1. Taxonomy (GTDB): domain Bacteria; phylum Pseudomonadota; class Gammaproteobacteria; order Enterobacterales; family Vibrionaceae; genus Vibrio; species Vibrio brasiliensis. The sequence goes on along the minus strand of NZ_AEVS01000015.1, from coordinate 9,051 downwards.
GACTCACAAACCACCCCAGCAACGGTCGACCTGACCATTCGGGAACTGCAGATTCTGCGTTGCTTAATTTCCGGGTCTTCTAATACTCAAATAGCCGAAGATATGTTTATTAGTGAGTTCACCGTCAAATCTCATCTGCAGAAAATATTTAAGAAATTGTGTGTCAAAAATCGCGCTCAGGCCGCTTCGTGGGCGAGACAACATATGAACCCCATATCCTGACGCACATAGTTGACACGAAATTGCTATAAAACTGGCGTATTCATTATCTATTCATTCAAAGCATGATATTGTTGCGCCAGTTAGGAATTCAGTTAACAGTTAAAGGGTTGAATAATGATCAAAAAGTGTCTTTTCCCGGCTGCCGGTTACGGTACACGTTTCTTACCTGCCACAAAATCAATGCCGAAGGAAATGATGCCAGTGGTGAATAAACCACTGATTGAGTATGGCGTTGAAGAAGCGATTCAAGCGGGTATGGACGGGATGTGTATTGTTACTGGTCGTGGTAAGCACTCCATCATGGATCACTTTGACAAGAACTACGAACTTGAGCATCAGATCAGCGGCACCAATAAAGAAGATCTACTGATTGATATCCGTGACATTATCGACTCTGCAAACTTTACCTACATCCGCCAGCGAGAGATGAAAGGCCTCGGTCACGCTATCTTGACCGGAAAAGAGTTGATCGGTGATGAACCATTTGCCGTAGTACTGGCCGATGACTTGTGTGTCAATGAACAGGAAGGCGTGCTTGCCCAAATGGTTGCACTGTTTAAACAGTTCCGCTGCTCCATTGTTGCCGTACAGGAAGTGCCTGAAAGTGAAACTCACAAATATGGCGTCATTTCCGGCGAAATGATTAAAGACGATATCTTCAGAGTTGATGATATGGTTGAAAAACCAGAGCCTGGTACTGCACCAAGTAACCTTGCAATCATTGGTCGCTATATTCTGACCCCGGATATCTTTGAGCTGATCGAAAACACTGAACCAGGTAAAGGTGGTGAGATTCAGATAACCGACGCTCTTCTTAAACAAGCAAAAGCGGGTTGTGTTCTGGCGTACAAATTCAAAGGTCAGCGCTTTGACTGTGGTAGCGTTGAAGGCTACATTGAAGCGACTAACTACTGCTTCGAAAACCTTTACCTAAAAGACACCAAAAAATCTGAACTAGGTAAGCAGAAAACAACTAAAGAAGAAGCGTAAACCGCCCAAACGATTCTCAAGGCAGTGTTTCTATCGCTGCCTTTTTTATTACTGTTTTTTTATCCAGTATTTTCTTTGCACAATTCTCACTCTATGTAATACTTAGCCGACTTGTTTTTGCATAGAGTAATGAAAATGGATCAGATCGAAGTCCGCGGTGCCCGAACCCATAACCTGAAAAACATTAACCTAACCATCCCACGTGACAAACTGATTGTTATCACTGGCCTGTCCGGTTCTGGTAAGTCCTCCCTCGCCTTCGATACACTCTATGCGGAAGGTCAGCGTCGATACGTAGAATCGCTATCTGCCTATGCTCGTCAGTTTTTGTCCTTGATGGAAAAGCCTGATGTAGACCACATTGAAGGTTTGTCCCCGGCGATTTCTATCGAACAAAAATCCACTTCACACAACCCGCGTTCAACAGTGGGTACCATTACTGAAGTGTATGACTATCTGCGTCTTCTTTATGCGCGTGTCGGTGAACCTCGTTGTCCTGAACACAAGGTTCCTTTGGCCGCGCAAACAATCTCACAAATGGTCGATAAAGTTCTCGAGTTACCTGCAGGTTCTAAAATGATGCTGCTTGCACCAATCGTCAAAGAACGTAAAGGTGAGCATGTTAAAACGCTGGAAAACCTCGCTGCACAAGGCTTTATCAGAGCTCGTATTGATGGTGAAACCTGCGATCTTTCAGATCCACCGACATTAGAACTACACAAAAAGCACACTATCGAAGTTGTGGTTGATCGCTTTAAAGTCCGTGATGATCTACAACAGCGTCTTGCGGAGTCGTTCGAAACCACTCTTGAGCTTTCAGGTGGCATTGCCGTCGTCACAGCTATGGATGGCGATGGCGAAGAGATAGTCTTTTCTGCCAATTTTGCCTGTCCACATTGTGGCTATAGCATGCAAGAGTTAGAACCTCGCCTGTTCTCTTTCAATAATCCGGCAGGTGCATGTAATACCTGTGATGGCCTTGGTGTACAACAGTATTTTGATCCTGCAAGAGTAATTGTTGATGACTCACTAAGCTTGGCCCAAGGTGCGATTCGTGGTTGGGATCAGAAGAACTACTACTACTTCCAAATGCTGACCTCGCTAGCTGAGCACTATGGCTTCGATCTACACGAGCCCTTCAAATCTCTGCCTAAGAAGACCCGGGACATTATTCTTACTGGCTCTGGCAGAACAGAAATTGAGTTTAACTACATCAATGATCGTGGTGACATTCGCGTAAAACGCCATCCGTTTGAAGGGATTCTCAATACCCTTGAGCGTCGATACCGTGATACTGAGTCCAACGCGGTTCGAGAAGATTTGGCGAAATACATTTCTACTAAAACGTGTTCAAGCTGTGATGGTAGCCGCCTGCGTCTGGAAGCACGTAATGTATTCATTGGTGACACTACCCTACCGGAAATCGTAGAGCTGAGTATCGCTGATGCATTAGAGTTCTTCTCTGCTCTTCAGTTGGCAGGCCAAAAAGCTCAAATTGCCGATAAGGTGATGAAAGAGATTAATGACCGCCTGCAGTTTCTGGTTAATGTTGGACTTAATTACCTCAACCTTTCACGCAGTGCAGAAACACTGTCTGGCGGTGAGGCACAACGTATCCGTCTGGCTAGTCAAATTGGTGCAGGCCTGGTTGGCGTAATGTATGTGCTTGATGAACCATCTATTGGTCTCCACCAACGCGATAACGAACGTCTGCTAAAAACATTGACTCACTTGCGTGATCTGGGCAATACCGTACTGGTTGTAGAACATGACGAAGATGCTATCCGCATGGCCGACCATGTGATTGATATTGGTCCTGGCGCTGGTGTTCATGGCGGTAGTGTCGTAGCAGAAGGCACAATGGAAGATATCCTTGCTAACCCGAACTCACTGACGGGTCAGTACTTGAGTGGTGTCAAAGAGATTGCCGTACCTAAGCAGCGTACACCAAAAGATCCGAAGAAGGTTGTCGAGCTAATCGGCGCGTCAGGCAACAACCTAAAAGACGTTTCGTTACAAATTCCAGTCGGCCTGTTCAGTTGTATTACCGGTGTTTCAGGCTCAGGTAAATCAACCTTGATTAACGATACCTTCTTTAAGATTGCTCATACCCAATTGAACGGCGCAACAACGGCAATGCCAGCACCGTACAAGAAAATAAAAGGCTTAGAGCACTTTGATAAAGTAATTGATATTGACCAAAGCCCTATCGGCCGCACCCCACGCTCTAACCCTGCGACCTATACCGGTATTTTCACTCCTATCCGTGAGCTGTTTGCAGGAACCCAAGAAGCACGTTCACGTGGTTATAAACCAGGACGTTTTAGTTTCAACGTTCGCGGTGGTCGTTGTGAAGCTTGTCAGGGGGACGGGGTGATTAAGGTCGAAATGCACTTCCTGCCGGATGTGTATGTACCTTGTGATGTATGTAAGGGTAAGCGCTACAATCGAGAAACTCTTGAAGTGCGCTACAAAGGCAAGACCATTGATGAAGCATTAGAAATGACGGTCGAAGATGCACGTCAGTTCTTCGATCCTGTCCCCGTAATTGCCCGTAAGCTGCAGACCTTGATCGACGTCGGTTTGTCATACATCCGTTTAGGTCAGGCAGCAACAACCTTATCAGGCGGTGAAGCACAACGAGTTAAACTCGCGCGTGAACTTTCTAAGCGTGACACAGGTAAAACACTCTACATTTTGGACGAACCTACAACTGGCCTGCATTTCCACGATATTCAGCAGTTGTTGAACGTATTGCACCGTCTACGTGACCATGGCAACACAGTGGTGGTTATCGAGCATAATCTCGATGTGATTAAAACGGCGGACTGGATTGTTGATCTTGGCCCTGAAGGCGGTCAGGGAGGTGGTGAAATCATTGCAACCGGGACACCTGAAGATGTGGCACTTATCGAAGGTTCTCATACTGCTAGATTCCTAAAACCTATGTTAAAATAATCACTAATGTGAGATTGATAGACCAGTGACCTTACATCACTGGTCTATTTGTTTAAGGTGTTATGATTTATGGCAACGGTACACGTAACAGGAACAGAACTTGAGTTAAAGGCGCCTAAACTGCCTTTAACCAAACCTTTCTTAGCTTCGCTAGGATTGGTATTTCTTGTCGCGATGCACTTTTTCATGCCTAACCCGGGCGGCTCAGGTCTTGCGCTCTCTTTTAATGCAACCACCTGGCTAATGCTCAGTCTCTCCCTTGCGATTGGATTATATCAATTAGGCACAGCTGGCTATTTAAGATACAACAAACTGACTATCGGCCTATTCATCTGCTGCATTATGATGACCTTGCCCGTCTTTTACGCGGCTTCAGCTCCAGCTCTTGCCGTGACGAGGCTATCGGGTCTCTGGGCTGGTTTGCTGTTATTTGTCGCTCTGCAGCAGTTCAGATTCAGTAATAAACAGAAGCAGCGCCTACTGTGGTTTATAACCATTGCCGTGTTTATTGAAGCCATATTTGGCTGGATTCAGTTCTTACTGTTAGAACCTGGCAACCCATTCGGTTATAACACGCTACAAAATCGCCCTTATGGTATTTTCCAGCAACCTAACGTGATGGCGAGCTTTCTTGCCACTGGACTTGCTCTGTCTGGCTACCTTCTGACTCGTCAACCCATCAAATACCAACGTCACATCAGTGAAGTCGCATTACTCTACATTATGCCTGTAGTGACCGTACCACTGCTGATTGTTTTAGGTTCAAGAACAGGCTGGCTGGCAGCGCTTCTATCAACAGCACTGGTTCTTCCCTACGTGTATCGTTTTGCGACCAGAAAACGAATGGCGGGCTGGTCACTGGCGATCTTACTTGGTGTTGGCCTGGGGTTTAGTTCGTTTATGCTGCCGGCTGAACAAGAGTCTGTAGCCAGTCAGAAAGTCCACCTTGAGAGCCCGAGAAAGTACACCTTCCCACAAGCATTGGACATGTTGATCGAAAAGCCATTTACTGGTTATGGCTACGGCCGGTTCGAAGCAGAATACATTGTTTACACTGCTCGTCAGCACCAGCTTAATGGCAACTATAAGCCAGGCTTAGCATCCATGGACCATCCGCATAATGAGCTACTCTACTGGGGTGTTGAAGGTGGATTGCTGCCCTTGCTGGCGATCGTTCTCGCCGCAGTTTTCGTTCTGGCTCGCCTTTCTCGAGCTAAGAAAGGCACCCGCCTGGCGATGTTCGGTCTGTTCGTTCCTATCGTCTTGCATAGCCAGTTAGAGTACCCATTTTACCACTCTGCCATTCACTGGATTACTTTTGTTATCCTGCTTTACTGGGTTGACCAGCGTACCAGCAGTTACCACCAAGTCTCATTCAGTATTATTTCGCAGGCTGCACTGCGTGTATTCAGCTTAGTTATGCCAATTGTGGCTGGTGTCTATTTGCTCAGTTCCCTACATACCAACTATGTCTTAACTCAGTTTGAACGCTCTCAGCCGAAAGACCCTGACATCCTTAATCAAGTATCCAATCCGATTGTTTGGCAAGACCGATATGACTGGGATATCTATAGTACTTTCCTCAATATTGGCTTGATTAAGCAACAAAACGAGTTTATTCAGCCATATATTGACTGGTCACTTAAGATCATCAAAGACAAGCCAAGACCCGCTTTTTACAACAACTTGATCCTGGCTTATTTAGGGCAAGGTGAAACCGTCAAAGCAGAACAAATTCGGAGCGAGGCCCAATTCCTGTTCCCCGATAAAGATTTCTCCGATATTGACTATATCCCACCGGATATCGATGCACTCAAAGCAGATAAAGAAGAGTATATGCGATAAAAAGGCGACCTATTGGTCGCCTTTTTATTTATTGATTAAGTGACTCTTCGAGGGCTCGCAGACAGAGCGCTACATTTTCAGATCGTGCACCATAGCCCATCAAACCAATTCGCCACGCCTTACCAGCCAATGCTCCCAGACCTGCGCCGATTTCCAGATTATAGGTCTCTAACAAATGAGTTCGAACTTTCGCCTCATCGATGCCCTCTGGAACATAAATAGCGTTAAGTTGCGGCAAGCGAGATTCCTGCTCAACGACAAACTCGAAGCCAAGCTTCTCAAGACCCAGTTTCAATTTCTCATGCATCTCGCGATGACGCGCCCATGCAGCTTCCAAACCTTCATTTTTGAGAATCAATAATGCCTCATGTAAGGCGTACAAGCTGTTCACCGGTGCCGTATGGTGATAACTACGCTTACCTTCACCACTCCAGTAACCCAGTACTAAGCTTTGATCAAGGAACCAGCTCTGTACCGGCGTTTTACGTGACTGAATTTTCTCAATTGCAGCAGGAGAGAAAGTCACTGGTGACAGACCCGGAACACAAGACAGACATTTCTGGCTACCAGAGTAAACCGCATCAAGTTGCCATTCATCGATTTTAAGTGGCACACCACCTAACGACGTCACGGCGTCCACAATAGTCAAAACGCCATACTGCTTAGCTAGCTTACCCAAAGCTTCAGCATCACTGCATGCACCTGTTGAAGTTTCAGCATGTACGAATGCCAGAACCTTAGCATCAGGGTTGGCTTTCAATGCCTGCTCGACTTTATCGACAGAGACTGGTGCGCCCCACTCATCATCAACGACTTCCGCAATGCCTCCTGCACGAACCACGTTCTCACGCATGCGTTCACCAAATACACCATTACGACACACAATGACTTTCTCACCAGGTTCAACCAGATTAACAAAACAGGTTTCCATCCCAGCGCTACCCGGCGCTGAGACCGCGATTGTAAATTCATTTTCAGTCTGGAAAGCGTACTTTAGTAGTGACTTGAGCTCATCCATCATAGCGACAAACAGCGGATCCAAATGTCCAACGGTAGGACGACTCAAAGCTTGCAATACTTGTGGGGAAATATCAGATGGACCAGGGCCCATAAGAATACGGTGGGGAGGAATAAAACTCTGAATCGTCATTAGCGGCTCCTTTTGAATTATCGTTTTCGTTCTATCTCTATTTATCAAACCACCTTAATCCAATTCTGCCGCCGCGACAATTAGCCCAAAGTAGCGAGGTCAAACCAGTGTCACAAGTTTGTTAAATTATAAATGACATAAAGTTAAAGAAAGCCATTGACATAGTTCACAGAAACACGTTCAATGCAGGTTATGTGGTGAATATTTATGCCACATGGCAAATTATTTTGCAGAAGAGGAGCACTGCCCAGGTAGACGTGTTGTGGAGCCACAAATCCAATACAACACCTTGAGGGGGAGTAGTGCCGAGATGGATCCGAATTGTCGGTTTGGGTCTGTCGGTTGTTAGGGCTGAATCCCTACAACTGTCATCAGCCCAGTCTGATGATGAGCTTCTGAGGTAAGTCATTCAAAAATAGACCTCTCTTTCGCTCAAATCTCTTCATCAAAGCAAAACATTGGATGTTGGTATAGCTACCAAAATTTTTTATTTCAGGAAGCCTTGGGAGAAATGCTGTGAGCAGTTTTAATGTAGCTAAATTTGGTGGAACTAGTGTCGCTAACTTTGAAGCGATGAGCCGTTGTGCTGCAATTATTGAAAGCAACCCGAACACTAAACTTGTCGTTAGTAGCGCATGTTCAGGTGTCACTAACCTACTGGTCGAATTAGCCAATGGCGTACAAGACCAAACTCGACGCAATGAAGTTTTAGCCAAGTTAGCTGAAATTCATGACGCCGTGTTAAATCAATTGGAAGATGCCACTCAAACGGCAACCGAGGTTTACGCCATCCTCGATACAGTGACTAGCCTCGCTGAAGCCGCATCAATTCAGTCTAGTCACAAACTGACTGATCACCTGGTTGCCTGTGGTGAACTCATGTCGACTCACCTGCTTACCCAACTCATGAAAGAGCGAGGTATCAATGCAGTACGCTTTGATATCCGTGACGTGTTACGTACCGACAGTAACTTTGGTAAGGCAGAGCCACAACTAGAGCAAATTTCTTCATTAGCACAGCAACGGTTAATTCCTCAGTGCCAAGGCTATGTCGTGGTGACTCAGGGCTTTATCGGTTCAGACAGCGAAGGTAACACTACGACTTTAGGCCGAGGCGGCAGTGACTATAGCGCCGCCTTGATTGCCGAAGCGGTAGAAGCTTCAGGACTGGAGATCTGGACTGATGTACCAGGTATCTACACCACGGATCCACGCATTGCACCAAAAGCATCACCGATTCCTGAAATTAGCTTCAGCGAAGCATCAGAGATGGCAAACTTTGGCGCTAAAATCCTTCACCCTTCAACACTGGTTCCGGCTTTACGCCACGATATTCCAGTCTTCGTCGGCTCATCAAAAGAGCCCGAGAAAGGTGGTACATGGATTCGTCACCAAGTTGAAAGCTCGCCACTATTTCGTGCTTTAGCACTGCGCTGTAATCAAACTATGGTGACATTACGCAGCGCGCAAATGTTCCATGCGTACGGTTTCTTAGCTAAAGTTTTCGAAATTCTAGCGAAACACAAAATCTCAGTAGACCTGATCACCACATCAGAAATCAGTGTGTCACTGACATTGGATCAGACCGACACCTCTGGCGGCGCACCACAACTACCAGAAGCAGCGCGTCTGGAACTTGAAGAATTGTGTACCGTAGAAGTTGAGCACAACCTCTGCCTTGTGGCTCTGATTGGTAACAATATGAGTGAAAGCAAAGGCTACGCAAAACAGGTTTTCGGCACACTCGAAGAGTTCAACCTACGCATGATCTGTTACGGTGCAAGCCCGCACAACCTGTGCTTCCTGGTCGATGAGTCAGTGTCACGATTAGCGATTCAGAAGTTGCATACTGAGTTGTTTGAGAAGTAGCGAGAAGCGAGAAGCGA
>NZ_AEVS01000016.1 GCF_000189255.1 Vibrio brasiliensis LMG 20546 | reverse complement strand
AACAGCTTTCCGAATTTAAAAATTTGCTTGGCGACCATAGCGATTTGGACCCACCTGATTCCATGCCGAACTCAGAAGTGAAACGAATTAGCGCCGATGGTAGTGTGGGGCTTCCCCATGTGAGAGTAGGACATCGCCAGGCTTTAAATTTAGACTCAAGAGTCTAACCAGTGCGGAGCGGTAGTTCAGTTGGTTAGAATACCGGCCTGTCACGCCGGGGGTCGCGGGTTCGAGTCCCGTCCGCTCCGCCATTTATTCAGAAAGCCTAGTCTTACGACTAGGCTTTCGTCGTTTTAGAAGCCCGTTGCTGACGCAACGGGCTTTTTGCATTTTAGAACGAGAACGGACTGCGTCCTATAGAACGCTTCGCTCCGAGATCGGTCTTCGCCCTGCGAGAGTTTAGAGCGGACTTCGTCGTTCGAGATAACTGGAACGCTTCGCTGCTGGAAAACTAGACCGGACTTCGTCCTTCTGGAGGTGGCCGTTGGGACAATGGTGAAAGAACTTTGAATGCAAAAGGTGTTGAAAGGACTTGTTCCTAAAGAGAGATAATAATCCAGCTCTCCAGCTCTCCAGCTCTCCAGCTCTCCAGCTCTCCAGCTCTCCAGCTCTCCAGCTCTCCAGCTCTCCAGCTCTCCAGCTCTCCAGCTCTCCAGCTTCACCAAACAAGAGTGGCAACTTAGGCAAAACAACTAACTTTAGTTTATGGTCGGAGGTTTCTATGAACACACAGCAGTTAGTTTGGGATTTTGATGAACCACTAGATCTCTCTTCAGTGTCAATAGTAGACAGTTTCAATACTTTGCTAATGGTATTTGGTTCACTTAGCGAAGATGCCTCTGAAGTACTAAAAAACCATTATCCTAAATCTCATATTATTGGTTGTTCTACTGCAGGTGAGATCAGTAATGACGGTGCTTTAAGTGATTGTCTCGTCATTACTTTTATCCAGTTTGAAAAGACATCTGTGCGTAAGTCCGTGCGCTATTTATCGGAGTATCAAGGCGCATGTAAAGCTTTGGGGAGTGCACTCGCGAGAGATTTATTGCAGCCAGATTTACGACATGTTTTTGTGCTTAGTGATGGCCTCAAGGTTGACGGTACATTTCTTGTGGATGGTCTGCGTAGTGAGTTACCCGAGCACGTTAAGATTACCGGTGGTTTAGCCGGAGATTGCGTCAACTTTAATCAGACTAGAGTATATACAGAAAACGTACGTGCCTCTGGCTTAGTGGTTGCTATCGGTTTGTATGGCGAGGCTCTTCAGGTGAGTTATGGTTCAAGAGGAGGGTGGTGTGCATTTGGCATCGAGCGAAAAGTTACTCGATCTGAGGGCAATGTGCTTTACGAGCTGGATGATCAGAATGCACTGGAGATTTATCACAGCTATTTAGGTGACTTAACTAATGAATTGCCTTCGAGTGGGCTGAGGTTTCCTCTCGAAATTACTGATGTAGAGAAACAAACTAAATTGGTCAGAACGTTATTGGCAACGGATGATGAGTCTGGTTCGATTACATTCGCCGGGTATATTCCTAATGGCGTGACTGCAAGATTAATGAGAGCTAATGTCGACTCATTAATTGATGGTGCACAAGATGCAGCTAAAGTTTGCCGCGACTATATTGAGAGCTCGCCACAATTTGCTGTGCTGATTAGCTGTGTTGGCCGTAAATTGTTATTGAAGCAGCTAGCTGATGATGAGGTTGACGCTGTTAGAGAGGAGTTGGGCGAGCACACTATGTTATGTGGCTTTTATTCATATGGGGAGATAGCGCCTTTAGATAACAGACATAACTCAGAGCTTCATAATCAGACGATGACCATAACTGCATTCTCGGAAAAGTAGTATGCATCGATTACTCCAGAGACAGCTGAGGCGTATTTATCCTGACGGGATCCCTGATGATTCACAATTAACGCAACTGATAGAGTTGGTAGATGAAGGCTATCAGCATTTCGATGAGCAACTCACCATCACGGAACGCTCACTCGATATCAGTTGTAGTGAGTTAACCCACCGCAACCACACATTAAACCTGATTCTCGATTCACTACCCGACATGAGCTTATGGATAGATAGCCATGGAAACGTCAAAGATATTCGAAGTGGTAATTTTGACCCGCCACTGCTCACGTCGGAGTCAAACTTTTCTAACATATTTGAATTAGAAATTGTCCGTAGCTCGCCGGAACTCAAAAAGTTTATCAATGGTTACCAGACCAGCGGTAATAAGAGTGCCGATATCAACATTCATTGCTCTGGTACAGAGTACATTATGCGTGTTCGGCTGACCAATATGACGCAGAATACCTGGTTGCTGGTATTTCGGGATATCTACTTACGAAAGAAATTGGAAGAGTTGCAGCAACAAAGGTTCGAACATTCAAAACGTGTCACTAAACAATTACAAGGCTTAGTTAATGCTGCTCCAATCGGCATCATTATATGTAACCCTCAGCTTGAGGTGACAATGGTTAATGAGTTCAGTTGTCGGTTGCTCAACCGGCCCAAGTCTGAAGTAGTGGACCGTCATCCGAGTGAGTTTATTGCCTCTCATAGCCACAAACTGTTCAGGTCCAGGTTATGTTTGGTTGCCTCTCAAACAGAGGGGGTACCGACGGCTTCATGTGATTTGATGTTATTGCTTCCTGATGGTCGTTTTAGGCAGGTTGAGTTTGCGTTTAGCAAGTTGTCATTCGATGAACAACCTTTGATTATTATGTCTATTACTGACATTGAGGAACGTAAAAGCCTTGAAAATAAGCTGCGCACACTTGCAGCTACCGACGCTTTGACCGGAGCATTTAACCGTCGTAGTTTTCAGGAGCAAACAGAAAGAGCGCTTAGTACTTGTGCTCGATGGCGAGCTCCGTTGACAGTCGTCCTGCTCGATATCGATCATTTTAAACAGGTGAATGACCAGTTTGGCCATGCGGCAGGGGATGAAGTACTAATTGCTTTGGTGAGGCACATCCAGCAATCAACCAGAAATATGGATGTGGTAGGTCGTTTAGGGGGAGAAGAATTTGGTCTGGTACTCCCCAATACTGATAGTAGTTTGGGTTTCGAGATTGCTGAACGCTTAAGACGAGAAGTCGAAGCTATGGAAATCTACCATGAAGATCAGCCGTTAAAAATTACCATCAGTCTGGGGATGACCACTTTATCTTTCACTCAGCTTGCTACTCCTTTGGAAGATGTATTGGCACGAGTTGATGGTTATCTTTATGAAGCTAAATCTCTAGGACGCAATTGTATCGTTCGTAACTGACGCACTTTTTATTTTCGCCCTTACTTCATTTTATCTCCTTTCATTTTTATCAATCCTGACGATAGCTTATTGAATTTGTACTGAGTGAATAACAGCGATACAACAGAGCATACTTAACACCAAGCTAGTAAGGATAGGCGATGTTAGACTCTATGTTCTCTGTATTTATCGCACTATGGAGTCAAGATTTCTCGGTTTTACAAAGTCCAGAGAGTGCGCTTCTGATCTATTGTGTAGTCGGTGCTTTGATATTTCTTGAAAGTGGCTTTATTCCCGCCGCTCCTTTTCCTTGTGATAGCGTAGTGGTTCTATCGGGTACTTTAGCTGCGGTAGGTGTACTTGACCCGATACTTATCCTGCTGATTATCTGTGTTTGTGCGGCACTTGGTAGTTGGGCTGGTTACATGCAGGGGAGACTACTTAATCAGTTACCTAAAGTGCAGGGTTGGGTGCAAGCTGTACCAGCTAACCGCATGGCACAGGTTGATACCTTACTTGGTCGTCATGGTTTAATTGCTTTGTTCAGTGCGCGCTTTATTCCGGTAGTGCGTTCATTACTACCTTTGATGATGGGCATGAGAGCCAGCAAGGTGAGCAAGTTTCATTACTTCTCATGGTTGAGTGCAATCCTTTGGACGCTGCTGTTATGTTCTTTTGGTATGTTGCTTCCTATGCTACCTGAAAACCTCAACCGCTTGATTACAGCGGGATTGATGGCGGCTCCGGTGATTACTCTCTGTGTTGCTCTGTCTAGTTTCATTTTGCTGAGACTAAGAAGAGGCTGGCAAAAGCAACAACAAAAGGTCGAAGTAGTACAGAAGTAGTTTTAACTTCAGATTAAAAAAGGCAGCCAAATGGCTGCCTTTTTTATTTGCGTAGGGGACTATTCTTGAGTCACTTGCTCTTTACTCGACTCTTCATCCATCTCTTTTTGCTTAAGCTTAGCTTTTTCGATCATAGGTGTGATTGTTGAGCCTTGAATAAGAATGGAAAAGACCACCACTGAGTAGGTCATTACCAGCACAATCTCTTTTACATCGATCAGCTTGTCCTGAATAACCCATACGCCAGATGGAATGGATAGAGCCATAGCGAGTGCTAACCCACCTCGTAGACCACCCCAGGTCAAGATGTTGACTGACCAAGGGTTGTATTTGCGGTAGCGCTTGAAGCCGATGTAAGACAGGAACACACTCAAATAGCGCGCTGATAGCACCAATGGAATGGAGAACGCCATTAAAATCCAGTCTTCCTTATGGAATTCGAACAGCAGCATCGACATACCGATCAATAGGAATAACACGCCATTTAAGAACTCATCTACTAATTCCCAGAAGTGGTCGAGGTGATCTTCACTCTCTTTAGAGAAGCCGATGAAGCGTGTCCAGTTACCAATCATGATACCTGACACAACCATAGCCAGAGGCCCTGATACGTGAAGGACTTCAGCGAACGCATAGCCAGCGGTTGGAATACCAATAGTAAGCAGAAGTTCCATCGAGTGATCGTCAGTTGCGCTAATCAGATAGTGGAAAACTAATCCCAGTGCAAAGCCGTAGACGATGCCGCCAATCGCTTCTTGCATGAACAGTAGCGTAACGCTGCCAACGGTTGGGGCTTCTGTGCCGAAAGCGATGGTGAAGATGGTTACGAAGATAACTAAACCAAAACCATCATTAAACAATGACTCCCCTTCGATTTGAGTCGAGATGCGTTTTGGAGCGTCGAGCTTTTTCACAATCGCCAGTACAGCAATCGGGTCGGTTGGCGAAATCAGGGCGCCAAACAGTAGACAGTATATGAGATCGAATTGAATACCGATTAACTGACAGAAGCCGTACAGGCCAAACCCGATAAAGAAGGTCGAAAACAGGGTAGCACCTAGTGCAAGCACGGTTATTTCCCACTTTTGGTCTTTCAAGTTAGGAAGTTTGATGCCTAATCCGCCAGCAAATAGCAGGAAGCCCAGAATGCCCTTAAGCAAAAAATCTTCGAAGTTAATGCTTGCGACTGTGTTGGATGCGATTTCGGTAAGTTGGAACCAGTCATTCTGACCAGCAATCAGGATAAGCAGGGAGAGCATCATCGAACCAGCCGTAATGGCGATTGTGGTTTGCATTTTACCTATCTTGCTGTTTACAAAAGCAATCAACATTGCAGCTGCAGATAAGAAGCACAGAGTGTAATAGACCGACATTAGGAATCTCAGTATGTAACAAATTATGAATGAGGATTTTCTGCCTACTGTGTTTAAATAGCAAACACTTTTTGTCATATCTAAGTAAGCAATTTGATCTTTTAGACGTCTAGACTCCTTTAATAACTGTGATAGGATGGAGAGATAATTAAAGGAATGAGGCTGTACCGTGGGAAGTAATGTAAGGCAACAGATTGAAGCTCAATTAAAGCAACGTATCTTATTGATCGATGGTGGTATGGGCACCATGATCCAAGATTACAAACTCGAAGAGCACGATTACCGAGGTGAGCGCTTTGCTGACTGGCATTGTGATTTAAAAGGCAACAATGACCTGTTAGTCCTTTCTCAGCCTAAGCTTATCAAAGATATTCACGCAGCTTACCTTGAAGCGGGCGCTGATATTCTTGAAACCAATACCTTTAACGCGACGACAATCGCCATGGCTGACTATGATATGGAAAGCCTTAGCGAAGAGATCAACTTTGCCGCAGCTAAGCTGGCAAGAGAAGTAGCAGACGAATGGACAGCGAAGACTCCAGATAAACCTCGCTATGTAGCAGGTGTGCTTGGCCCTACTAACCGCACTTGTTCTATTTCTCCTGATGTAAATGATCCTGGCTACCGTAATGTTAGCTTTGATGAGCTGGTTGAGGCCTATTCTGAGTCGACTCGAGCGCTGATTAAAGGTGGTTCGGATCTTATTCTTATTGAAACCATTTTCGATACATTGAATGCTAAGGCGTGTGCCTTTGCCGTAGATTCTGTCTTTGAGGAAGTTGGCGTCGAGCTACCAATCATGATCTCCGGTACCATCACTGATGCATCTGGTCGTACTCTGTCAGGCCAGACAACAGAAGCTTTCTACAACTCTTTGCGTCACGTAAATCCAATCTCATTTGGTCTTAACTGTGCCCTCGGTCCAGACGAGCTGCGCCCATACGTTGAAGAACTCTCACGTATCTCAGAGTCGTTTGTTTCGACTCACCCGAATGCAGGTTTACCTAATGCATTCGGTGAATATGACCTGTCTCCTGAAGATATGGCGGTACATGTTAAAGAGTGGGCAGAAAGCGGTTTCCTTAACTTAATTGGTGGTTGTTGTGGTACGACTCCAGAGCATATCCGCCATATGGCGAATGCTGTGGAAGGTGTTAAACCACGTTCGTTACCAGAGCTGACAGTTGCTTGTCGACTGTCTGGTTTAGAGCCACTGACTATTGAGAAAGAAACTCTGTTCGTTAACGTTGGTGAGCGAACTAACGTTACGGGTTCTGCTCGCTTCAAACGTCTCATCAAAGAAGAGCTTTATGATGAAGCATTAGAAGTTGCACGTCAGCAGGTTGAGAACGGTGCGCAAATCATCGATATCAACATGGATGAAGGCATGCTGGATGCAGAAGCCTGTATGGTGCGTTTCCTTAACCTGTGTGCTTCTGAGCCTGAGATTTCAAAAGTGCCTATCATGGTCGACTCATCTAAGTGGGAAGTGATAGAAGCTGGTCTTAAGTGTATTCAGGGCAAGGGCATTGTGAACTCAATCTCTCTCAAAGAGGGGAAAGAGAAGTTTGTCGAGCAAGCTAAACTTATCCGCCGTTATGGTGCCGCAGTGATTGTGATGGCATTTGATGAGGTCGGTCAGGCAGAGACTCGCGAACGCAAACTAGAGATTTGTACCAACGCTTACAACATTCTTGTTGATGAAGTGGGTTTCCCGCCTGAAGACATCATTTTTGACCCGAATATCTTTGCGGTTGCAACGGGTATCGAAGAGCATAACAACTACGCTGTAGATTTCATTGAAGCGGTTGCCGATATTAAACGCGATCTTCCTTATGCGATGATTTCTGGTGGTGTATCCAACGTTTCGTTCTCTTTCCGTGGTAACAACTACGTCCGAGAAGCGATTCACGCTGTATTCCTCTACCACTGTTTTAAGAATGGTATGGATATGGGCATCGTAAATGCTGGCCAGCTAGAGATTTACGATAACGTACCGGACAAATTGCGTGAAGCGGTAGAAGATGTGGTGCTGAACCGCCGTGATGACGGTACTGAGCGACTGCTTGATATTGCTGCTGAATATGCAGGCAAAGGTGTTGGCAAAGAAGAGGATGCCTCAGCCCTTGAATGGCGTACTTGGTCGGTTGAAAAGCGTTTAGAACATGCTTTGGTTAAAGGTATTACTGAATTTATCGTCGAAGATACTGAAGAAGCCCGTGTCAATGCATCTAAACCACTAGAGGTCATTGAAGGACCTCTGATGGATGGTATGAACGTGGTTGGTGACTTGTTCGGTGAAGGTAAGATGTTCTTACCTCAGGTGGTTAAGTCTGCTCGCGTAATGAAACAAGCTGTTGCTCACCTTGAACCTTTCATCAACAAAGAGAAACAGGCTGGCTCCTCGAACGGTAAGATTCTACTCGCGACAGTAAAAGGCGATGTTCATGATATCGGTAAAAACATCGTAGGTGTTGTTCTGCAATGTAACAACTACGAGATTATCGATCTTGGTGTAATGGTACCGTGTGAGCAGATCCTAAAAGTCGCAAAAGAAGAGAACGTCGATATTATCGGTCTTTCAGGCCTGATTACTCCATCGCTGGACGAAATGGTTCATGTCGCTAAAGAGATGGAGCGCCTCGATTTTGACTTGCCGCTACTGATTGGTGGTGCAACAACATCTAAAGCTCATACGGCGGTTAAGATTGAGCAGAACTACAAGAACCCTGTGGTGTACGTAAACAACGCATCACGCGCGGTAGGTGTGTGTACCTCGCTACTTTCAGAAGAACTGCGTCCTGCTTTTGTCGAGAAATTAGATGCTGACTATGTCCGTGTTCGTGATCAGCATAACCGTAAGAAACCACGCACTAAACCTGTCACTCTTGAACAGGCTCGAGCAAATAAAGTCGCTATCGATTGGGACAATTACACTCCACCTGTCCCAGCAAAACCGGGTGTGCATGTGTTTGATGACTTTGATATTGCTACTCTTCGTCAATACATCGACTGGACTCCGTTCTTTATGACCTGGTCGCTGGTGGGTAAGTATCCGGCGATTTTCGATCATGAAGAAGTGGGTGAAGAAGCTCAGCGACTATTCAAAGACGCGAATGAACTACTTGATCGTGTTGAAAAAGAAGGCCTGATGCAGGCGCGAGGCATGTGTGCTCTGTTCCCGGCAGCTAGCATTGGTGATGACATCGAAGTCTATACTGATGAATCGCGAACTGAAGTCGCTAAAGTGCTGCATAACTTACGTCAGCAGACTGAGAAGCCAAAAGGCTTTAACTATTGTTTGTCTGATTATATTGCGCCAAAAGCGTCTGGCAAAAAAGATTGGATTGGTGCTTTCGCGGTGACTGGTGGTATCAATGAGCGCGAACTGGCTGATGAATATAAGGCTCAGGGTGATGACTATAACGCCATCATGATTCAGGCGGTTGCTGACCGTCTGGCGGAGGCTTTTGCTGAGTATCTGCATGAGCGAGTACGTAAAGAGATCTGGGGATACGCTGCGGATGAAAATCTATCTAATGAAGAGCTAATCCGTGAGAAGTATCAGGGAATACGTCCTGCGCCAGGTTACCCTGCTTGTCCAGAACATACAGAGAAAGGCCCACTTTGGGATCTGATGAATGTAGAAGAGACGATAGGCATGACACTCACATCGAGCTACGCGATGTACCCAGGTGCTTCTGTTTCAGGCTGGTATTTCTCGCATCCGGATTCTCGTTACTTTGCGATCGCACAGATCCAGCAGGATCAGGTTGAGAGTTACGCGGATCGTAAGGGTTGGGATATGTTGGAAGCTGAGAAGTGGCTTGGGCCTAATATCAACGGCTAACTTTATTGTTGACCAAATAAAAACGCAGCTCATAGAGCTGCGTTTTTTTATAACCAGTGGTCGAGATGAATTAAATCATAATAGTCGCTAAACCAAGGAAGACTGAAAGACCAATCACATCAGTGACCGTGGTTAAAGCCATACCACCCGCCAGTGCAGGGTCGATGTTCATCTTCTTGAGCAGAATAGGGATGGTTACCCCAGCAACGCCCGCGACAAACAGGTTGGTTAACATGGCTGCAGAGATAATGCCGCCCAGCATCCAGTTGCCTTTCCAGGCTACGACAATACCACCAATAATCAGTGCCCACATAATACCGTTGAGCAGACCGATAGCCGCCTCTTTTAAAAGCAGCTCACGTTTGTTGGAGTCACCGATATGACCGAGCGCCAGACCACGAATCACCAGTGCGACGGTTTGGTTACCGGCAACACCACCCATAGAAGGGACAATGGTCATCAACACCGCAATAGCAGCCATTTGGTCGAGAGTCGCTTCAAACATGTTAGAAACAGACGCAGCTGCCAGTGCTGCAAGCACGTTCGCTCCTAGCCAGATACTCCGTTTGCGGGCTGATTTAACTACCGGTGCGAAGGTATCTTCGTCATCATCCATACCCGCCATACTCATCATTGAGTGTTCGGCATCTTCACGGATAACATCAACCACGTCATCGATGGTGATACGGCCGACAAGGTGCTGCTTGTCATCAATAACCGGAGCGGAAACCCAGTTACGACGTTCGAACAGGCTGGCAATGTCTGAGTCACTCATGGTGACTTCAATTGCCTCATCCGCATCTTCCATTACATCACTGACTTTGACGTCAGGCTGAGTGGTAATGAGGGTTGTGATGGGTAGTTCACCGATTAAGCGGCTCTCTTCATCAATGACGTAGAGCGCATCGGTAGCCTCTGGCAGTTCGCCTTTCATACGCAGATAACGTAAAACAACATCAACGTCGACATCACCACGGATGGTGATTACGTCAGTGTTCATTAAGCTACCAGCGGTATCTTCTGGATACGAAAGAGCGGTCTCGACTAATAGACGCTCCGCAGCGTCCATTTGTGATAATACTTCTCTTGAGACGTCATCAGGCAGGCTTCGAAGTACGTAAGCGACGTCATCCGTCTCCATGCCTTCGGTTGCTTCCGCAAGCATCTCTGGTGCCATTTTAGACACGAGATCATCTTTAACATCCTCGTTTAGTTCATCGAGGATTTCACCATAGTCTTCTGGATCGGTAAGCTGCCAAAGTACTTCACGGCTTTTTCGCGGTGATGCTTCTAAGAGATGGGCAATATCTTCTGGTTCCATGTCCTGTAGTTGGCGACGGACATGGACAAAGCGACCATTTTCTAGTGCTTCAGTAACTTCTTGCAGGGCCTGGTGAGCTTGATCGAATTCTATTTGCTCTGCCATTGATTCCCCCTGACTCTATATTCCTACAATACTGTGAATAGTAACTGAATTTTAGGACGGATTTAATAAGTTAATGTGAAGGAAGGTCAATTAGTTAGACCATTTGGGCGATTACTCATCTTCATCGAATTTATCTTCAATCAGATGACACACTGCTTCAAGCGCTGGATGAGCATCGCTGCCTTCGGCGCTGATTGTCACGTGTTCACCTTGAGCTGACTCCAGCATCAGCAGTCCCATTACGCTATCAGCGGTTGCTTCTTTGCCTTCATGGTTCTGGATGGTGAGAATAGCGTCATAAGATTGAGCGAGTTCAACCAGTTTTACAGCAGCACGGGCATGGAGCCCCAGACGATTTTGAATTAACACAGTACGACTTTGCTGCTGCATAAACTATTCCTTATGATTTTTCTCTAATGAAGCGTGGCGGATTTGTACCTGATGGCCCATTTGGGCAAAGTACTCGCCAATCTGTTGGGTGAGGTAGACTGAGCGGTGTTTTCCACCAGTACAGCCAATAGCGACGGTCAGATAACTGCGATTGTTTTTTTCTAACAGTGGCAGCCAGTCTTCGATAAACTTCTGAATCTGACCTTTTAACTCCATCACCTCTTGATGGCCTTCTAAGAACGACTTAATTGGTGCATCCAGACCGGTAAGAGGCCTTAAATCTGGTTCCCAATGCGGGTTAGGTAAGAAGCGCACATCAAATACGTAGTCGGCATCACTTGGCAGGCCATACTTGAAACCAAACGACTGAAATACCATTACCAGATCTTTACGCTCGCGACCTTCAACTCGCATACGAACCGTTTCACTCAGTTCGTGCAGAGACTGGTTGCTACTATCGATCACTAAATCCGCATGTTCTTTTAGTGGCGACAGGATGCATCTCTCTTTCTCAATGGCTTGTTCCAGAGAGGTGTTTTCCAGGCTTAGTGTCAGTGGATGGATGCGTCGCGTTTCGCTGTAGCGCTTGAGTAACGTCTCTTTGTTCGCATCCAGAAACAGCACGCTGACATCTGAGCTTTGTTTAAGCTCTGCTAACACATCTTCGACAAGGTTTGGCTCAGTCGGTAGGTTACGAATATCTATGCTGACAGCGACGTTCTGCTTACTGGATTGAACGGTTTTTACGAACACTTCGAGCAAATCGACCGGTAAGTTATCTACGCAGTAATAGCCTAAGTCTTCGAGAACTCGTAGCGCTACGCTTTTACCTGCACCAGATTGGCCGCTGACAACGATAAGACGCATTAGTGATTAACCATAATATCGTACAGCTCTTGATCAGATTGAGCTTTACGAAGTTGTTTCAGGATCTGCTTATCGTTTAGACGCTCTGCCATACTAGAAAGGGTTTTAAGGTGCTCTTTACACTGTGCGTCTGGCACAAGGAGAGCAAAAAGTAGGTCTACAGGGCGGTTATCGATAGCATCAAACTCGACGGGAGATTCACATTGCAGTAAAACCGCAACGGCTTTGTCACTGGACTGCATACGAGCATGGGGAATGGCAATTCCATTTCCAATGCCAGTACTGCCCACTTTCTCACGGCTGAGCATGCATTCAAATAGTTCGGTTGAGTTTTGCCCGGTCTGCTCAGCGACAAGTTCACTGATCATCTCAAGGGCTCTTTTTTTACTAGTACATTGGACCGCACTTTTGGTGCAGTCCAATGTAAGGATTTCGCTTAGTTGCATGGTTTTAGTGGGCGTTTAGCTTTTCTTTGTGCTTGTTTAGCTGTCGAACAAGTTTGTCGACCAGGGAATCAATGGCGGCATACATGTTTTCATCGTCAGATGAGGCATGAATTTCGCCTTGGTTTACGTGAAGGGTAGCTTCAGCGATTTGACGTAGTTTTTCAACTTTTAATACAACATGGACGCTGTTTATGTGGTCAAAAAAGCGTTCTAGCTTTTGAAACTTTTCGTTTACATAGTCTTGCATTGAATCGGTGAGATCAACGTGGTGGCCATTAATATTGATTTGCATAGACTTTCCTTCTCGGTTTTAGGCCCTATAACAGGCGTTTGCGCTGACTTGACGGGGCTATACCTAATGACTCTCGGTATTTAGCAATTGTTCGTCTAGCGACCTGAATCCCTTGGTCAGCGAGTAGAGCGGCAATCTTACTATCACTCAGTGGCTTGGCACTGTTCTCGGCAGCGACGAGCTTCTTAATGAGTGCTCGGATTGCAGTGGATGAGCATTCTCCGCCATTGTCAGTACTGACATGGCTTGAAAAGAAGTACTTCAATTCAAAAATGCCACGAGGGGTATGCATATATTTCTGCGTTGTTACCCTGGATATGGTGGATTCATGCATGTCGACAGCGAGTGCCACATCATTTAACACCATAGGTTTCATGGCTTCTTCACCATACTCAAAGAAATCGCGTTGATGTTCAACAATACACTTAGCAACTTTGAGCAGAGTCTCGTTTCTACTTTCTAAACTTTTAATCAGCCATTTTGCTTCTTGCAAATTGCTGCGGATGTACTGACTGTCAGCGCTGTTGCCTTTGCCTAATGCGGCGTATTGCTGGTTCACTTTCAGTCGGGGTACTGAGTCTGGGTTAATTGTGACAATCCATTTGCCGTGATCTTTGTACACAGACACATCTGGAATGACGTATTCTGCGTGCTCAGAAGCGATGCGACTACCGGGTCTTGGGTCTAGCTGTTGAACTAGCTTGAGGGCTTCGCGCAGCTCCGCTTCTTTAAGCTTAGTCTCTTTAATGATTAGTTTGTAATCACGATTACCTAACTGGTCAATGTGGTCAGTAAGTACTAACTTTGCTTCTGCTAGCCAAGGTGTATCTTCTGGGTAAGTCGCTAATTGAAGTAATAGGCAGTCTTGCAAGTTATTTGAGGCTACACCTAATGGATCGAATTGCTGGATGCGCTTACGCACCGCTTCGATTTCTTCAATTTCAATTTCTTCGTTGTCGAAGCTTTCAAGAATGTCTTCAGTGGATACGGTTAAGTAACCATAGTCATCAATGGCATCTATCAATGCTAAAGCGATGGTTCGATCCGTTTCGCTAAATGGCGTCAGGTCTAGTTGCCAAATCAGGTAGTCTTGCAATGATTGAGTGGTTTCGCCTTGATAAACCGGAGCGTCATCATCGAGAGCGATGCCTGTGCTACCAGTGTTAGCACTGTAGACGTCGTCCCAAGTGGTATCAATTTCAAGGTCATTGCTGATTTCGGACTTTTCAATCAGTTCAGAGCTGTCTTTAACATCAGGCTCTGCGCTGTCTGCAAGCTCTACTGTAGGCTCTTTTTCCTCACTGCGAGTATTCTCTTCAGCAGTCGGTTCGTCATTGGTTTCCTCCACTTCTAGGAGTGGGTTTGAATCCAATGCTTCTTGAATTTCCTGTTGAAGGTCTAGCGTTGACAGTTGCAACAAACGAATCGCTTGCTGCAATTGAGGAGTCATCGCTAACTGCTGTCCTAGCTTGAGTTGTAATGAGGGTTTCATTCAGTATTGCTTGCCTTAATGCTGGAGAATCTTACCGTTCTTCCCTTTAATCATAGACGGAATTGTTCGCCGAGATAAACTTGTTTCACTTGTTCATTGTTAAGTACTTGCTCAGGCGTACCTTCTGCAATCAGGTGACCCTGACTTACAATGTATGCTTTTTCACATACATCGAGTGTTTCACGAACGTTGTGGTCGGTGATCAAAACGCCTAGGCCACGATCTCTCAGGTGTTCAATGATCTTTTTAATATCGATAACCGAAATCGGGTCAACACCAGCAAAAGGTTCGTCCAGTAAGATAAATTGCGGATTAGCTGCAAGTGCTCGTGCAATTTCTACTCGGCGACGCTCACCACCTGATAATGCCATACCAGCGCTGTGACGAATGTGCTGAATGTGGAATTCTTCCAACAAATCTTCCAACTTGTCCTGACGCTCTTCTCGAGTCATCTCTTCGCGAGTCTCAAGAACCGCCATGATGTTATCTTCTACAGACAGCTTACGGAAAATCGAAGCTTCTTGCGGAAGGTAGCCAATACCCATACGTGAGCGGCTGTGCATCGGAAGGATACTGATGTCTTTATCGTCGATGGTGATCGAGCCCTGATCGCGTGCAACCAGACCAACAATCATATAGAAAGACGTTGTTTTACCCGCACCATTTGGGCCAAGTAGACCGACAATTTGGCCTGATTCAACTTGCAGACTTACATCGGTTACAACGGTTCGACTGCCGTAGGTTTTAGCTAAGTGCTCAGCTTTAAGTATTGCCATAACTATTCTTGTACTGCTTGTGGCTGTAGAACGGTAGAAACGCGGTCGCCCTTGTCTTTACCATCAGCAATCAGCTTTTGAGATGAGATTTTATAACGGATCTTGGTACCACGAATCACGCTGTCATCTTGCGATAGCATTGCCTGATCAATCATGGTTAGTTGGTCATCTACCATCACGTAGTACAGTTCTTTGGCTTCGCCATACAGTGTCTTACCGTCATCGGTGAGCTGGGAAAAGGTCGCCAAATCACCGTATCCTTCAATCTCTTGGATAGAGCCATCTTTTGGATCGCGAGTAACAATGACTTTGTCAGCGTTAATGTTGATACTGCCCTGTTTCAACTTAACATCACCGATAAAGGTCACTTTGTTGCTCTGCATATCGAGCTGTTGACTATCTGAGTCGATATAAACTGGCTGTTCCTGGTCTGTAGATAGCGCCAATGCTTGGCTAGACAGAAATAAACAAGAAATCAGACTAAGGTGTGAGAGTTTCATATCTACCTTGTACGTGCTTGTATAGGGTCGCGTGATTGTCGGCAAAATTGCCTGTCATCGCTTGTCCTACTGTTTCAAATTGAGGGCCAACCATAATGACTTGGTTGTCTGCCCAAAAGTCTCTGCTGTCCAACTGGATATTCATAATATCGGTGGACAAGGTGTCAAAACCTGATTCTGGCAACAAATTGGTCGCGAGGACGTTTTCGTAGAGCGTTAATACATGCTCTTGAGTTAAAACGCCACGTTCAGCGGTAATTTCCCACTCTTGAGTGGTTCCTTCTTTGTAAACCTTGAGAACAGGCTGGTTAAAAATTGTGTCACCACTTTTTGCATAGTGGTCAAGATTGACCGATGTAATAACGTAGCTGCGAATACCACTTTCTGTATAAGAGGTATTTTCTAAGCCTTTTCCGCTAAACATCGGCAGCTCGGTATCTGGCTCAACCTGAATATCATAACCCTGCTGTTGGTCGAAAAGATAGTAAGCAGACCAGCATATTATGAAAGTCAGAATTAGATAGCCAATACGAGAAAGACTCATATACTTAGACCTTTGTGAACATCTAGTTCGTTTCGTGCTTGAAGAATGAGGTCACAAACTTCTCTTACTGCACCATGACCACCTTTGATTGAGGTGACATAGTTTGCTCTTTTTGCCAGTAGCGGGTGTCCATCTGCGACACAAACCTTAAGAGCAACCTGTTCCATTACAGGCCAGTCGATTAGGTCGTCACCAATATAGCCAGTGTGCTGTGGCGAGATACTGAGTTTATCGCAAATATCTTGATATGCTTTTACTTTGTCGTCTTGACCTTGATAAATCAGCGAAATGCCCAGTGCTTTCATACGATTTTCTACGATCTGAGAGCGGCGGCCAGTAATGATCGCAATTTCGATTCCTGCGTTCATTAATGATTTTACGCCATAGCCGTCTCGGGTATGAAACGTTTTAAGCTCTTCACCGTCATTGCCCATGTAAATCAGACCGTCAGAAAATACGCCATCAACATCGCAAATAAGCAACTTAATTTGTTTGGCAATTTCTAATGTGGATTGTTCCACTGGTTGATATAAAGTTTCAATCATTTCTGACATTACATCACTCCGGCTTTTAATAAATCATGCATGTTCAGTGCGCCGACAACTTTACCTTCTTCACACAACACTAAACCATTGATGCTCTTGTCTTGCATTAGGTTAAGACCTTCAGCGGCAAGCATATTTGGTTCTGCAGTGGTCGGATTCACTGTCATCACGTCACCAATCAATGCGGTATGAATATCGATACGCTTATCAAGAATTCGGCGTAGGTCACCATCGGTAAAAATACCGATCAACTGCTGGTGGTCATCGACTACCGCAGTCATGCCAAGGCCTTTCTGGCTAATTTCCAATAGCGCGTCACGCACTACGGTACTTGGTGTCACTAGAGGTAGGCTATCGCCAGTGTGCATGATATCTGCAAGTTTTAGCAGCAGTTTACGACCTAGAGCACCGCCCGGGTGTGACATCGCAAAATCTTCTGCGGTAAAGCCGCGTGCCTGCATCAGTGCCATAGCCAGAGCATCACCCATGACCAGAGTCGCGGTAGTACTTGACGTTGGCGCAAGCTGAATCGGGCAGGCCTCTTTCGGTACAGTGATTTGCAAGTGGATGTCTGACAGCTTAGCCATATTTGACTTAGGTTTGCCAGTCATACTAATAATCTTAATGTTGAGTCGTTTTAATACAGGGAATAAACCCAGAATTTCAGAAGACTCACCTGAGTTAGAAATAGCAAGAACGACATCTCCTGGTTCGATCATACCAAGATCGCCGTGCGCAGCTTCACCAGGGTGAACAAAGAATGAAGATGTACCGGTACTCGCTAAGGTCGCGGCAATTTTATTACCGATGTGACCAGATTTACCCATCCCCATCACGACAACTTTGCCGTCTTTATTCGCCAGAATCAGTTCACAGGCATTGATAAAGTCGTCATTGATGTACTGATCTAGTTGCTTGAGTGCCTCTACTTCTGTTTGCAGAACTTCTAGGGCTGCTGAACGATAATCAAACATAAAGGGCTCCGGAACGCGCTTAAGCGGTCATATTCATAATTAGGTAAGCTTGGTAGCCAATGAAACAGCAAAACAACACAGCACCTTCGAAACGGTTGATGCTACGAGACTTGCCCAATGCCATTGCAACTAACAACAGAGATACGCCGAGCATTACCCAGAAGTCACGACCCATTGCGAACTCACTCAGTACCGAAGGGTTGAGGATGCCAGGAATGCCCATTACGGCAAGAATATTAAACACGTTAGAGCCGATGATATTACCAACTGCCATATCATCTTCACCTTTCATCACGCCTGCTAAAGATGCAGCAAGCTCAGGTAAACTTGTACCGACGGCAATAATCGTCAAACCGATCACTAAGTCGCTCATGCCAAAGTACTGAGCAATGATGACTGCATTGTCGACCAGAACATCAGCCGCTAAAGGTAAAACGATAAGACCAATGACAACCCACATGGCTGCTTTTCCGTTGCTGACGCCCTCTGGCACTTCAGATTCTTGTTCTTCTATCAGCACATCGCCATTTTTCTTCTCATTGCGGCTAATGCGTAACATTGTCAGGATGAAGGCTGCAAAAAGTGCGAATAGCAGAATGCCTTCGTAGAAACCTAAATGGCTATCCCACAGTAAAACACCCGCCAGGATGGTGACACCAATCATTAGTGGTAGTTCGCGTCGTAAAACCGCTGAACTAATAGATAGCGGCTTAATCAGGGCGGTAATACCTAAGATTAATGCGATATTGGCAATGTTGGAGCCAAGTACGTTACCCACGGCCGTATCTGTTTTGCCATCAAGTGCAGCTGTTGCTGAAACCATCATTTCCGGTGCAGAAGAGCCCATTGCCAGAATGGTCATGCCGATAACCAGTGGGGAAATCCCTACATTTCGAGCTAAAGCAGCAGCGCCAAAGACGAGTTTATCTGCACTCCAAACCAAAAAGACCAATCCAATAACGAGAAACGCAACGGCTTCAAACATGATGATTCCTAATCAATATACAACGAGAGAATTTAACCGTTAATTTTGACGGTTTGGTTATTAAAAGGGAAGCGGTTCGTTCAATTAATTGTTAACCAAATTATCTAATTTATTAGGCAAGCCAGATGTCATGCCGATTAGCGAGAACATTCGTGGATCTCACAATTAATCGAACAGTGCTTTAAATTGTAAATGAATGTGCTTATGATTGCCCATTCATAAGGGAAGGTATAAGAGTTCAGCATGGGATCCGAAGACCTAGTTACAATTAACCAGCTAATGTTTTCTCGCGGAGAACGCAAAATATTTGATGGTGTCAGCTTACGTGTCCCTAAGGGTAAAATCACTGCGATTATGGGACCTTCTGGGATAGGAAAAACGACATTGTTACGTCTTATTGGCGGGCAAATCTATCCTGAAAGCGGCGAGATATGGTTTGATGGCCATAATATCCCGTCCCTGAGTCGTAAAAAGCTCTATCAAGAACGTAAAAAGATGAGCATGCTATTTCAGTCCGGTGCTCTTTTTACCGATCTGTCTGTTTTCGACAATGTTGCATTTCCTTTGCGTGAACATACCGACTTGGACGAGTCTTTAATACGTACACTGGTCTTACTTAAGCTAGAAGCAGTAGGACTGCGTGGTGCAGCCTCTTTAATGCCAAGTGAGCTATCTGGTGGTATGGCAAGACGAGCCGCTCTTGCCAGGGCTATAGCGCTCGACCCTGATCTGATCATGTACGATGAACCTTTCGTTGGGCAGGACCCTATTACTATGGGGGTGTTGGTTGAGTTAATCCGAAACCTTAACCAGGCGCTGGGTGTCACTTCTGTCGTGGTGTCTCATGATGTGCCAGAGGTGATGAGCATTGCTGATTGGGTTTATATCTTAGCCAATGGCAAAGTCATTGCTTACGGGTCACCAGAAGAGCTGCGTTCAAATCCAGATCCTCAAGTGCAGCAGTTTCTCCTGGGGGATGCTGATGGTCCAGTGCCGTTTCGTTACCCGTCTCAACCTTTAGCTGAGGAGCTTTTCTCATAATGGCAGGCTTAGCAAATTTTGTGGCTTCTGTAGGCCGTCGCGCCTTATCAGTAACAGAGTCTTTTGGCCGTGCAAGCCTGATGTTATTTGGTGCTTTGGCCAGTAAACCTCAGCCAATTAAGAATCTTCCACTGTTGATAAAACAGCTATATACAGTCGGTGTTCAATCGTTGATCATCATTGTGCTATCAGGCCTTTTTATCGGCATGGTTCTTAGCTTACAAGGCTACGTTATCCTGGTTGATTTTGGTGCTGAAGGCGCTCTCGGGCAAATGGTGGCTTTATCGCTGCTTCGTGAGTTAGGTCCTGTAGTGACCGCATTACTATTCGCTGGCCGGGCAGGCTCTGCTCTCACGGCAGAAATTGGCTTGATGAAAGCAACAGAGCAGCTTTCCAGTATGGAAATGATGGCCGTTGACCCACTCAAACGTGTCATTGCCCCCCGTTTTTGGGCTGGTGTCATTTCAATGCCGTTGCTGGTAATGATCTTTATGGCAGTCGGTATCTGGGGCGGACAGTTGGTGGGTGTTGACTGGAAAGGCATTGACCATGGTAGTTTCTGGTCGGCGATGCAAGCTTCGGTGGAGCTTGGTCAGGATATTGGTAACAGCATGATTAAGAGCATCGTGTTCGCAATCACGGTTACCTGGATAGCATTATTTAATGGCTACGATGCGATACCTACTTCAGAAGGTATTAGTCGTGCGACAACTCGCACCGTAGTCCACTCTTCTCTCGCAGTACTTGGTCTAGACTTCGTACTAACCGCATTGATGTTTGGGAACTAATCATGCAACAAACTCGAAAGATTGAATTATGGGTCGGCAGCTTCGTTCTTGCTGGAATTTGCGCAATTCTGGTGATGATTTTTCAAGTCGCTGACGTGAAAGGGCTTGGCTCCAATGATACTTATACGCTCAACGCTGAGTTCGATAATATCGGTAGCTTGAAAGTTCGTTCACCTGTCAAAGTGGGCGGTGTGGTTGTTGGTCGAGTATCGGCGATAAACCTAAATAGTGAGTCGTTACTACCGGTCGTAACTATGGCTATTAATAGCACTTACAACCAGTTCCCAGAGACATCAAGTGTAAAAATCCTCACCTCAGGTCTTATCGGCGAGCAGTATATTGGTTTAACACCAGGCTTTGTTTTTGACGATGAACAGATGCTGGTGGAAGGGGACTATATTGAAGATACCAAGTCAGCGCTGGTACTAGAGGACTTGATTGGACAAGTTCTGTATAGCGTTGGTGGTTCGGAAGATTAGGGAGATAACGATGTTTAGAAAGTTAGTACTTACTCTTCTTACGTTTTTTGTCGCATTTAATGTGACAGCGGCTGAAATTGATAAGACTCAGCCGTATGAAATGATGAAGCAAGTTTCTGAGCAAGCCTTTGAACGACTTAAAGCAGAGCAAGATAAGATTCATCAGGATCCGGATTATTTAAAAGTGATTGTTGAAGAAGAGCTGATGCCTTTCGTCAACGAGAAATATGCAGCACTTAAACTACTCGGGCCAAACCTGAAAGGCGCAAAACGCGAGGATGTAAGTAAGTTCATCGTTGCATTTCGTGCTTATTTAATCAGTTCATATGCTCAGGTTCTGACTCAGTACACAGACCAGACGATTGAATTTGGTCCTGAAACAAAACGTAGTGCTAATAAAAATATCACTAGCGTAAAAGTGGATATTATTGATGCGCCAAGACCCAACATTAAGCTGGAGTTCAAATTGCGTAGAGATAAAAAGAGTGGTGAATGGCAAGTGTTTGACATGATTGCTGAGGGCATTAGTTTGCTATCGAGTAAACAGTCTGAGTGGAGCACTAAACTACGCCAAGAGGGTATTGCGGCAGTAGCAGAAGAGCTCGAAGCGCTTTCAAAACAAGCGATTCGATTTGAGAGTGCCGCTAAATGACACATCCTCAATGGCAAGTTAATAGCGAGCATCAGTGTGCCTTAAGTGGACCTCTGGACAGAGACACTGTGCCTGCTCTCTGGACTGAACTGCAGGCGTTCAAGCCGACTCAAAATGAGATGGAGTTATCATTAAAAGCCGTTGAGCGTATCGACTCAGCAGGAATGGTGATGCTAATTCATCTATTAGAGAATGCAAAAAACAAACTGTCATATAATGCTCAGTTTCGTGCCGACTGAATTGCGCACATTGTTTCAGCTAAGCAACGTAGAACAAGTCGTTGCTGGGCATTTAAAGAATACTACAGGGGTGAATTGTGGATAGCGCAAAAGTACAACAGATTTTAAACGAAGCACTGAATCTAGAAGAGCTGCACGTCAAAGGCGAAGGCAGTCATTATGAAGTCGTTGCTGTTGATGCTTGCTTCGACGGAATGAGTCGCGTTAAAAAACAACAGCTAATTTATGCACCACTGATGGAATATATCCAACGAAATGACATCCACGCAGTTTCTATTAAAGCTTACACTCCTGAGGAGTGGGCTCGTGATAAGAAGTTGATGTCACTGTAAGGTTTTAAAATGGAAAAGTTTCGAGTTACAGGTTCAAAAAAGCCTCTAGTAGGTGAAGTAACCATTTCTGGTGCCAAAAACGCTGCACTACCAATTTTGTTTGCTTCTATTCTGGCTGAAGAGCCTGTTGAAGTAGCAAACGTACCGCGCTTGCGTGATATCGACACCACGATGGAGCTACTTGAGCGTCTTGGTGCAAAAGTCGAGCGTAACGGCTCTGTGCATGTTGATCCTAGCAGCATCAATGAGTACTGCGCGCCTTATGACCTGGTGAAAACAATGCGTGCATCAATCTGGGCTTTAGGTCCGTTGGTTGCCCGTTTTGGTCAAGGTCAGGTGTCACTACCAGGTGGCTGTGCTATTGGTGCTCGCCCAGTAGACCTACATATTCATGGCTTAGAGCAGCTAGGTGCCACAATTACCTTAGAAGACGGTTACGTTAAAGCTAACGTTGACGGGCGTCTTAAAGGTGCTCACATTGTGATGGATAAAGTGAGTGTTGGCGCAACCATTACTATTATGTGTGCAGCAACTCTGGCTGACGGCACTACGGTTCTTGATAACGCAGCGCGTGAGCCTGAGATTGTTGATACCGCAGATTTCCTCAACAAACTTGGGGCTAAAATCTCTGGTGCAGGTACAGATACGATTACTATTGAAGGTGTAGAGCGTCTTGGTGGCGGCAAGCACTCTGTAGTGGCTGACCGTATTGAAACAGGTACTTTCCTTGTTGCTGCGGCGGTTTCAGGCGGTAAAGTGACGTGTCGTAACACTAAAGCACACCTTCTTGAAGCTGTATTGGCTAAGTTAGAAGAAGCAGGCGCGGCAGTTGAAACGGGTGAAGACTGGATCTCTGTCGATATGACTGACCGTGAACTTAAAGCGGTAACAATTCGTACTGCACCTCACCCTGGTTTCCCTACTGATATGCAGGCTCAGTTCACCTTGCTTAACCTGATGGCGAAGGGCGGTGGTGTTATTACTGAGAACATCTTTGAAAACCGCTTTATGCATGTACCCGAGTTAATGCGTATGGGCGCTAAAGCTGAGATCGAAGGCAACACAGTTATCTGTGGCGATGTTGATGAACTTAGCGGTGCACAGGTTATGGCGACGGATCTTCGTGCTTCAGCGAGCTTAGTGATTGCTGGCTGTATTGCTAACGGTGAAACTATCGTTGACCGCATCTACCACATCGACCGCGGTTACGACAAAATTGAAGATAAGCTATCTGCTCTTGGCGCAAATATTGAACGTTTTCGCGATTAGAGATAAAATCAGCTAACGCTTGTAAGCCGAAACGCGAGTTTCGGCTTTTTTATGAACGACAGATCAGTTAAAGTCTGGCTCAATTGAAATGATCCTCGCTGATCTTGGAGAACCACAATGATTGCACTATTACGTGTATTGGCTGTTGCGATTTTTGCAATTGTTATGTTTGTTTTTGGTTGCGGCTACTGTTTATTAAGCCCGCGTAACCCAAAGCACGTTTTTACCTTTGGTCGCCTGTTTGGCAAGATGTCGCGTATTTTTGGCATCAAGCTAGAACTGCGTATTCCTGAAGATGCTTACGAGCGCGGTCAGCATATCTATATTGCTAACCACCAGAACAACTGGGACCTTTTCACTGTCTCTTCTGCAGTAACACCGAAAGTTGTGACTGTGGGTAAAAAGAGCCTGGCGTGGATGCCGCTGTTCGGTCAGCTTTACTGGTTAACTGGTAATATTCTGATTGACCGTGCTAATCGCTCAAAGGCGAAAGGCACCATTGACCAAGTGGTTGATAGCATGAACAACAGTGACGTATCGGTATGGATGTTCCCAGAGGGTACACGTTCTCGTGGTCGCGGTTTACTGCCTTTTAAAACAGGTGCTTTCCATGCGGCTATCGGCGCGAAGCTACCAATTATTCCAATCGTATGTAGCTCTACTGCAGGTATTAAGCTAAATCGCTGGAACAACGGCCACGTGATTGTTGAGATGCTACCACCAGTGCAAGTCGATGAATTCGGTAAAGAGCATGTTCGCGAGTTAGCTAACACCTGCCGCGAGCAGATGAAGTCTAAGCTTGAAGCTCTCGATGCCGAAGTTGCGATGCTGAACCAACAGCAGGGCGTAAAAGCTTAATTAAGCTATCTTGTTCGACGATTGATAAACCAGTAGGTGTGAGTCTACTGGTTTTTTTATATCTGTTGTCGTGAGTTACTTGACCGCGATTCCCACATCCAGTTGCTCTAGCCAATCTAAAAAGCGCTGAACATTGTCACCTTTGAAGATGCCTCCATGCTGAGGACAAAGCATGTCAATGTCGAGTTGGCTAACCTGATCTATCCAGGCCCGTTTCGCTTTATTTGAGGGCATCCAGCGACGATGGAAATACTCCATTTTTGCCGTGTGTTGTTCAAAATCTTCGACAAAGAATGGCGCCTCAGGTGCGTCTAGCGCAGCACCAATGTCACCGGACATCAGAATCTTTGCTTTCGGGTCATAGACAGAAAAGTTACCAGATGAGTGCATATAGTGGGCAGGGATAAATTGAATATCTAGCCCGGATAATGACAAACAGCCCCCCTCATCCTTTATAGGCGCGAATGAGATCGACTCCATACCAAAGTGACGGATAAACCCTTCCCACAGCCAGGGGGAGTAGAGGGTAGCTGAGGGAAGGGCTTTGTCCCACAACCCCAGCGATGAAATGATATCGGGGTCTTGGTGAGAGGCAAAAAGATACTTTATGTGATCGATCGGAACTTCTTTAACGACACTGCTTAGCATCGAAGAAAACAACTCAATGCCTCCAGGGTCAAGCAGAATAGCTTGCTGCTTATTGACGATCATGTACTGATTGGTATCGATGATTTTTTCAGGTTTTAGGGGATCCCTGGCAAACATCACCCAACGGTGTTCATCATCTCTATACAGAACTTTTGATTGCATAATTTTCCTTATCGAACAATGAGAATAGTTTGAGGGATTGCAATACGTGTTCACGAATAGCTTCTGCAAACTCCTGAACGCTATCTGCTATTGCATTGAGCTGATCCTTGAAGCGTTCCTCTACTTGAGAGGCTTCTACGCTAAGCATGGTGGAAATAATGCGAGCGACCCGCAGTTCGCTATACAAGCTATTGAGCAGCGCATACAGATGCTTAGAGTCTTTAGAAAAAGTGGAATTGAGTTGTTCAAACTCGCGATGGCACTGCTGTCTGGTGCGATCCAGACTATTTAAAAACGCAGCGTCTT
This sequence comes from Vibrio brasiliensis LMG 20546, assembly GCF_000189255.1. GTDB lineage: Bacteria > Pseudomonadota > Gammaproteobacteria > Enterobacterales > Vibrionaceae > Vibrio > Vibrio brasiliensis. The sequence goes on along the minus strand of NZ_AEVS01000016.1, from coordinate 443 downwards.
TGGCGCGCAGATAAACAGACTCGAAATGGTTTAACACTTCCAAAGCTCGCGCCCCGGCAGTCGCGACTTTGCTGAGCTCCTGCGCCTTTTGATTGATTGAGCTGGAGGTGGTGAGAGTCAGGCGTACTAAACCATCGATAGAATCAGTAATAGGGTGGAAGCCAGCGGCACTATCACCAGCTCTGAGAGCGAGTGCTCGTGCATTGCTGGCAACAAGTTGTAACTGCTTAGCGATAAGGACGCCGCGATTGAGTTCGGCAGAGACTTCCGCCGCCACAATAAAGAGGTGCTTCCTAGCCATATCTATTTCCTTATTAATATTATGGAATAAATATAGGAAGGGATATCCAATTATGCCACATCAGCATATGTTGGAGAATCGAGAATCGAGAATCGAGAATCGAGAGTTGAGAGGGGAGGCGGTTGTGAGTGTTAGTTGGAAT
>NZ_AEVS01000017.1 GCF_000189255.1 Vibrio brasiliensis LMG 20546 | reverse complement strand
ACACGAACAAAAGCACAAAGAATATAGTGTGCCGACTTAGCTCAGTAGGTAGAGCAACTGACTTGTAATCAGTAGGTCACCAGTTCGATTCCGGTAGTCGGCACCATTCTTTTGCCTCGATAGCTCAGTCGGTAGAGCAGAGGATTGAAAATCCTCGTGTCGGTGGTTCGATTCCGCCTCGAGGCACCATTATTTGGTGCTTAACAAATAATGGTCTGAAATGACCTGTTGTTGACACAAATAATTCCCCCTT
>NZ_AEVS01000018.1 GCF_000189255.1 Vibrio brasiliensis LMG 20546 | reverse complement strand
GCAGAGAAGGTTTGCCGGAGCCTGGCGTATCTTGATTCAGTGTCGAATGAAGATATCACCATAATGATCAACTCACCGGGTGGGCATGTTGAGTCAGGTGACTCGATTCATGACATGATCAAGTTTGTTACTTCCAAAGTAATCATCATTGGTACTGGCTATGTCGCTAGTGCTGGCACCCATATTTATCTCGCAGCTGAAAAGTGTAATCGATACGCTCTACCTAATACCCGTTTTATGATTCATCAGCCATCTGGCGGCAGTCAGGGGCAGGTGAGTGACATACTTATCCAGATGGAAGAGATCAGTAAAATGAAGCGCCGCATTGCCAAGGTGATTTCAGACGCGACCGGTCAGGATATGGACAAAGTGTTGGAGGATATTGATAGAGACCACTGGATGACAGCACAAGAGGCCGTGGATTACGGGATTGTTAACGAAATCATTGAGAGCCAACAGCAATTAACGTGAAATTATTATCGGGACAGACACGATAATTGTTAGTTTGGTCGTTGTGTGGGAGCTATGAAATAGTTTGTGAGTGGAGGTGCTGTTGAATCATGGTTTCTTCACTCGTCTGCATTTGATTATCTACAATTTCTCTACACATCTGACCACTAGTTTAGTAGGGTTGAAGGGACAGACCCGTAAACAGTGAGGGAAGGATATAAGATGGATAAGAAATCAAAACATGCTTTGGTCGTTGAAGGTGGAGCGATGCGCGGCATATTTGCTGCTGGGGTGTTAGATGGTTTTATTGACCGTGATTATAACCCTTTTGATTTCTGTGTCGGCGTATCGGCTGGCGCGACCAACCTTGCTTCATGGTTATCTGGCCAGCGCGGTCGTACCTATACCATCATTGCTGACTATTCTTGCCAACCGGAGTTTATTAACTTTAAGAGGTTTGCCAAAGGTGGCCATTGGTTAGATCTCGACTGGTTATGGGAGCATATTGCACAGCAGAACCCATACGACATGCAGGCCTTTACTGAGCAGTCTTTACCCTTCCATGTGGTTACCACGGACGTAGAAACTGGTGCGCCTCTCTACACTTTAGGCGATGAGGCTAATCTAGAGATTCTACTTAAAGCTTCATGCTCACTGCCAATGGCTTATCGCACACATTTAAGCGTAAATGGGCGAAAGATGATCGATGGCGGAGTTTCTGACTCAATTCCCGTTGTTGAGGCTTACAAGCGAGGAGCAAAACAGATAACAGTGATATTGTCGCAAAAGCTTGGTTATAAGAAGCGACCACCAAAAGCTCAGTGGCTGTTGCGTCGACTGATGAATGACACTCCTCAGCTCGCGGAAGCGATGCTCAAACGATCGGAACAATACAATCAAACCCTAGAGTTTATTCACAACCCTCCTGAAGACTGCACTATCAAGATTATAGCCCCAGAAGAGAGTTTTACGGTTGGAAGATTAACGACAGATAGAGATAAGCTTGAAGCAGGTTACCAGATGGGCTTGAGGGCTGCGCAGAGTGTGGTGTGAACGGGTAAGATACTATAATGATCAAAAGGTTTGTTTTTGGGATATAAACACCGACATGAGAAATAGATTAGTTCTAGTAACCCTTGCAATGCTTATTTCGCTGAAGGCATACGCTTTTGAGGATATGCGTTTTTTTGTGCCTGAGTTCCCTCCATACACCCAAATTGATTCTGATGGCGTGCCATCCGGAATAGGAACAGAAGCAGTTAAGCAGGTGCTGGATTCAATGGGGGTTGGTTATACGATTCACGTTTCGTCAAATCATGGCCGCGCATTGCAAGAGCTTCGTAAGCAGCATTCTGATGGTTTCTTTATGGCATCACAAAACTCAGAACGTGATGTTTACGCTGAGTTTTCAGAGCCATTAATGATCAACCGTTGGGTATGGGTCGTTCGCCAGGGTAGTGCGTCAAACTTTAACCCTTATGATGCGACATTTAAAAAACATTCTACAGTCGCTAGCCTGCTGAATACCAATACTCACCATTGGTTAAAATCAAATGATTATCGAGAAGTATTCGCAGCAACGTCGGTTAATGAACTGCAAGAGAAACTAGATACAGGAGCGGTGACCGCGATACTAATTGCTGAATTAACTTTTCTTGATACCGTAAATGACACTCGCGATTACAAAATAATTCTAGAGCAAGAGAAAGAGTTCGGACTTTATATCTCGAAGTATTTTCTAAGTAATAACCCGGGCTTTATGCCCAAGCTTAACGAGGCCATTCGAGCATACAGGAATTTTTAATGCGACCTTTTTAATGGGGACAGGCAAGATAACGTAGTGAGGACAGTCTCGGTATAACAAGCGGTATAACAAGGACAGACACCATAAAAATCTGGCAATGCTTGGCATGAAAATGAATCACAGTAATTGTCAGTTTGTGTTATTGAAGAATTATACAGATTATTCTTTAGGTTCTGTAGGAACTGGAGTTTAGACGTCGGGACCGAGAAACGGATAAGTGCCAATGTGAACAAATGGCGGGTAAGTATACTCAATGAATGTGGTAGGCAATTAGCTATCTAGCCGAAATAGGTAAGTTCGCCTTCGATTCAAAGTGCGTTTGGCATGGACAGCGTTATCTGTACAACCAACCATAGTACTGCGATGACGTTCTAATTTGGTAAAGGCTTCAAGCCAGGTTGATTGGTTTATCTTGAGCCGTTGCAGGATTGGAGGAACACTCTCAATTAAACTGGCTTTATTCTTCCTGTATTGACGTGAGCTCCAGTCGACTAACTCAATATAATCAATCAGACGAAAGGGGATACCATCTAGTTGCTCGCTAGCTGAATTTCCTACGAACGGATAAAGACAAGGGGCAGTTTCTTGTTGGTCATCCAGCGCCTTTAGTCTTGCTTGTATTGACGTATAGTCTGAAGTCTCTGGCGTTTCGGCTATTCCCGCTCGTAATGGATTTAAGTCGACATATACCATGGCAGCAGCGAGAGCTTGTTCATCAAGAAGAGCTTGGCTTCTAAAGCGACTTTCCCAAAAGTGACCTTTGCAGTCATCTTCTTTGTTGGCTTGGCAGGCAATGAAGAAATTGAGCTCTTTCATAAACCAGCTCAGGTCCCATAAGCGTTGTCTCCAGGAGTCGATAATGGTCATACACGCTTCGATTTCTGTACTACTGGAGAGTTGACCGTCTAACCACCTGCTCACTAGACCGGGTAGCTTATGATCATGTTGCCAGCGTTCGACTACTTGATGAGTCGACAAGTTTTCGGCTTTTTCTCTATTGATGTGAACGACCAAATGGTAGTGATTACTCATGATGGCGTAGGCACAGATATCGATACAATAAACTTGAGAAAGAGCCATCATTTTGCGTTTGATCCAGCTTCGCCGATGCTCATAGCTTTGATGGGTTATTGGATCTATTCCACATAGGAAACTTCGCCTGACACAGCGAGAAACGCAATGATAATAAGGAGTCGCATCGACGCATACTTGGTGTTTTCTGGCAGTGGTCATGTTTCATCCTAAAGGGGAAGTTTTCAGGTAGGCTAAGAAAGTTAACAACAAAGGGCAATTCTCAATAATCCATCCTTTGGTGCAGCTAACAACAACTCATCCCAATTTCATTCTTTATTGTGACTGTCCTTTTAAAAGAGGGTGAATAGGAGGGTGTTAAGGTGCCTGTCCTCATTAGAAATAGAGCTCTAAAGCTGAGTAATTGTAGGGACAGACACTTTAAGTATCTTTGCCTTTATAGTGTGTGTCCTCGTAAGAGATAAGGTGCCTGTCCCTATTTGAAAGTTCTATTTGAGCGAATTTCAAATATGCGGGTTTCGGCAAACAAAGCGGACTTTTGTCCTGAAACTTTGCGCCGTTTGCTATCTATGATTGTGTCATTAGAAACAAAGAGGACTTTCTTATGACTGCTCACATTGCAGGCTGCGCCGACGATTTCGCTTCTACTGTTATCATGCCTGGCGACCCACTACGTGCAAAATATATTGCAGAAACCTACCTTGAAGATGCAAAGCTAGTGACGGATATCCGTAACATGCTTGGTTACACTGGCTACTACAAAGGTCAACGCATTTCGGTTATGGGTCATGGCATGGGTATTCCATCAATGGTGCTTTATGGACACGAACTGATTAATGACTTTGGTGTTAAACGTATCATTCGTATCGGTAGCGTGGGTGCAACGCAGAAGCATGTTGAAATGCGTGACGTAATTCTTGCTCAAGCGGCTGGCACTGATTCTCCGACTAATGCTAAGCGCAGCAGCGGTTACCAAATGGCAACATCGGCGACGTTTGAATTGCTGCACAGTGCTTATATGTCAGCAAAAGAGAAGGGGATAGATGTCAAAGTCGGTAACGTATTTACTGGTGATCTTTACTACGATCCAGACCAGGATTTGATCTCAGCCCTAGAACGATTTGGTGTATTGGGTGTAGATATGGAAGTGGCGGGGTTATACGGTCTGGCACATCAGTTTGGTATAGAGTCGCTGGCGATTTTAACGGTTTCAGACCATTGCATTACGGGCGAAGAGACCACGGCAGAAGAGCGCCAGTTATCTTTCAACAATATGATTGAAATTGCTTTAGAAACTGCGATTAAAAACTAAGCCCAACACAATGAGGGTCATGTGCATGGCCCTCATTAACAGAACAACCTCTACCTTATAGGCTCTTGGAGTGAACAATGAAAAATAAAATAACACTCACTGTGATCAGTTTCCTCGCCAACTTTATTATGGCGGGCTTTGCGACTCAGTTCGGCATGTTAGTCGAACCGATTGCAAATTCATTTGGTGCGAACGTAAACGAAGTCGCATCAATTTTCTCATTACTTAATGGTGGTGCACTGGCGGGTACTATCGCTGCTTTCTTCCTGATTGAGAAAGTGGGTATCAAGCGCATGACGATACTCTGTTACGGAGTCATCGCATTATCTGCCCTAAGCCTCTACGTAGCGCCTTCACTATTAATTGTGATGCTATGTATGATGGTGATTGGTTTCTGTGGCGGCGTTGGCTTGTGTATTGCCGGCACCATAGTGGTATCAGTTTGGAAGGATAAAATCCAAAGCACCATGTTGGTGGTCCAGGATGCGACTTTCAATATCGCCGGTGTTGTTTTCCCAATGATCACGACTTATGCACTCACTAACGCCATGAACTGGAGCATCAGTTACCTGAGTGTTGGGGTAGTCGCTTTAGCGACAATGTTTGTCGCGCTGCTGACTAACTTTAACCAGTGCAGTGGCGACAATGGTAGCGATCAAGAAGCCAAGTCGGAGTGGAACTTTGGCATCATCAGTGGTGGCGTAGGTCTATTCCTTGGTATGCTGGCGCTCTATACTTTCCTTACCTGGGCACCGATGTTTGTCAAAGAGAAGTTCGATATTCCTTTTGAGCAAGCAGGCAACATCATTACTCAATACTGGTCGGCTGCACTGATTGGCGCCTTGGTTTCTACAGTGATAGTGTCGCGCATGAAAATTCAGTATTTCTTGCTGACGATTATTTCTGTGGCGATGGTGATTACCAGTATTATCGTAACGACTGACAACCTGGAGTCCCTGTCTTACCTGACGTACGGCTACGGTTTCGCTTGTGCAGCTCTATACAATGCCTTTATCGCTTATGGTGTTTCCTTCGTGCGCAATGCTAGCAGTAAGAATGTTTCGTATATCCTAATTAGTGGCAGTGCGGGGGCAATGTTTAGCCCGGCTATCAGCTCAGTGATGGAGAGTGTGGTAGGTCTGCAGACCGTAATGTACGCAATACCGGTTATCTACGCTGTGGTAGTGGCTATGCTGTTGATGTCTATGAAATACAAAGGGACAGTCACTGCGCATGCTAATGCGGCTTAACTAAGAGTTAATACTAAAAGGTCTGCACCTGGCAGACCTTTTCTACTTATCGGTGGGAGATATACCGTCACTCTTCAATGAAAGCACGTAAGCCTTCAAGATCGAGAATGCGAAGTCCCTTTTTCTCTTTCGCGATAAAACCTTTATCTTCTAACTCTTTTATCGCACGACGATACACACGGTCTGATGTGGCGAATCGTTCCGCTTCTAAGTAGTTTTTTTGGAAGCCGTCTACAGGAAGATCATTTAAGTACTGATGGTAGATGTCATAAGCCACGTTGTAACTGATAGGATAGAGCAGGCGACGAGAAAGGATCTCAACGGTATCCTGATAGTCAATGGCGATTGCGCTGGCAAAGTAGAGCGACAAACGAGGTTGATCCAATAAGGATTGCTGCAGTCTTTTGGCGTCGATGATAGCGACTTCAACTGGTTCAACAGGGGCAATATCCATCTGGCAACGGTAGCCAGTAAAGAACTCCATCTCACCAAACAATTGTTGTTCACACTCCAGTGTGCCAAGTAGAAATGTCTTGCCGTTACGTGCAGTAACACCCATTGAAATCCTGCCAGAATCCACCAGATAGAGGTGCTCGACGTGTTCACCTTGAGTGAGTAGCTTCTCGTGTTCATCAAATATTCTGCGACTGCTTATACAATCACGGACAGCTTGCTCAATAAGCTGCTTGTCTTCACTCCATTGCGCTTCAAAACGTCCTTTACCTAGGGTTTGTAGCTGCATCTATTTACCTTGAATTATGGCTCCAGCTCAGGGGCAGTATGCTAACACAGTTTATTGTAGCTGCTGATAGAACATTTACCTGTTGACCCGTCTACAACTTTATAGTTTATATTGCATAACCATTGAAGGACAAGGGTGCAACTGTGTACAAAATATCGCAACTGGCGGCATTAGTCGGATTATCGAGAACAGCGCTACTTTATTATGAAAAGCAAAACCTTATCTCAAGTCATCGACTGGAGAACGGTTACCGGGTCTATGGTGATAAAGATCTGCAGCGGATTCGATTAATCCAACAGCTTCTGGCTGGAGGTTTGACTCTTAAAGAATGCAAAGTGTGCCTCGAGGCTAAAGTAGACAGGCAACTACTACTCAATCGCCTTGCCGCTCTGGACCAAGAGATTGAGCAGAAACAGAAGTCTCGTCGTCTGCTTGCTGCGATGCTGGGTGAAGAAGACAGTAAGGCCTGGCACACAGATCTGGATAAACTCGCTCCGGATGCGCATTTGGATTGGTTAATAAAGCAAGGTTTCAGCGAGAAAGAAGCATTGCGACTGAAATGGTTATCTAAAGACATGAACGAACACGATTTATACATGGCTGACTTTATGAAGGTTTTCGAAACGCTGGAGCGTTGGGGGCCGGGGAGTGAAGCTGATACACAACAAGCACTATCTTTAGTTGCAAAAACGCCACGTCATATTTTGGAAATCGGTTGTGGTAAAGGTTTGGCTACGCAAGTGTTGGCTGATTCAAGTCAGGCTCATATTACGGCCGTGGATAATGAACAATCTGCGTTAACTCGGCTGAATGAACGCTTTGCTGAGCAGGGCATCTCACAACGAATCGACACAGTGTGTGCCAGCATGACTGAACTCCCCTTCGCCAATGAGAGTTTTGATCTTATCTGGTCTGAAGGTAGCGCATACATCATGGGGGTAGAGAAGGCATTAAAAGCGTGGAAACCGCTACTATCTGACCAAGGCCATCTTGTCGTGAGTGATATGGTTTGGCGTACTGAGCAGCCAGGCAGTGATGCAATTCAGTTCTGGCAGCAAGAGTATCCAGACATTCAAACCGTGCAAACCCGTCTCGAACAGATGGTTAAATCGGGATACAAGGTCGTTAATCACTTCCCGCAGAGTGAGCAGGCATGGTCGAATTACTATGCTCCTCTAGCTGAGCGAATTGAGCAACTAGAGCCTGAAATGGGCGAGTCTGCGGCAATTAAAGACATCAAACATGAAGTTATGCTCTGCACTGAATTAGCCGACCAGTTTGGCTACCATATGTTTGTATTGGAAAAGATCTAAATGAAAACCGCCCTTGTCGTCATGGTGAGAAAGGGCGGTAGTTAACTGAAATCTTAGCAGCACAATTGCTTAACTATCACTATCAAGCGTTTCTTCCGGACACTGAATTTCATACACGAGTTCTGATAGCGTCGTCGGATTCAATACCATCTCTTGCGGGACTTCAAACCGGCATGCCATCATGCGATTGAACATCTGCCAATGGTTAAGAAGGCAAGATGATAAATCGTCAGTTTCATCAGACCAAGTCTCTTTCATAAAAGGTGTCAGGCTCGCTGCACTATGGGCAAACATCATCATTTGCCATTTTACTTCCCAGATCTTGACCTGATTGTTCGGGTGTTCCTGGTTGTACTGTTGTGCAAGATGATTAACCAGATTCTCAATTTCGCCTGAACTGTCAATAAAGTAATCAAACAGAGCGTCTTCCTGACGGACTGCATCAGCAATAAATTGAATTGGTTGTTTGCAGTCAAGCATGTGGGCGAGTAAACGTACCGCGAATAGATAAAGCTTAATGTTTGAGCCCGCATTGGCTGGCATATGGCTGATAATGGTCTGCATATAGCTTTCCATATATCTATGTAAACCATCGCTAATAGAGTACCAAATCTGTTCTTTACTGCCGAAGTGGTGGCGAATCAAGCTGTGGGATACACCAGCCTTGTCACTAATATTTCTCAGTGAAACGCGTTCGTAACCCAGTTCGCAAAACAACTCGGTAGCGACCCGCATTATCTCGCATTTGGTTTTTTCAGCGTCTTGAGCACTTCTTCGGCCTTGCTTTCGTTCAGTCATAGTTTCAGTCAATTTCTTCAAACGCCCTCTTTCTACCAGAAAAGCGGGGGGATTTCATCAATCACACGCATAAATAGCATAGCTCATGTGACCAATTTATTGTACAGGTGGAAAATAAACATTGATCTCAAACATAATATTCATATACTGCACATGTGTGTAATAAAAATAGATAGCATGCAATGAGCATATCAATGAAAGGAATGATACCCGTTGGAAAGTGGGTCGCGGTCGGTGCTATAGCGGTGACCATCGCTGGTTGTAACAAAGCCAATTCAGAAGTGAACCAATCTGTTATTACCCCAGTGAAACTGGTGGAGATCCCAAATCTACTCGATAGTCGTTACGACACTTTTATCGCTAATATTGATGCGACGAATCGAGCAGCAATGTCGTTTCAGGTAGCGGGCGAAATTGAAAAAGTTGATGTCAGAATGGGTAGTTCAGTGAAGAAAGGCGAGTCGTTAGCCTGGCTGGATCCTACTGATTACCAGTTGGCGTATGACGCAAAAAATGCTGAGTATGCCTTGGCGAAAACAGCCTATCAGCGCGCTGTTGCTCTGCATGCTAAAAGCCTGATTAGTGTTGATACTTATGATCAGAGTGAGACAGCTTATAAAGCGGCAAAAGCTGCGTTTGAGCAAGCAAAAACCGATCTGGCTTACACTCAAATTACTGCCCCGTTTGATGGTGTGGTTTCACTGATCTTTAGTAAAGAGCATCAGGTAGTTGGTTCAAACCAGCCAATTCTTAACGTAATCGACAACCAGGTTCTGGATGTGGTGTTCGCGATTCCGGTGAGTTATGCCGAGCAATATGGATTGGATCATATCGAGAGCTCTAGCTTTAACGTAGTGATGGATAGTCATCAACATCTGGCAATTCCAGCTAAGTTCAAAGAGATTTCGACTCAGCCAGATTCAGACACCAATAGTTACACGGCAAGTTTGTCTTTTCAGCGTCCTACAAACCTCAATCTCCTACCGGGAATGACCGCGCAAGTTCAATTGCTTAATGAAAAGCGTTTTGCCAAGGTCGACATTGCATCGAGTGCATGGATTAGCAGAGACGGTGACCATGGTCAGTTGTTCAAATTTGATAAACAACAGCAGGTTATTACTGCCGTAGATGTGACCTTAGATGCGCAGGGCAATGTCATTTCGGGTCTCAAAGAGGGCGATCTAATTGTGCAAGCCGGAGTGGAAAATCTCGTTGCTGGTCAGCACGTCAAAGCATGGACCAAAGAGGGCGGTATTTAACATGAATCGATTTAATCTCTCTGCAGTGGCCATTTCGCTGACAATGTTGACCGCGTGTATGCCAGAAACTGAGCATCGTCCTCTTAACCCACTGGTTGTCGATACTTTTACTGTCGCAGAAGCGACAGACACTCAGTTCCGAACCTTTAACGGTCAAGTGATGCCTGCGGAACTGACGCCATTGGCATTTCGTCTGGATGGCGAAATCACCTCGATGCTGGTTAAAGAAGGCGATGTCGTAACAAAAGGTCAGATCATCGCGGTATTGGATGATACTAAAGCTCGCCAAAAACTGGTTGATGCTCAAGCCCGTTACGAGCTTGCACTGAAACAGGTCAAGCGTGGTCAGGAATTACGCAGCAATAAGATGATCTCAGATTCCGAGCTGGACGAACTGAGTGCCAACTTCGAGTTGGCAAAAGCGAATTTGGGTGCTGCGCAAGCAAGTATGGAATACATGCGTCTTAAAGCGCCGTTTGATGCTGTTGTTTCATCGGTTGACAAAAAGAAGCATGAAAATGTATCGCCTGGTGAGCAAGTGGTGTCGGTTTATCAGAGCGGACAAGTTTACGTAAAAATCGAAGTATCAGACTCGGTACTGGCGATGCTAGATCCTCAGGCTCAGGCGCAAAACTATCAGCCTACCGCAACATTTGCCGGGCATGATTTAAGTTACAAGGTCACATATCTTGAACATACCAGTGAACTGCACCCTAACAGTCAGACCTACGAACTGTGGCTGAAAATGCCTCAGGTTGAGCAGAGCGTATTGCCGGGCACCAGTGCCAAAGTCTCAGTTGATTTAGCGAAAGCGGGTTTAACTAGCTATCAAGCGTATCAGGTGCCAATGACATCGATTGATTCAGGAAAGCAGAGCCAAGATTTCTATATCTGGAAACTACAAGATGGCGCAGCCCATCGTGTTGCAATCAATATCGATCAAATTACGGGCAATGGTGCACTTGTGTCCAACGGCATTGAGCAGGGCGACGTGCTAATCAATTCAAACTTACGAAAGCTACGTGAAGGAATGCTAATTAAGGGAGCAGAGCTGTGAGCATCGCTGAGTATTCAATAAAGAACAAAGTTATTAGCTGGCTATTCCTGATCATTCTTGCCATTGGTGGCTACACCTCATTTATGGATTTAGGCCGACTAGAAGACCCTGCGTTTACCATCAAAGACGCAATGATTATTTCGACTTATCCTGGTGCAACGTCGCAGGAAGTAGAAGAGGAGTTGACCTATCCGCTTGAGAAGGAGATCCGTCAGCTACCTTATATCGATAAGATCACTTCGACCTCGTCGCAAGGCATGTCTCAGATCATGGTCAGTATGGAGATGGAATATGGTCCAGACGAGCTACCTCAAATCTGGGATGAGATGCGTCGTAAGATCAATGACTTGAGTCCAACACTACCAAGTGGAGTTAACTCAATCCAAATCATTGATGACTTTGGTGACGTGTACGGCATCATGATTATGCTTACTGGTGATGGCTACGATTATGTTGAGCTGAAGCGTTATGCCGATTACCTGAGCCGCGAACTTGAACTGGTTAAAGGTGTGGGTAAGGTTGCCATTGCGGGAGATCAGCAAGAGCAGCTGTTTGTTGAAGTTTCACTGGAGCGCCTTGCTGCGCTAAATCTTGACATGAATACGGTTGTTGGTCTGCTGAGTCAGCAAAACAGCGTCCAGTCGTCAGGTGAGGTGATGGTTAATGGTCAGACGCTGACAATTCGCCCAAATGGCACCATGAATTCTGAACAAGCTCTGGAAGAATTGATTATTCATGGCCGAGATACAGGTAACTTAATCCGTCTTAAAGATGTCGCCACTATTAGTCGAGGCATTCAAGAAAAACCTTCTAATGTCTTAACCTTCAATGGGAAGCCTGCAATTAACCTTGCGATCTCTTTTGGTTCTGGCGTAAACGTCGTTGAAGTTGGTAAAAAGCTTGAAGCGGAGCTAGCTGCGCTGGAAAGTATTCGCCCGGCCGGGGTAGAAATTAACTACTTCTATAATCAGTCAGCAGAGGTCGAAAAGTCGGTTGATGACTTCCTGATCAGCCTAGGTCAAGCGGTGGGTATCGTTATTATCGTACTTCTGTTTGCTATGGGCTTGCGCAGTGGCCTGATTATTGGTGCAGTGTTACTGCTTACCGTAATGGGCACCTTCATCTTGATGAAGCAGAACGATGTTGAGCTTCACCGTATCTCCCTTGGTGCGCTGATCATCGCGCTGGGTATGCTGGTGGACAACGCAATCGTTGTGGTTGAAGGTATTCTGGTTGGCCTGAAACGCGGTAAAACCAAAGTACAAGCTGCAATCGACATCACAAAGCAGACACAGTGGCCATTACTTGGCGCTACCATTATTGCCATTACCGCATTCGCTCCTATTGGTCTATCGGAAGATGCCACTGGTGAGTTCATGGGCTCATTGTTCTGGGTATTGTGCTACTCGCTATTCTTAAGCTGGATTACTGCATTAACACTGACGCCGTTTTTGGCTGATCTGCTACTCAAAGAGCAGGACGGTGATGCTAATCAGGCAGAGGTTGACCCGTACAAAGGTATTTTGTTCACCGTGTTTGGCGCTAGCCTGAGATTTGCGCTGCGTTTCCGTTGGTTAACTGTGATCAGCATGGTTGGTCTGCTGGCGGCTGCCGTATTTGGTTTTGGTATGGTGAAGCAGCAATTCTTCCCACCTTCGAACACTCCGATGTTCTACGTTGATATGTGGATGCCGGAAGGAACGGATATTCGCGAGACTATCAAGGAAACCAAAAAGGTTGAAAGCTATATTCGTCAATATGACAGCGTAGAATTTGTCTCAACAACTACTGGTCAGGGACTGCAGCGTTTTGCTCTGACATATCAACCAGAGAAGAGCTACGAAGCGTATTCTCAGTTGCAAGTGCGAACCCATGACCGTGAAACCATGTTTGTACTGCTTGAGCAGCTCGATCAGAATCTTTCTACCCGTTTTAATCAGCCAACATTCCAGTTCAAGCTGATGGAGTTTGGCCCTTCGCCAGCGTCTAAGATAGAAGCGCGAATTACAGGACCGGATCCACAGGTGCTACGTGATATCGCGGTGCAGGTCGAAGATGTACTGCTAGAAGATCCAGGTGCGCGAAATGTTCGTCATGACTGGCGTGAACGCACTAAAGAATTGGTTCCACAGTTCAATGAATCTAAGGCTCGTCGTCTGGGGATCTCGAAGCAAGAACTGTCTGAAACATTGCAGATGGCATTCGGCGGAACACCGATCGGATTACTGCGTGATGGCACTCATATGCTGCCAATCATTGCACGTCTTCCCGAGCAGGAACGTGTTGATTTTGAGTCACTTTCCAACGTTAAAATCTGGAGCCCGACATTACAGAACTATGTTCCTGTAGAGCAGGTGATTGATGGCGTAACACTGGATTGGCAAGAGCCTCTTATTCAGCGTCGTGACAGAAAACGTACTTTAACAGTACTCGCTGACCATGATGTTCTTGGACATGAAACACCAGCGAGTCTGTTTAACCGAGTCAAACCACAGGTAGAGGCGATTAACCTGCCAGAGGGTTACGAAATCACTTGGGGCGGTGAGTATGAATCTTCTAAAGATGCTCAAGAAGCACTATTTGGCTCATTGCCAATGGGTTACCTGTTGATGTTTATCATCACCATGCTGCTGTTTAACTCGCTGAGAAAGCCTTTGGTTATTTGGTTTACGGTGCCACTATCTATCATTGGTGTTTCAATTGGCTTGCTAGCGATGGATATGCCATTTAGCTTTACGGCTTTCCTCGGCTTACTAAGCCTGAGTGGCATGATTTTGAAAAACGGTATCGTGTTACTCGATCAGATTAATATCGAGCTGTCATCGGGCAAAGACCCATATCAGGCAGTATTCGATAGTGCAATTTCCCGTGTCCGCCCAGTGAGTATGGCCGCCTTGACGACCATACTGGGAATGATTCCGCTGGTGTTCGACGCATTCTTTGGCTCTATGGCAATTACAATTATGGCAGGCCTTGGCTTTGCCACGGTATTAACCTTAATTGTGGTACCTGTTTTGTTTGCCATTTTCTACCGAATCAAACCATCCACTGCCGGATAATTCACGGATTGAACTAGGATTCGATTTAAGCCAGCCCGAAAGAAATTTCGGGCTTTTTTTGTTTTAAACAGAGTAAAACCTCTACTATTAGATAAAGAATAGAATTAGATTTTGACGGCCTAGTCAGCAAATGAAATATCGTTCTATATTATACTAAAGTATAAGTTTATTATTTTATCTTATTGCTCAAATAATCATAGTCTTATCATTTATTACTCATGCTTTACGCTTTTATTAACCTCTCTATTAATACCAAGGTCAATATTGATAAACGGGTAAATATTGATTTTTCCTGCTTACATATTAGTTGGTAATAGTTTTCGTTAAACAGGTGATGTAGATTGATGAAATAACTGAAAGTTCTTATATATCCTTCAAAAACAGCAAGATAGCGATTGTTGATAAATTGTTCAATATCGCAAATCTCAAAAAAATCAATGATTTGAGTGTAATTAACACCTATATAACATTTCATGCCATATGAGAGCTTGTTCACCTTTATGCATAAAATCTCAAAAAAAAATTGAAGTGTAATAATTAACGATTAGTTTTGAATAATAAGAGGTCAACAAAAAGCCTTAGATTATTTATTCAATATTCGGTGCAAGGCCGGATATATTGCGAGAATTTACGAAATTTATTTGGGTTATTAATTGCTGTAAAGAATGGAGTCTCTTAATGAAGAAGATCGCTTTGATCACAGGGTCTAAAGGCGGAATTGGATCTGCTATTTCCTCTCAACTTGTTGATGATGGTTACCGAATCATCGCTACTTATTTTACAGGGAACTATCAATGTGCGTTGGACTGGTTCAACGAAAAAGGTTTTACCGAAGAACAAGTTCGTCTGTTTGAACTGGATGTTACTAACACAGAGCAGTGCGCAGAGCGTCTGGCTACCCTGTTGGAAGAGGAAGGCACGATTGATGTGATCATCAATAATGCTGGTATCACTCGCGATGGTCTGTTCAAAAAAATGCAGCCATCTGCATGGCGCGAGGTAATTGAAACAAACCTCAATAGCGTGTTCAACGTCACACAGCCTCTGTTTTCGGCCATGTGCGAAAAAGGCAACGGCCGAGTCATCAATATCTCCTCAGTCAATGGTCTCAAAGGCCAGTTTGGTCAGACAAACTATTCAGCAGCGAAAGCGGGCATGATTGGTTTTTCGAAAGCATTAGCAGCAGAAGGTGCTCGTAGCGGAGTAACAGTTAATGTGGTTGCTCCTGGCTATACTGGTACGCCGATGGTTGAAGACATGCGTCCAGAAGTGCTTGAAACCATTAAAGAACAGATCCCTATGCGACGTCTTGCTACACCAAAAGAAATCGCACAATCAGTCTCTTACTTAGTCAGTGATGCCGGTGCTTACATTACAGGGGAAACTCTGTCTGTAAACGGCGGCTTATACATGAATTAATCAGGGA
The DNA here is from genome assembly GCF_000189255.1 of Vibrio brasiliensis LMG 20546. Classification (GTDB taxonomy): domain Bacteria; phylum Pseudomonadota; class Gammaproteobacteria; order Enterobacterales; family Vibrionaceae; genus Vibrio; species Vibrio brasiliensis. The sequence goes on along the minus strand of NZ_AEVS01000018.1, from coordinate 77,331 downwards.
CAGAATAATGGAAAAGATATTTATTGTGGCGGCTAAACGTACTCCGATTGGTGCGTTTGGCGGTTCGCTAAAAGACATTTCGGCAGGAAACCTTGCCTCTATCGCAATCAAAGCAGCTATCGCAGATAGCGGCGTTGCCGTTGATGCAATTGATGAAGTAATTGTTGGTAATGTTGTCAGTGCCGGGCAGGGAATGGGCGTTGGACGTCAGGCTGCGATCTACGCAGGGGTGCCTAATCAGGTACCGGCTTACTCACTGAATATGGTGTGTGGTAGTGGTATGAAAACCGTTATGGACGCGGCAAGTCATATCAAAGCGGGTGATGCAAACGTTGTTGTTGCTGCAGGTGTTGAAGTGATGTCGCAAATACCGTTTACCGCTCCAGCGAGCATCCGTGATGGTCATAAGATGGGGAACATGAACCTGACTGACCTGCTTATCAATGACGGTCTGACTGACGTTTACAACCAATACCACATGGGTGTGACAGCAGAGAATGTCGCTAAACAAGTGGGTATTTCGCGTGAGCAGCAAGATGAATACGCGCTGGCGAGTCAGCTAAAAGCGGTATCAGCCATCGAAGCAGGAAAGTTTAAACAAGAAATCGTACCGGTAGACGTTAAAAAACGTCGTGAAACGGTTGTGTTTGATACCGACGAGTACCCAAAACCAGACGCAACTCTGAGTGGTCTGGCGAAGTTACGTACTGCTTTCGACCGAGAAGGCACAGTGACAGCGGGTAATGCATCAGGCATTAACGATGGGGCGAGCGCCATCATCGTCGCCAGTGAGTCAGCGGTGAAGCAGCACGGTCTTAAACCAATAGCTGAAATTGTTAGCTATGCTCAGTCTGGTCTCGAGCCTGAGATTATGGGGCTTGGACCAGTGGAAGCAGTCAGTTTAGCACTTGAAAAAGCCCAGCTTACTACTGATGAGATTGGCGTTTATGAGTTAAATGAAGCCTTTGCAGCGCAGGCGCTTGGTGTCATTCATAAACTTGCTGAAAAACACAATGTTTCAGTCTCTTCAATTCTTGATAAAGCCAATGTTAATGGCGGCGCAATTGCTTTGGGTCATCCTCTGGGCGCATCAGGAAACCGAATTCTGGTTTCACTCATTCATGAACTCAATCGTAGTGAAAGTCAATATGGTGTTGCGTCACTTTGTGTCGGCGGCGGTATGGGCACTGCGGTTGTAATTAAATCAATTAACTAACCCAATTAAACGGACTTAACTTAGGAGTAACACACATGTACACAGATTTTTTCAAAACATTCTCTGAGCAAACAGAAAAGAGCATGGAACCGTACGTAAAATTCAACAAGCTAGTGACCAAGAATGTCGAAGTACTAACTGAGCTGCAATTGAACGCTATCCGCACTTACAGCGAAATGGGTCTGGCACAGATGAAAGCAGCAAGCGAAGTGAAAGATGCAACTTCACTGACTGCGTTCAGTGGTCAACAACTTTCTGTTCTGACTAAGCTTTCACAGCAAATGATGGATGACAGCAATAAGCTGCAAGCTATCGCAAAAGAGTTCAAAGATGATGTTGAACAGATGACATCGGAAAACCTTAAGACAGTGACTCCTGCATAACACTGACCTTTATGCCGCCGAAAGGCGGCTCTTTTCCGATCTTAGGAGTCGAAATATGTTACAACACTTCTTTTCGGACTACCTTGTTAAGCTCCAGGAAACCAATCAAAAATGGTGGGAAGATCTTGAGCTGACCAGGGCAGCCGCAAACTCCCCGCTCAATAAAGCAATGCAAGAGGTTAACCTCGAAGATACCGCAAAACTGTTTGAAAGTGCGGCTAATCAGCCAGCGGCTTTACTTAAGATTCAGGCCGAATGGTGGCAACAACAGTTACAGATTTGGCAGAACGTCGCTCTGACAGCCAATACCGATGATGTGGTTAGTGCAGAAAAAGGTGATAAACGCTTTTCTAATGAAGAGTGGCAAAAAGACATCTTTTTTAACTTTATCAAACAATCATACCTGCTGTTCAGCAAAACCTACCTTGAAACGATCGATAGCATTGAAGGCTTAGATGAGAAGAGCAAAGAGCGTATTAGTTTCTTCTCAAGACAGGCAATTAACGCGCTATCGCCAAGCAACTATATTGCAACTAACCCAGAGCTGCTCAAACTAACGTTAGAACAGAATGGCGAAAACTTGCTTGCTGGTCTGGAACAACTCAAGCAAGACGTAGAGTCGAGTGCGGACATTCTTAAAATTCGCATGACCAATAACAATGCGTTTCGTTTAGGTGAAGAGATTGCCAATACTCAGGGCGATGTCGTATATCGCAACGAGCTGTTTGAACTGATTCAGTATCGCCCACTGACCAAAACCGTTAACGCGACACCTCTTTTGATTGTTCCTCCGTTTATCAATAAATACTACATTCTTGATCTTCGTGAGAAGAACTCGATGGTACGCTGGCTACTAGAACAAGGCCATGCGGTATTTATGATTTCGTGGCGTAACCCGGGTAAGTCTCAGCAACATGTCGAGTTTGGAGATTATGTCACTGAAGGCGTTGCTAAAGCAGTCAGTGCCATTGAAGAGATCACTGGGCAAGAGCAGATCAACGCTGCGGGTTACTGCATTGGTGGTACCGTTTTAGCCAGCACCGTCGCTTATTACGCGGCTAAGCGAATGAAGAAACGCATCAAGAGCGCCTCTTTCTTCACTACGTTACTCGATTTCTCTCAGCCTGGCGAAGTGGGGGCCTACATTAATGACACCATCATTAATGCTATTGAACTTCAGAACAATGCCAAGGGTTACATGGATGGCCGTTCTTTGAGCGTAACGTTTAGTCTGTTACGTGAGAATAGCCTTTACTGGAACTACTATGTCGATAACTACCTGAAGGGTAATAGTCCGGTCGATTTTGATCTGCTTTACTGGAACAGTGACAGTACCAACGTCGCCGCCGATACGCATAACTTTATGCTGCGAGAGCTTTACCTGAACAATAAGTTGGTCGCGGATAAAGGCGTCAAAGTGGGTGGTGTGTGGATCGATCTGAACAAGATTAAGATCCCGAGCTACTTTGTCTCGACCAAGGAAGACCATATTGCCCTGTGGCAGGGTACCTATCGTGGCGCGCTGAATGTGGGTGGTAATAAGACCTTTGTTCTTGGAGAATCGGGACATATCGCGGGTATCGTCAACCATCCGGCGAAAAATAAGTATGGTTTCTGGACCAACGATTCGCTCGATGACAGTGCTGACGAATGGCTGAGCAACGCTTCTCATAGTGAAGGTTCATGGTGGAACCACTGGCATCAGTGGCTGCTATCGTTCAATCCGGATGAGCAGGTAGAGCCGTTCAGTGTCGGAAGCGAACAATTCCCTGTACTGGAAGCAGCTCCGGGAAGCTACGTTAAGCAGACATTACCTATTGCCGAAGATAACTAGTAATTGATGCTGATTGAATAAGGCCTCTGGTTAATCCCCAGAGGCCTTTTGTTTTTTGTTTGTATTATCAGCGCTTATCTGTTTTATTGATTAACACAGCGTCAGGAGAGGGAACAGAATGAAAACTATCGGTATTATTGGTGGGATGAGCTGGGAATCAACAGCGACCTACTACCAGCAGCTTAATCAGGGAATAAAACAGGCTAAAGGCGGGCTACATTCCGCAAAGATAATTCTGAATAGTGTCGACTTCGCGCAGGTAGAAGCCTTGCAGCGCTCAGGCGACTGGCTGGCTAACGCTGATATTTTGTGTCAGGCGGCGCAATCAATTGAAAAGGCAGGGGCTGATTTCATTCTGATTGCAACCAACACCATGCATAAAGTGGCTGAGCAGGTTGAAGAGTCTGTGAACTTGCCATTACTGCATATTGCAGACGCCACTGGTAGTGAGCTAAAACAGCAGGGGATTACTAAAGTCGGCCTGCTTGGAACGGTATTTACCATGGAGCAGGATTTTTATAAGCAGCGTTTGACCGATAAATTTGGTATTGAGGTTGTGGTGCCAAATGGTGTCCAGCGTCAATTGGTGCACAATATTATCTATGACGAACTCTGTCAGGGGGAGATTAATCGTCGCTCCAAAGATGACTTTCTGACTATTATCGATGATCTGTTTGTGGCAGGGGCTCAAGGGGTCATTCTCGGCTGTACTGAGATAGGCTTGTTGGTTGAGCAACAGGATACTCAAGTACCGCTGTTCGACACGGTTGCGCTGCACGTAGAGGCGGCAGTAAGTGAGGCATTGCGATGAACCGTAATGTGTGGTTATTGTCCCTGTGTCAGGCGTTATTGATGACAGGTAATATCTTACTTATCTCTGTGATTGGGTTAGTCGGCAAAACGCTCGCTCCGACTGCCAGTATGATCACTTTACCTGTCGCACTGCAGTTTCTCGGTTTAATGAGTGCCACTATTCCTGCGTCGCTGATCATGGGCAAACTAGGAAGACGTAAAGGCTTTAGTATTGGTAATCTGGTGGGTATTACTGGGGCCAGTCTGGCAACTTATGCGCTTTCTATACAAGCCTTCTATCTGTTTTGTGCCGGGACTTTTCTACTTGGTATCGGCATTGGTTTTGGCACCTTGTATCGTTTTGCGGCGATTGAAGTGTGTAATGAGAGCGCAAGACACAGAGCGATATCCATTTCCATGGCGGGTGGCGTACTTGCTGCTATGCTGGGACCAAACCTTGCGATCTACTCGCAGCAATGGTCGTCTGATGGGCTTTACGTTGGTGCCTTTATGGCGCTGATTGTGCTCAATATCTGTGCTCTGGGTCTATTGCAGACCATTCAGTTTCCTAAAGCCGTTCCCGTTGCTGAAGCGACCAAAGTGGATTCACTGGCAACCATAGTCAAGCAGCCTAACTTTATGGTGTCAGTATTTGCGGCCATGGTTGCCTATGCTGTGATGAACATTTTGATGACGGCGACACCGCTGGCAATGATTGGTTGTGGCTTTGACTTTAACAAAGCGGCTGGCGTGATTGAGTGGCATGTATTGGGGATGTTTGTGCCGGCATTTTTCACTGGTCGTCTGATAGAGCGTTTTGGTGCGCGCCGGATGATTTTGACCGGTGGCGTGCTATTTGTTCTCTGTATTGCAATCAATATCCACGGCCAGTCCATCTGGCATTTCAGCCTCGCTTTAATCCTGTTAGGGGTAGGTTGGAACTTTATGTTTATTGCCGCGACAGGGTTGTTTAGCCAGTCGTACCAGAGCCACAACAAATCAAAAGCTCAGGCCTTCAATGAGTTCTTCGTCTTTAGCTGTGTCACCATCACCGCTTTGATGTCGGGCTGGCTGGAATCAACCGTGGGCTGGCAGGCGATGAATGTTTACGTACTACCATTTGTTCTGGCGGTCATAGCGATATTCGCGGTAAACAGTTATAAGGCGAGCAGATTAGCTGTTTAGCTTAGCGTTAAATACACAAAAGGCAGGAGTTTCCTGCCTTTTGTGTTTTCTATCTCAACCATTTTTATTTCAGAGCAAAAGTGGGGGGTAAAAGTTAGCTCTGTTGACTAAAACTGGGCTGAAATAAGCTCGACGAGTTCATTTTCAGTTTCTGGCATTCTATCCAATTCTATAGAACATGAAGCACCACCTTTTAGCATGTACGCCGTAGTTGTGCAGTGATCATGATGAAACCATTTACCGTTAACGCAAACATCTGTGTAGCAGCGTGGGTCTTGTTTTAATTCCATAGGCACCTTCCTTGTTACTTTTTCGTTAACACCTTGTCAACATAACCGTAGATAACTAGATAAAAAATGATCTAAATCAATCTCACGGCTGAACTAGACAAAGGTTGTAGTGAGCAACAGCAAGGTTTGGGAACAAAAAAAGGGAACCAGAGGTTCCCAAATGAAAGTGCAGTTTTTTGTTATGTCGTTGCTCTATGCCTGAGCAAATTTATAAGTACGATAGCCACCAATCAGGTTACGAGCTTTAAAGCCATTGTTAACTAATTGACGGTAAGCGACATTTCCACGCAGACCAACTTGGCAATAGATTACAATCTCTTTGTCTTTTGGCAGTTCGTCCATGCGCTGACGAAGCTGGTCGACAGGAATATTGATTGCCCCTTCAATAAAGCCAACATTTTGCAACTCACCCGGATTACGTACATCAAGCAGCACTTGATCATCAGATAGATTATCGATCTGATCAAAATGGATAGCAGTCGCGTCACCCTTGATGATGTTGTTAGCAACAAATGCAGCCTGATTAATCACATCTTTGGCGCTACCGTATGGCGGTGCATAGGTCAGTTCAAGGTGTTGTAGCTGTTCAACGGTCATTCCTGCACGCTGAGCAACGGCCATCACATCAATACGTTTATCGACACCATCTTTGCCCACTGCTTGCGCACCAAAGATCTTGCCTGTTTTTGGATCGAACAACATCTTGAACGATACAATCTCAGCGCCCGGGTAGTAGCTCGCGTGGCTTGCGGTATGCACATAGACTTTTTCATAGTCGATACCGTCACGTTTAAGTTGTTTCTCGTTTTTGCCTGTAGAAGCAACAGCTAAGTCAAAGATCTTACAAATAGCGGTGCCCTGAGTGCCCTGGTAGGTTTCATTGCGTCCGAGCATGTTGTCGGCAGCCATACGACCTTGACGGTTAGCAGGGCCAGCAAGCGGAACTAGAGTTTGTGAACCTGTGACAAAGTCTTTTTCTTCGACTGCATCACCGACAGCGTAGATGCTAGGATCGCTAGTCTGCATCATTTCATTGGTGTAGATTCCACCCAGCCCACCAATTTGAAGTCCTGCTTCTTTTGCTAACTTAGTCTCAGGGCGCACGCCGATGGCCATAATCAATATATCGGTAGTTAACGTCTCACCATTATTCAGGATGAGGTTTAGTTCACCTTCGATATGTTGGTGTTCAGTGTCTTCGCCGGAGCTAAAGCTGGCAATATGTTGGTTTGGTATATACTCAACGGCTTCAAGCGCAACTCCTAGTTTAAGATCGATGCCTTTTTGACGAATTTCTGCGTGAGCAAAGCCCGCCATTTCACGATCAACCGGCGTCATTACCTGATCAGCCATCTCAATAAGGGTGGTTTTAATTCCTAGCTGGTGGAACGCTTCCATCATCTCTAGACCAATGAACCCACCACCGACAACCGTTGCGTGCTCTGGCTTGTTCATCTGAATAGTTTGGATAATACGATCCATATCTGGAATGTTGCGCAGCGAGTGCGTCAATGGGTTATCGATACCAGGGATTGGAGGAACCACAGGACCAGCGCCAGGGCTCAGCAAGAGGAAGTCGTAGCTTTCAGTATACTCACTACCATCAAGTAGGCTCTTAACCGTAACCTGCTTGTTGTGTCGGTCGATGGACACGACTTCGTTCATCACACGAACATCAACGTTAAATCGAGCTAAGAAGCTTTCTGGAGTTTGAAGAAGTAGTTTGGAACGCTCTTTGATATCGCCGCCAATATGGTATGGAAGGCCACAGTTAGCAAAAGAAACGAACGGGCCGCGCTCAAACATGATGATCTCGGCTTCTTCACTTAATCGACGAGCACGAGCCGCAGCAGACGCGCCGCCGGCCACACCGCCGACAATTAAAATCTTAGTCATTAATAAACCTCAGTTAACGAAAACCAAACTTCTTCAGAATGAATACTGCAGGGCAAATACCGGTAAAGGCACTTTGTATCAAGTTTGCCCCAACAAAAACAGTCAACCATACAAAGTGACTACTGACAGTAACAGTAAGTACCACCGAGAGTAACACCATACTTCCGGCTAGGACACGAATCGCATTTTCCATCGTCATAATCAAACTCCTTTTTTAGTCATTGTCACTCGATATTCATCACTATAGATACTTTAATTAGTAATGTCTAATGTTAATTATTCTAAATTTATTAACACTAAATTAGAATTGACTAATTTAAATGTTTTAGTAATATCTAATGGAGTAATCAACAGAGAGGCAAATCATGGCTACACAGACAATGAACATTGCAGATATGCAGGGTAATGCGACTGAAGCTGCTGATTTACTAAAAGTAATGGCGCATCCAGAACGTTTGATGGTGTTATGCCAATTGATTCAAGGTGAGGTTGGTGTGGGTCAGCTACAGCAGAGTTCGGCGTTAAGCCAATCGGCTTTTTCTCAACACCTGACAGTGTTGCGGAAACATAACCTGATCAAGGCCCGTAAAGCCTCACAACAAGTATTTTATTCACTGGCGGATCCGCGAGTAGAGCCGCTAATTCAAAGTTTACACACAGTATTTTGCAAATAAGAAGGTAGTAACCACGATGATAGAAATCGTCCCTTGGCAGTCGTTAGTTGGTGGAATGTTGCTGGGAGTCTCTGCAACTTTATTATTGTTATTTAACGGAAAGATCGCCGGTATTAGTGGCGTGATTAATGGCTTACTCACCCCGAAAGAAGGTGAGGTTTCATGGCGGTTACTGTTTTTTGCAGGCATGGTGCTTGGTGGTCTGGTAAGTGTTGGTTTATTTGGTATTTCAATGCCTGAAACGGATGGAATTACATTACCTGTTCTTGTTGCTGCAGGGATTCTGGTTGGAATGGGTACGCGATTAGCTAACGGTTGTACCAGCGGACACGGTATATGTGGCATCGGGCGTCTGTCAAAACGTTCGCTGGTTGCGACGGGTGTATTTATGGCAGTCGCTGGTCTGACTGTGTTTTTCCGTTTACATGTTTTTCAGTAGAGGTTGTTTGTGAACAAACTGGTATTTCGAATCTCAGCGTTGATGAGTGGCATTCTGTTTGGTGCGGGTATGGCGATATCTGGCATGATCGAGCCGCAAAAAGTGGTCGGTTTTCTGGATGTTGCAGGTCAGTGGGACCCAAGTTTGGCATTTGTGATGGGTGGAGCACTACTGGTCTTTATGCCTTGCTATTTTTTAATCATAAAACCGAGAAAACAGGCAGTAAGCGGTTGTGACCTCAATGTACCGACAAGTAAAAATATCGACTCGAAATTGATTTCGGGCTCAGCTCTGTTTGGCCTAGGTTGGGGTATGGCGGGTATTTGTCCCGGTCCTGCTGTAGCGAGTTTAGGTTTAGGCAATGTTTCAATAGTGATTTTTTTCTGCGCCATGGTGATTGGTTCTCTGTTGGCGAAGCTGATATTCGGTAAGAGTAACGACCAACCACGAATAGCGAGATCCAGTTAGGGTCTTTGGGAGGGGAAATGGAACGAAATACGACCAAGGATGGTGTGATTCATTCAGTAATGAATAGTTTCTTTCCCGCCATTTTGATCTTTATTTTACTGGCGGTAGGCGCCGCCGCACTCTGGCTGACGCCTAAAGAGGAAGATCCTCAGATCGTCGTCCCAATGGCCGATGTCTTGGTTTCCGCACCAGGGCTCAGTGCTCAACAGGTGGAAAATCAAGTCACTGAGCCGTTAGAAAAACTACTCAGTCAAATTGATGGTGTGGAGTATGTTTATTCTTCTTCAATGGAAGGTGCAGCTCAAGTCATCGTACGTTTCTATGTTGGTGAGCCTCGCGAAGCCGCACTGGTCAAACTGTATAACAAGCTCTATTCGAATCAGGATGCGATTCCTCCTTCAGTCACCCGATGGTTAGTTAAACCTGTCGAAATCGATGACGTTCCTATTGTTGTTGCAGCTGTCTATTCTACAGATGCGGATAAGGTTGATCGTTACCAACTACGCAGACTCGCCGATCAGGCAACACTTGGTCTTAAATCTCTCCCGGCAACGAATAGCGTTGCTGTCATTGGTGGTGAAACACGCAAAATCCACATCGAACTGGACTCAGTGGCTATGGCCAACTTTGGCGTAACGATTAACGACTTAAACTATGCCCTGAGTGTGAGCCATACTAAATCTCAAGCAGGCTCTCTACAGATATCTGGTCAACAGTATCAATTGGAGTCGGGCCAACTGTTTCAATCTGCTCAACAGATCCAAAATCTAGTCGTCGCGGTAGTGAATAATAAGCCTGTCTACTTACAAGATGTCGCTTATGTGGTTGACGGCCCTTCGGAAGCGACCACAGACACTTGGTATATATCTGCTGACGCTGCCACAGAGTATCCAGCTGTATTTATCTCAGTGGCAAAACAGAAAGGTTCTAACGCGGTTGATGTCGCTCAGTCAGTGATCGATAAACTCGCTAAGTTGCAGAGTGAGCAGTTTCCAAGCCAGGTAAAAGTCGACATCATCCGTAACTACGGACAAACCGCAGATGACAAGGTGTCAAACCTGGTCTCAAGTCTGGCGATCTCAATAGTGACGGTCGTGGTATTCGTTGGTCTGTTCCTAAACTGGCGTAGTGCTTTAGTGGTTGGTATTGCAATCCCCATCAGCTATGGCGCCGCTTTAGGTATGGACCTTCTATTTGGTTATTCGATTAATCGAGTCACGCTGTTCGCCTTGATTCTTGCCCTCGGTCTGATAGTTGATGACCCGATAGCCAGTATCGACAATATTGAGCGCTATCTGAAACGCAAAGATTTAACACGTTCAAAAGCGATAGTTCACGCTATGGCTGAGATTCGCAGTGCACTATTAATGTCGACAGTCGCGATTGTGATTGTATTTACACCGATGTTTTTTATTACTGGCATGATGGGACCTTACATGGCGCCGTTAGCCTTTAATGTCCCCATCAGTGTCATTTTCAGCACCATAGTGGCGTTCTTTATTACTCCGTGGCTAGCGAAGAAACTGTTAAAAGCTGCTGAGGAGAAGGGGCACTACAAGATTGAAAATACCTCGTTGTATCAACTCTATTCACGACTACTGACCCCATTACTACAGAGTAGAAAAAAGGCTTGGCTATTTCTTAGCTTAGTGGCAGCGTTATTTATTGCTGCGGCTATGTTGCCTGCGTTGCGTCTGGTTCCGCTTAAGCTATTGCCGTATGACAATAAGAATGAGTTTCAGCTGGTGCTGAACATGCCTGAGTCAGCAAGCTTTGCAGATACTTCCAATACACTGCGAGTTTTTGCTAATTATTTGCTGGATGTACCAGAGGTAGAATCAGTGTCGGGGTTTGCTGGTGTAGCGTCACCGATGGACTTCAATGGTATGGTGCGCCACTACTTCATGCGCAGCGAGCCTTATCAGGGTGAGCTGAGGATCGTATTAGTAGATAAGCATAAGCGTTCAATGCAGTCCCATCAGATTGTCACCAGACTACGCCAGGATCTTGAACAAATAGCGATGGAGCACCAAGCCGATATACAGTTGGTCGAAGTGCCACCAGGGCCTCCGGTCATCGCGACGATTACGGCTGAGGTATATGGCGATGAGCAGACAAGCTATCAGGAACTGATTGAGCAGGCAGAGATTGTTGCTGACCGCTTGCGCAGTGAAGCATTTGTCTCGGAAGTCGATACCAGTGTGCAGCAACAGTTAGAAACCTGGCAATTCATTATCGATCAGGAGAAAGCCGCTTTATCTGGAGTCGCAATTGAAGATGTGAATGCGACAATTTCGGCAGCAAACAAGGGGCAGGTACTCGGCTATCTGGCTAATTCGCGTGAGGTCGCGGCTCTGCCTATTGAGATTCGTTTGCCTGTGGGTCAAAGAGATTCACTTGAAAGCCTTAAACAGCTTTATGTTCGCGGGCAGGCAGGAGTAGTGAAGGTTGCCAGTCAGGGAGCCTTCAGTGATGCGCCTCAGCCGCTCGTGCAATTGTCGGAGCTAGGTGAATTTGTTAAGCGCGCGGCAGATACGCCGATTTATCATAAGAACCTCAAGCCAGTTGTCTATGTTTATGCTGAGTCTGTCGGTCGTGTTCCGGGCGAAATCGTTGCAGACGTAATTGCTGACCAAAACCGAAACAACGAGAAGGAGTTTGTAGAATGGCAACAGCGCTCTTATCTAGCAAATGGCTCTGGAAAGAACTGGCAGTTAGATGACCACATCAAGGTGGTATGGAGCGGAGAAGGGGAATGGAAGATCACCGTCGATGTTTTCCGTGACCTCGGTATTGCCTACGGCGCAGCGCTATTGGGTGTATTTATCGTCATGCTGATTCAGACCGGCTTGCCAGCGGTGTCCGGTATCATAATGCTGGCAATACCACTGACTGTCATAGGCATCATGCCCGGATTCTGGTTACTTAACGCCTTATCCAGTGATATCAATGGTTATCCGAATCCAGCCCTGTTTACGGCTACGGCGATGATAGGCATGATCGCACTTGCCGGGATTGTAGTTCGAAACTCTTTGGTACTGATTGAATTTATTCAGCAGTCGTTGCTGCGCGGTGAATCACTGCAAAATGCTTTACTTCAGTCCGGAGCCGTAAGAATGCGACCAATCCTGTTAACGGCAGGCACTACGCTGCTGGGTAATATTGTGATTACTCTGGATCCCATTTTTAATGGTCTGGCGTGGGCGATCATTTTTGGTATCACGGCTTCAACTATCTTTACTCTACTGGTGATTCCAGTGGTCTATAACCTCGCTTATCAGAATACTAAGGGCCACGGGCTTGCTGTCACGGAGGATGAATAATGTTCAATCGTAAGTTTTTTATAGGCTTGCTGCTGTTTTCTGGCTTAGCCGTGATGTTTCTCTATATGGCTGGAGTATTCAGTCCGAAAGTGTCTACCGAGTTGCAAGTGCGTCAAACTTTCAGTGAGCCGCAACAAGTTGCCACCCTTGTTGCTAGCGAGGAGAGAGTCGTCCGTGAGTTTCCGGGGACTGTGGTTGCTGACCAAAAAGCCACCATAGCCGCTCGGCTAACGGCTACTGTGGTAGAAGTGCTTGTTGAAGTTGGTCAGTCTGTTGAGAAAGGCGATGTACTGCTGAGGCTGGAGAGTGATGATCTTAATGCTAGGGTAGTACAAACAGAGCAGAGCCTTTCCTCATCGCAGGCGCAGCTTAACGCAGCAAGGAAAGAGTATTCGCGAATCAAAAAGCTACTCACCAAGAAATTAGTTCCACAAGCTCAGTTTGATGAAGCGGAAAGCAGGCTTAAAACAGCGACCGCGAACCTGGAGCAGGCAAAGGCAGCGGTATCAGAAGCGGAAACAACCTTTGGTTTCAGCATCATTACTGCGCCGTTTGATGGCGTGATTACGCATAAGCCAGTCAACTCAGGGGATACTGCTACACCGGGTATGGCGTTACTCTCTATGTATAACCCGAACTCTCTAATTGTTGAGGCCAACGTTGCTGAGTCGGTGATGCCAGCGTTATCGATAGGTGGTTCGTTAGCGGTCGAGATCCCGACCTATCAACTGGTTCTGGACGCAAGCATCGATGAGATAGCACCTGCTGCGGATAGTGGTTCAAGGAGTTATCTAATCAGGCTCGGTATTGATACGGATTACACGCTCTATCCGGGTAACTTTGCCCGAGTTTCTATCGACTTAGGTAGTGAGAAAGTGTTAAAAGTGCCTGTCGCTGCGATTTATCAAGTCGGACAGCTGGATTATGTCAAAGTAGTTGAAGGAGATACCTTACACACGCGTCTGGTTCAGCTTGGCGATGATTTTCGCGTGCGTAAGGGGTTAACCGAAGGTGATGTGGTGGTGCTTAACCCACGTGACTTTTAATTAACCAATATCGCTTGATAGCGGGCAATGATCACTCAGTTGATGATTAAGCACATCCTCAACTGGGTAGACATCCTGCTTAGGCTTTGAGGCCGTTAGGCTTTCACTGACAATAATATGATCGATCAGTGAACGGAACTGGTGGGTCTTGCGCGGATTGTTGCGAGATCTAACCTTACATTCCGCCTTAGTTGACTTTGATACCAGAGTTGCCTGTGTGTCTTGTGCAATTTCATCCCACAGCCAGTCGCGCTGATAGCCCATGTTATGATTAAAATCACCGAGGATAATATAAGCATCCTTGGCTGCTTCACGTTGTTTAATCCAACCGTTGAGTGCACGGCCTTGTTGTTTGAGAATCTTACAATCGCGACTGCTATTGAATCTACCAGAACAGCGTGCTTTGAGATGGACGGAGAGAGCATGAACAGGCTGTTTTCCGCTCGGGCGAATAATGATGTAACTGGCGAAGCGCATTTTACTGTTACTGCTATTGTCCAGACGTAAGTCTCGCTTGTTACTAACCGCTATACCATTTCTGACCGCAAAACCTGTGTATTGATTAATGTCATCAAACTGATGTCGACGGTTGTCGCTCTCACTACGCTGAGAGAAGAATAGTTGATAGTCGTTGCCAATCACTTTAACCAGAGCGTCAGCGTCATTCACTTCCTGAAAAGCGACAACGTCACTTTGCATATTGCTAAAGTGGTGATTTAACGCTTGATAATCACTTGTGCTTCTTTGTGACTGTTCAAACTTAGAAGAGGGTGAGCTGGATAACCATTCCAGGTTCCATGTCGAAAAACTGATTTGTTCTGCACCAACTGCGTGGAATGAGAACAATAAGCATAAGGCGGTAAAAAATGACCACTTTTTAGGGGCTGGCATAGGATTAAATCCATGAATTGAGTTGCAGCCTTTATCCTATAAGACGTCATAAAAATGCAAGTAGATTTAGTAGCATTTTTGCAATTTTCATCATTTTATTCTCATCTGAGATCAAGCCCACTAAGATCGATTTGATCTTGAGCGAGGCTCTCTTTTTATTGATCAAAATCAATACTTTCACCGTGCTCATTTCGTTAAATACGCCACAATATATAGTGTCAGTCGAACAATAAATCGCCCTATATAGTGTATTTGTGGATAAGTCTGTGGGTATGCTGGGGTAAGGAGAAAAGGTGAAACCAATCGTAATCAAGCGTGATGGCTCAAGAGCTCCGTTTAGCAGGGATCGCATTCAGGCAGCTGTCGAATCAGCTGCGGAACACGTTGATCAAGAAATCGCTGTATACGCACTAAATGTCGCGTTAGCGGTAGAGCTTCAGCTAAAAGATCACGATGAAGTACACATCCACGAAATCCAGACTCGAGTAGAAAACGAATTGATGCAAGGTCCATATAAGTCACTTGCACGTTCCTATATCGAGTATCGCCATGACCGCGATATTGCTCGTGAGAAACAGAGTGCGCTGACACGTGAAATCGAAGGCCTGATTGAAGAGAGCAACGTTGATCTCATCAACGAAAACGCGAACAAAGATGGCAAGGTTATCCCTACTCAACGTGATCTGCTCGCGGGTATTGTTGCTAAGCACTACGCTAAGACGCACATTCTTCCACGTGACATTGTGCAGGCGCATGAAGTGGGCGATATCCATTACCACGATTTGGATTACGCACCGTTTTTCCCAATGTTCAACTGTATGCTAATTGATCTTAAGGGCATGCTGACACATGGTTTCAAGATGGGTAACGCTGAGATTGATACTCCAAAATCTATCTCAACAGCAACTGCAGTTACAGCGCAAATCATTGCACAGGTTGCCAGCCACATCTACGGTGGTACTACCATCAACCGTATTGATGAAGTGCTCGAGCCTTATGTGATGACCAGTTACCACAAGCACCTTGAGATTGCTAAAGAGTGGGATATTCCTAATCCAGAAGCGTTTGCAACGGCACGTACAGAGAAAGAGTGTTATGACGCATTCCAGTCGCTGGAGTACGAAGTAAATACACTGCACACCGCGAACGGTCAAACACCATTTGTCACATTTGGCTTTGGTCTGGGCACTAGCTGGGCATCACGCCTGATTCAGCAATCGATCCTTAAGAATCGTATTGCTGGTTTAGGTAAGAACCGTAAAACAGCGGTATTCCCGAAACTGGTGTTTGGCATCAAAGATGGTCTTAACCATAAATCGGACGATCCAAACTACGATATTAAGCAACTGGCGCTAGAGTGTGCTTCAAAGCGCATGTACCCGGACATTCTTAACTACGACAAAGTAGTAGAGATTACTGGCTCATTCAAAACACCAATGGGCTGTCGTAGCTTCCTTGGTACATATGAAGAGAATGGTGAGTTGATTCATGAAGGTCGCAACAACTTAGGTGTTGTCAGCCTGAACTTACCACGTATTGCTATTGCCGCTGGTCGCGATGAAGCGAAATTCTACCAGCTACTTGATGACAGGCTTGATCTTGCTCGTCGTGCACTTGAAACGCGTATTTCTCGTCTCGAGAACGTTAAAGCGCGCGTTGCGCCAATCCTGTATATGGAAGGCGCGTGTGGTGTACGCCTGAAAGCGGATGAGCCAATTGCTAACATCTTTAAGAATGGACGTGCTTCGATTTCTCTTGGTTACATCGGTATCCATGAAACCATCAACGCTCTGTTTGGCGATGAGACACACGTTTATGACGATGCTCAACTACGTCAGAAGGCGATTGATATTATCAAGTACCTTAAAGACAAAGTTAACCAGTGGGGCGAGGAGTCTGGCTATGGTTACAGCCTGTACGGCACACCAAGTGAGAACCTGTGCAGCCGTTTCTGTCGCATTGACACTAAAGAGTTCGGTGTTATCAAAGGGGTGACAGACAAAGGCTACTACACCAACAGTTTCCACCTTGACGTAGAGAAGAAGGTTAACCCATACGATAAGATCGATTTCGAAATGCCATACCCGCAAATCTCAAGCGGTGGTTTTATCTGTTATGGTGAGTTCCCGAACATGCAGCGTAACATCGAAGCATTGGAGAACGTGTGGGACTACAGCTACAGCCGCGTGCCTTACTACGGCACCAACACGCCGATTGATGAGTGTTACGAGTGTGGATACAACGGTGAGTTCGACTGTACAAGTAAAGGTTTTACTTGTCCTAGCTGTGGTAACCATGACTCAACCAAGGTTTCAGTAACCCGTCGCGTATGTGGTTATCTGGGGAGCCCGGATGCACGACCATTTAACTTTGGTAAACAAGAAGAAGTTAAACGTCGCGTTAAGCACCTCTAAAGGCGAACCGATTCTCAGCGATACAGATTAAAATCGAGCCCAATGTTTGGGCTCATTTTCTTTAAAGAGTAAATAATGAATTTCCACCAGTATTATCCGATAGATGTTGTTAATGGTCCCGGTACACGTTGTACGCTGTTTGTTTCAGGCTGCGTACACCAATGTCGCGGTTGCTATAATCAATCTACTCAGCGTTTGGACTCTGGGGTGCTATTTACTCAACAGGCTGAGGACCAGATTATCGCTGATCTCAATGACACTCGTATCAAACGTCGCGGATTGTCTTTATCGGGTGGCGATCCACTTCATCCAGCTAATGTGCCACAGATTCTTAAGTTGGTTAAACGGGTGAGGGAAGAGTGTCCCGGCAAGGATATCTGGGTCTGGACGGGCTATACGCTGGATGAACTCAGCGACCAACAGCGAGAAGTGACTCAATACATCGATACGCTGATTGACGGAAAGTTTGAGCAGGATAAGAAGGATTTAAACTTAGAATGGAGAGGCAGTTCTAACCAGATTATCCATCGTTTCAAAATTGACTAGCAGATTTGGCTGTCAAAAGCGCACAAGTTAAATAATTGTTAAATGGATTGGATTTTTATCCTGTTTTGCAGTTTGACACTGAAATTTTATTTCTAGATTTGTCGATTAGATGGTAAGTTGAAGGCCGTTACTTGAATTTCAAAGGGTTGTGACTTTCATGTTCTCTCATTTACCGACTCCTACGTTGGATCCTATTCTTTCTTTATCTGTTGCTTACCGCAACGATCCTCGTGCCGAAAAAGTTGATCTTGGTATCGGCGTATACAAAAACAGTGCTGGTGAAACACCAGTAATGAAGGCAATCTCACAAGCGCAAGACATTGTTGTCGAGACTCAGAAAACCAAATCCTATGTCGGTTTGGCAGGCTGTGAAGAGTTCAACAAGTCGATGGTTGACCTGCTACTAACAGGTACGTCGGCAATGGACCGCGTCGCTGCAATCCAGACTCCAGGTGCAAGTGGTGCGCTACGTATGCTCGGCGATCTGATGAAGGTCGCGCAACCAAACACTACGGTTTGGATCTCTAATCCTAGCTACGTGAACCACAGACCGGTTATGGAAGCAGCAGGTCTTAAAGTGAAGCATTACAGCTACTTTAGCCCGGAAACCAAGCAAGTTGATGTGGCTCGCATGATGGATGACCTGTCACAAGCTGGCCCTGAAGATGTGGTACTACTACACGGTTGTTGTCACAACCCAACGGGTGCAGACATTGACTTCGACGCTTGGAAAGCAATCACAGAACTATCTCAGAAAAATGGTTTTATTCCTTTTGTCGACATTGCTTACCAAGGTTTTGGTGACGGTCTGGAAGAAGATGCAAAAGGTCTTCGTCATATGGCTGATAATGTTGAAGAGATGCTGATTACCACTTCATGCTCGAAGAACTTTGGTCTTTACCGTGAGCGTACAGGCGCAGCTATTGTGGTTGGTAAGTCTATGCAAGACGTTAACAATGCTAAAGGTAAACTACTAACGCTAGCGCGAGCGACATACACAATGCCGCCAGATCATGGTGCAGCCTTGGTGAAAACAATCCTGCAAAATCAACAGCTAACTGCTGTTTGGAAGCAAGAACTAAGTGAAATGCAGCAGCGTTTGTTAAACCTTCGTCAAACTTTGTGTAATGAATTGAGAAATAGCCACAATACTTCACAATTCGATTTTATTGAAAGCCACAAAGGCATGTTTACTGTGCTAGGCTTTAGCCAAGACCAGATGATGCAACTCCGTGAAGAATATGGGATTTATGGAGTAGGCGATGGTCGTATAAACATCGCGGGTCTAACAGAAAAGGATATCCCTTATGTTGCCGAAGCGATTGTGAACGTTTCATAAGTGTTTTTGGGGCGAATTTTCGCCCCTTTTAAGCACTGCAGTTTGTCAAAATTAGGTGACCGAATGAATAATACGTGGAAAGTACTGATTCCATTTATGTTAAGTGGTGGTTTGATGGCGTGCTCTACAACAGGTCAAGAGCCAGTAGAACCTGAGCAAAAGCCACAGATTGAAGAACCCAACATTGAAAAACCGCAAATCGAAGAGCCAAAACAAGAAATAGAAAAGCCGGTTGAACCGGAAGTAAAACCCCAAGAACCTGTTGTTGAACTAAAACCGAAGAAAACGTCTGACGGCAAGCTGCTTCTCGGAGCAGAAGAGTGGGTATATGTCCCTGGCCTGGAAGCGAATTTCAAAGCTCGTGTCGATACAGGTGCAACAACGTCATCGATCAGTGCTATCGATATTGTTCCGTTCGAACGCGATGGCAAAGACTGGGTTAAGTTTAAGATTGAGCACGAAGGGATCAAGAGCAAAGAGATCGCTTTACCGGTACAGCGCTGGGTTAAGATTCGCCAATCGAGTGCTGATGGCACCCACAAACGCGCCGTTGTCGAAGCCTGGATTCAACTCGGTGACCTGAAAGAGAAAACTGAATTTACTCTGGCTGATCGTACCCACCTTACTTTCCCGTTGCTGTTAGGGCGTAGCTTTTTTAAAGATGTTGCAGTAGTGGATGTCAGCAAGAAATACATTCAGGATAAGCACAAGTAATTGAGCTAAATAACCAGATAACAGACCAGCACCAAGATAATGTGCTGGTCTTTTTTTATTTCTAGATCATATTTTTGCTCAACGAATCAGCATACTGATTAACATTAGGTTAATATCTGCCCGAAAAGTCAGCGACGTCTTCGTTACTATCGGCATCTCTCAATAAAAACAACACGACTGAGGCGATAGAGCGATACATCAATCAAACATCACAAAGGAGTAGGGATATGAAGCACTTGTCTATGGCTATCGTAGTGAAAAATGGCAAAGTGTTAGTTCAGGAAAGATTTAGAACGTCGAAAGGAAAGGTATTTGAGTTTCCAGGTGGTGCGGTTAATAACAATGAATCAGGCACTGATGCGGCGGCTCGAGAACTATTTGAAGAAACAAAAATAAATGGTCTGTCTCATGCAGCAACCTTTAGTGGTATTAACGATTTCGGTGGCCGTATTTACTACGCGATCTTCAATGCTAACGACGACCACGAGCCAACTGCTGTCGATAGCGAACGTCAGCAAACTTTCCATTGGCTAACACCAAGTGAATTACCATTATCTGATTTCTATGCTGCCGACGTTGATTTTATTCAGCGTCACCTAGTCAATTACGCTTAACGCCAGATTGCCTCCCCTCAAGTTACGTAGCGAGCAAATAAAAAGCCAACGGATATCCGTTGGCTTTTACATATCTACCCAGCGCTTATTGAATTTCGAGCAACTCGACTTCGAAGATTAAACTCGCTGCTGGTGGAATAGGACCAGTACCGTTTTTGCCATATGCGAGTGGGCTTGGGATGTATAGGCGGAATTTGTCACCCACGGTCATGTAAGTCAGACCTTCCTGCCAGCCCTTGATAACCTGGTTTAGCTTAAAGCTGATTGGTTCACCGCGTTCAACAGAACTGTCAAACACAGTACCGTCAATCAAGGTACCATGGTAATGAACTTTCACTTTACTGGTTGCAGTTGGGTGCTCAGTGCCTTCGCCTTTATGCAGCACTTCGTATTGCAGGCCACTTTCAGTGGTGATGACACCTTCTTTTTTCGCATTCTCAAGCAGGAACGCCTGACCAGTGGCAAAGTTAACTTCTCCGGCTTTATGGTTTGTCCATGTGCGGTAGATGAAAAATCCCGCAAGAATGAAAACAATTAAAGGGAAGATAATTTTAGACATAGTTTCTTTCCGTAGAATTAAGGTTGTTGAAGCAAAAAGTTGATTGTGTCAGCGATGCTCGCGACGTCTTGATGGCCACTAGTGATAACCTGGTATTTACCGTTAACGATGAACGTTGGAACTGAGTTAATCTGGCCTTTAGTTGTGATGTCGTCAGCAAGCTGCATTGCAGCAAATAGCTGTTTCTGTTGCTGGTCATCAAAATCGTAAGGGCTTACCAGATTACGGCTATGGAAAACTTGATCAAGCGCGGCTTTCTTTTCAGACAGAGTCGCACCGTCACCCATTTGCGTAGCGGCAAACATTTCGGTCATCATTTGATGATCTGGCTTTTTACCAAGTTGCATTTCGGCAGCGTAGTAAATCATCGCGCCAATTTGTGCGCTTTCATTGAAAGTGACATGTACCTTACCAATAGATTGGCCGGTTAACTTTTCAATGGTTGGCATTTCGTCTTCCATTTTGCGGCAGTGACCACAGTTAAGGGAGAAGACCTCAGTTACAGGAGGCAAACGAAACGTCGCTAGGTTTACTGGCAGCTGTTCATATTGCTTGCCTTCAACAGGACCCGAATTGTCACTGCATCCAACCAAGAGTGCGGAAAGGGCAATAAAAGCAAAAGTTGCGAGTTTTTTCATGATGATATCTCAAATCGTGACTGTTTCGGCATTGTAATAATGACGTCAGCGCGATATCTGTGTGAGTTAAAAGTAGGGTGATTTTACTGATTCAAATCACGAAGCGAAACCGTTGGATGACAGAATTGAGTGAATAAAGTATTTCTAACAGTGAATAGCCACTCTGTCGGGTTTGACAACAACTATAATTAAAGCGATTAAAAGCAAAAATTATCCGAAAAGGACTAAAGATTATTGTCAGTTGCCGATAAAGGTTATGTAGCGTAACGGAACTAACGGTGAACCCATGAAGCATTTTGTATTACCTCTTATTCTATTAATGTCAGGTTGTAGCAGCATGACTGATGAGATGGCTTTTTGGGATGATAACTTGTTAGACAGCGCGCCTAAGTCGGATTTTGACGTACGTTACCCAGAGTGGGGCACACAGCCTGTCATTTCTAACTCTGGAGTAAAAGGCCCTATGGGGCAGCAGCGCACTCAAAGTTACAGCGATCTGCAGAACTTCCTGATCAGCAATGGCATCGACTATGAACTCTTGCCTGGCAATCATGTTATGGTGCGCCTTAAAGATACTATCAAGTTCAACACCGGTTCTTCGCGCGTTGCACCAGATTCAAAATACTGGCTTGATATGATGGGTAATTACCTGGCTACTCAGCCAAGTATCGATATTGTCATCGATGGCCATGCTGATAGCACCGGAGCACCAAGCTTTAATGACTCGCTTTCAATGAAACGTGCTAAAGCGGTTAAGCAACAGTTGGTTAACAATCGTGTGGCAATGGACTCCATTTATACGCGTGGCTATGGTGAATATGTACCGGCATGTAGCAACCGAACCAAAGCTGGCAAAGCGTGTAATCGTCGCGTAGAAGTATTGTTTATTGTATCAACTAACTAATTGAATTTTCCTAATTATCAATAATATGGAGCACGCCATGGGCGTGCTTCTTGCTTTTTTGAATAGTGTTCTGTATCAACTTCCTTGCAATGCAATCGTGCAATAACCATAAACTTTATGATGGATTTCTAATTTTGCACTGATTTAAGTTATCGTAGTGTTAAATGTCTGATAGGTTAGCTCTCAAATATGAGATATTGTTCCAAGAAATTATCAGAAAAATAAAGGCTACGTTGCTGTATGTTCAACTACTCGTTTCTAAACCACATTGCTGCTCAAGATCTCGCTCTCATTCCAAAACTTGATAGCATTTACGAACACGTCCTCGATTCATACCCGCAAATGTCCCGCTTTTCTGTTGCCCTGATGGGGGAGAATAGTGTCTCAAACTATTATGTAAAAGATACTATGACCGAGATTGGACGTTATGATTTTGAAGAGCAAGAACTTCGTGATAACTCCTCTCTGACCAGCATTGCTTACACAGCGAATGTCCGAATCGTTGGTGATCTGCGTAAAATGCTTCAGACCGATCGTATACGTGAGCTGATTCGTTTAGGTCACCGTAGTAGTTACACTTATCCTATTTCTTATCAAGGCAAAACTATTGGCTTTATTTTCGTTAATGCTAAGGATATCGGATTCTTTAGCAGAAGTGATGTTGAACGTGATTTTGCTTACCTTGCACAGATAGTTGCAAACCAGTTTATTCAACTGTTCGAAAGTCAGCGTCACTTTCAGTCTTCGTTAGAGATTGCACTGAAAATGGGTCACGCCCGGGATCCTGAAACCAAAGAACATCTGACCCGTATGGGAATGTATAGTGAGTTGTTGGCGCGTTTTATGTCGAAAAGCTTGGGCGAAATCAGTCACCAGTTTATTCACCGTATTCGCCTTTATGCTCCATTCCACGATATTGGTAAATACATGATTCCTGATGACATCTTATATAGCGATAGGCGTTTTACACCGGAAGAGCGCGCCATCATGAACAATCACACCATTTTCGGTGAAGAGATTATTGACGAGGTTATTCAACTCTCTGGCAGTAAGACAGTTTCAGACGCTGAAATTCAATTTATTAAAAACATCGTCAGGCATCACCACGAGAGTTTTAATGGCAAGGGGCTGCCTGATGCACTGAGTGCGGATAACATTCCTCTTGAAGCGCGAATAGTGACACTAGCGGATGTGTTTGACGCTCTATTAAGTAAACGAGCCTATAAGCCTGCGTGGGAACTGAGTGAAGTGATTGAGTACATCAAGTTTCAGAAAGGCCAGATGTTTGATCCAATGTGCGTTGATGCGTTGCTGAATAATTTAGAGCAGTTTATGGAAATACGTAGTCGCTACTTAGATAAGGTCGAAAATCAGGAGCTGATTGCCAGCTAAAATGAACCTCGCTATTCGGTCACTTACCTGAGATAAATAAAAAGCCCTTGATGATGACTCATCAAGGGCTTTTTCAATTCTGCTACAGGCTGTTAGGCAGCGCTTTTAACTTGTTCGCTTTTTTTTTCGCTTTGCATCTTAGCCAGGAAGTAGACGTTAACGCAGGCAATAAAACCGTTTGTTACAACTACTGGCCAAGCATCAATCATCAGGCCGTATGCAGTAAATAGTGCACAACCGATGAAGTTAAGGACACGAAGTCTTACGATGTCTTTCATTGTTAGCGAGATTGCTACCATGATCGACGCTGCGTAACCTAAAATTTCAACCATATCCATAATTTGACCCTCTAATTTTTGCCGAACTTTGTCGGTACCAATTCTTCTCTTCTTGAGATAAGTGAGGAAGCTCCGTGCCTCGAATGGTCTAAATGATTAACTGAGATGAAATATAACAGGGCTAAATGTGTGATGGAAGCCCCAAAAAAGGGAACGGAGAAGGTTAGCGATTACGCAAACGTTTTACGCATCTTCACCGATTTTTATAACCAATATTGTTGGTTAAATGCGGCTTTATTAGCCCAAAAACAACAAGCCTACACACTGGGTGTAGGCTTGATAAGATAAGCTGGATAAATAGAAGATTACTTCTTCTTACCCTGAATAACTTTGTCTTCTTCAGTCAGCTCACGAATACGGCGGCTGATATCACGACGCTCTTTAGAAATTTCAGCGCTCTTGATGATGTGATCATCTACGCGGTCTTCGTAGTCAGCTTTCATGTTTTTAATGATACCAACGATCTCTTCGTTGCTCATATCAGCCTTGATGTAATCAAGTAGGTTTTCTAGAAGATCAACACGTTTACGGTTATCACGAACTTTCTTTTCGTTATCAATAAGTTCGCGCTTTAGCTTATTTTTACGACGTGCCTGAGCTACGATTTCAAATACACCACTCATAGGTCCCTTTCCTAATATTTTGAATAACTGTCAATGATTAAATCATAACATCTAGTGGGTTAACAGTCTTAAGATCAATCATTACAGTACCTTGACGGTTTTATCGCCAATCTGTTGGCAGATGATTGAGCGTACCTCTGGTTCGATATATGATTTCGCTATTCTAAAGCAATCGACAATGCAAAAAATGCGCACGTCTGAGATTATTATGCCTAGTGCGACAACGGAACAATCACCGCAGCGAGCTAGCAGGTTACTCAAAGCATATAAACATGAACGCACTCGACAGGAAGTCACTGAGGTCGAGTTGAATCGTAGTAAAATTGTGATGATCGATGAGAACGGAAATATGAAAAGAGTTCCCATCCTTGCCGAACACTAGAAAAGCGTTGGCAACAACATAGTAAGGAAATGGTATGAATATTGAGCTATCCCCAGTAGAAGCCCGTGTTATCGGTTGCCTGATCGAGAAAGAAGTCACAACTCCGGACTACTACCCATTGACGTTGAACAGCTTAACGACAGCTTGTAATCAGAAAAGTAATCGTGAACCTGTGATGTCACTTACTGATGTTGAGGTTCAACAGGCAGTTGACAGTTTGATAGCGCGTCGCCTGGTTAGCGATGAGAGTGGGTTTAATAGCCGTGCAAACAAGTTTCAACATCGTTTCTGCAACACCGAATTTGGTGATCTGAAGTTGAGTAAACAGGAAAAGGGTATTGTTTGCTGCATGTTGTTGCGTGGCGCTCAGACTCCGGGTGAAATCAGAACACGCACCAACCGTCTGGCTGACTTTGTTGATGTAAAAGAAGTAGAAACCGTCCTGGACAATATGGCAGCGCGTGAAGAGGGGGCTCTGGTAGTTAAATTGCCTCGTGAAGCGGGTAAGCGTGAATCTCGTTACATGCACCTGTTTAGCGGTGAAATTGATGTAGAGTCACTTGCAGTGACACCTGTTCCAGCTGCGGGTAACGATCGAATTAGCCAACTAGAACAAGAAGTTCAGGATTTGAAAGCAGAAGTTGCAGAGCTTAAAGCGCTGTTTGAGCAGTTTACGGCTTAATGAGTTCTAGCCTCGAAAAACCATTAGTTAAGCATTCGGATTGGTACGTATACCTGATCCGAATGCGCAACAATGCACTTTATTGTGGTATCACCACTGATGTCGAACGACGCTATCAGCAGCACTGTAATGGAACCGGTGCTAAAGCCTTGAAGGGTAAAGGTCCCTTAACACTTGAATGGCATCAGCGAGTCGGTTCATCTCGCAGTGACGCATCAAAAGTAGAGTATCAAATCAAACAACTATCCAAAGCTAAGAAGGAACAAATAATTTCAGGCAAATTTGTGATTGAACATCATATTGATTGCACAGAAATTATTCGTTAATCCTACAAAAATTCCTACATGTATTAATCTTGATTATGACTAATAAAAAAGGTTGATATGGATATGAATCAATTAAGTAAATTATCATTAGCAGCGGGCTCACTCATTCTAACTTCAGTTGCACATGCCGCAACTGTCTCTCCTGACGGTCGAGGCAACGGTATGGGTAACACAGGCGTTACCAGTGCAGACTATGTTCTGGCTCCTTTCTATAATCCGGCTTTAGCAGCGGTCTATCGTGACAGTGACGATTTTGGCATTCTGATCCCTGCCATTGGGGCGACCGTAAGGGATACCGATGAAACACTCGATACGGTAGATAGCTTACAGGACACGATTAAAGCGTTTGAGGCTTCCGGTAGTGTTGATGCAACCACGGCTGCTCAATTAAACAGTTACCTCACTCAACTTTCGGATGATAAGCCACTGGCAGTAAGTGCGGGCGTTGGTATCGCAGTGGCTCTGCCAATTAATACACTTTCCGCAAATATTTACACTCGAGGTTACGCTGAAATTGTCGCAACGCCTGAGATTGCGGCGAATGGTGGTGATACACCTGCTGCGGTGGAAACTCGTTATAACAACTCTAATGTTGATATGATTGCCTTTGGCTACACGGAGTTTGGGGTGGCGCTGGCGAAGAGAATGACTATTCAGGGTCAAGACGTTTCACTAGGTATAACGCCAAAATACCAACAGCTACGTACTTACAAACAGAGTCTTTCGGTGGAAGATTTTGATGTTAGTGATTACGACCAGAGTGAAACTAACGAGAACTACTTCAACTTAGACCTGGGTGGTGTATGGTTCTACGAACAATACCGAGTGGGAGTAGCGATAAAAGATCTGTTCTCAAAAGAGATCAACACCTTAGATATTGGTGGTGTGAGTACTTATAAGCTCAACACGCAAGTGACCGTCTCTGGCTCTTACACAATGGACTATTTAGTTGCGACGGTAGACTGGGATCTTACTAAACAAAAACGTTTCACTGACCTGAACGACGATACCCAGTTCTTGCGTGTTGGCGTCGAAGGTAATGCATTTGGTTGGGCGCAACTTCGAGCAGGTTATCAGATGGATATAGAAGACACGCTAGATAACTCCTTTACCGCAGGTATTGGTATTAGTCCGGGTGATCTTGTCAGTATCGACTTCGCAGGCAGCTACGCTGGCGACAATCAATTTGGCCTGTCCGGTAATTTGTCTTTTACGTTCTAGACGCTATACGGCATAATAAAAAGCCGAGTTAAATTAATAGCTTGATGGTTAATAATTGAACTCGGCTCTATTAATAATATTGAATTATAATTGATAGATAACCATTCAAATTATTATGCTCAGTTAGCTAGTCAAAAAGAGAGAACGCCATGTGTAAGTATAGACTTCTATCTTTATTCGCTTTGTATTCAGCAACTTCAATGGCTCACACGACTCAAGTGTTAAATGGTTATTGGCAATATGACGAGTACCTCGATGCTCACCCGCAACAAAAAAAGCTGACTGAAGCCTTAAGTGAAGAAGTGCGCGGCTACCCGACACCACTGGCAACTCAACAACGAAAGCCGATATCCATTTCTGTCGTTTATCCAGGCCAGCAAATTTCCGATTATTGGATACGTAACATCAAGGCGTTCGAAATGCGCTTAGAAAAGTTAGGTATCAGCTACAGCATCAATCAGGTGTTTACACGCCCTAATGTTGATGTCAGGCAGCAAAGTCTATCTCTGCTTGAGGCGATTCAAAACAAGTCTGACTACCTAATCTTTACACTAGATACCACACGCCATAGAAAATTCATTGAACATGTACTGAGTTCGACCGATACCAAGCTGATTTTGCAGAACATCACGACTCCAGTGAGAGCCTGGGATCAGCAGCAGCCATTCATGTACGTGGGTTTTGACCATATTCAAGGGACACGTGTTATCGAGCAGTACTACAAATCGGTTGTGCCAAAAGAGAGTCGCTACTCGGTTCTTTATTTTTCAGAAGGCTATGTCAGTGATGCTCGTGGAGATACATTTATCGAAGAAATGAGCCATCATGATAACTATGAACTCTCTTCTTCTTTCTATACTAAAGCGACACGCGAGTCTGGGTATTTAGCGGCTAAATCAGCATTAGAGAAAGACAGTGAGATAGAGTTTATTTACGCCTGTTCTACTGATGTTGCTTTGGGAGCGGCTGATGCGCTGAAAGAACTTAACCGAAGTGACATTATGCTTAACGGTTGGGGAGGTGGAACTGCAGAGTTAGAAGCGATCGCTAACGGTAGCTTGCAGGTAACGGCAATGCGTATGAATGACGACACCGGTATCGCAATGGCAGAGGCCATAAAGTGGGATATGGAAGGGCGTAGCGTCCCTCATGCATACTCGGGTGATTTCGAACTGGTGACCAGCGAAGACAGTCCGAGCAAAATTGAAAAACTTAAGCAGCGAGCATTTAGGTATTCTGATCAATAATGCGAAATCTTATACGGCAACACGGTAAAAGCCGCTTAGCAACACTATTAACCAATTCTCTCTTTCTGGTGATTGGTGGGTTCATTGTGGTTATGGTATTGCAAAATTATCAGGTAAACCGTGAAGTTGTGTCACAGGAAGTGGCCCGAACCAAGCAGCAGACTCAGAGCTTGGTTCAGGAAATCTTTAACTTCCAAATCAAGTCAATCGAAATTCAACAGGACAGCTATAGTAGGAACCCAAGCTTACTCGAAGGGTTGCTGAAGGAAGACGGGAAAAAGCTTGACCTGTTTTTTAACAGTATGGATCAGCTGTCTCCGGATATCACGCCGGATTTTCGTTACATTATCAGTGGCGATGAGCTGCTCTGGGATGATGCGAATTTTGAATTCTATGGCATATCCCCAGTTCAGTTGATGCATTTAACCCAAGACATAATGACTGGCTTCGATTGGCATATTTCTCAGACTCCTTCAGTGATGGGGACTCGCTATCTGATGATACGACGTTCATCGGTTGTTGATTTGGAGTCGGGTGAAGTTGTCGGTTATTTGTATGTCGGTATTGTCTTAAACAACAACTTTTCAATCGTCAATGCGCTCGCACAAGGAGGCAATGCAGATGAAATACTGTTGGCGGTTGGCTCCGAAGTTATAGCTTCAAGCGATAAGAACGATGACGCGCAGCAAATGCAATGGCTCGAACAGTCATCCAATGAGCTAGATGCGAGTGGTTTCACTGTCTCTCGAACTGATGTGACAATTAACAATGTGCCGACTTTTCTATCGGTTTACACCGTACAGGACAACGAGCACATCGTTCGCTTTGTCACCAGTCACTACGTTTGGATCGCTATCACCGCCGCTCTGATTACCTGTATTGCGCTATACACCCGTTACTGGCTCGGTAAAAGGGTATCAAAAGAATTGCGTAGTTTGATGACCTATACCGATGCATCTATTCAAGAACAGAAGTTGCTTGAGTTTCATGGCTCATCAATTCAAGAGTTTCATCAGATAGGTAAATCATTTCAACGTTCGTTCAAAAGACTTAACGAGCAAGAGAAGCAATTCACTGATCTATTTAACTTTTCACTTTCGCCCGTTACCTTGTGGAATACCGCAGGGGATCTATCAAGGTTCAACCCCTCTGCTGAACGAAGCTTTAGAACTTCCGCTAGCAGGGAACTACTGATTGAGAGTTTAAAACCACATATCCTCATGTGCGCGCAGGGGGCGACCTTAACAGGCATTAATACTACGATTGTTAATAAAACCTACCGGTGGAACCTCTCTCCGATCGTCACGGACAATAGTGTTGCCCAGATCATGGCGCAGGGGCAGGACATAACCAGTTTTATCGAGGCAGAGAAGCAGAGTCAGGCCGCTCGAGAAGAAGCAGAAGAGTCCGCACGTATGAGAGCAGACTTCCTGGCGAAAATGAGCCATGAGTTACGTACGCCACTCAATGGTATTCTGGGCGTCTCTCAGCTGCTTAAAGATAAAATGGTCGACCAACGCGACATCGAGCATGTTGAAGTGCTGTGTAATAGTGGCGAACACCTGTTAGCAGTATTAAACGATATTCTCGACTTTTCGAAAATCGAGCAAGGGCAATTTCATATTGAGAGTGAGCCATTCCGTTTGGTTGAACTTACCAATACCGTCGAGAGAATCTTTAAGCCACTACTAGATGATAAGAATGTTGCCTTTGAAGTGGTCAATAAAATTCCCCATGACAAGTGGGCTAATAGCGACCAAGTGCGCCTCAACCAGATCATCTTTAACCTGGTCAGTAACGCAGTTAAGTTTACCCATCATGGAAGCGTTACTGTTACCTTAGGGTGTCAGCACCAAGAATCCGGTTGTTTACTCAATCTTGACGTGGTTGATACCGGGATTGGTATCGAACAACATCGTCTTAGCCATATTTTTGAACCTTTTGTACAGGCAGAAGCAAATACCACACGCGAGTATGGCGGCAGTGGATTGGGGTTAGCCATTGTTCAAAGTCTCGTCACCATCATGGGTGGAGAGATTAAGCTTGAAAGTGAGGTGGATGTCGGCACCAGATTCTCAGTCAGAATTCCGCTAGAAGTGGGTAATACTGATGCGATTCAGGTTGAGAAAAAGGCGCTGCCTGAAGAACCGTCTACCATGTTCCCTGAATCGCTGCATGTCTTGCTGGTTGAAGACAACCATACCAATGCATTTATCGCTAAAGCATTTTGTGAGAAGTACGGTATGACGGTAACCTGGGTCAAAGATGGTATCAATGCTATCGACTTCTTACGTGCTGATCAAAGTGTGGCGTTAATACTGATGGATAACCAATTGCCGAATTTAGGTGGTATTGAAGCGACAGAGATAATCCGTAATGATTTAGGCTTATCGGTCCCTATCTATGCTTGTACTGCCGATGGTATGCAAGAAACTAAGCATGCGTTCCTTTCTGCAGGTGCGAATTACGTGATAGTCAAACCGATTAAAGAGATTGCGCTTAACAAAGCCTTTATCCACTTTAAGCAGAACTATTACTCTTTAGTGAAATGAGCAAGGGCAGCCTAATGGCTGCCCTTATTGTTAGCGTGCAAGTTTTTGATGAGCTCGGGAGAAGTGATCTGCGCAGAAGGCCCCAACGATAGAGAGCTCTCCCGCCAGACACAGGCAGGCAGCCACTTCAGCAAGAGATTTGGCATTACCACTGCCGTGGAGTCCCATAATATCTAAGCAAGCCTTCTGGGTCGGCAGACCAGTACCGCCACCGACAGTTCCAACCATTAAGTTTGGTAGCGTCACACTTGCGTGTAGACCACCTTGCTCGTTGAGCACCATTCGAGTTATCCCCACCGCTGACTCGGCAACACAGGCTGCATCCTGACCACAAGCGATATAAAGCGCAGCGAGTGCATTGGCGTAATGAGCATTGACGCCTATTCCGCCGCTAAGTGCTGCGCCAGTTGTGGTCACTTGACCAAAGCGAACCATTTTCTCTGGGGAGGTATGGAGGTACTTCTCAACCAGCTCTTTACTCAGATGGACTTCCGCGGTGACTTTCTTACCACGCACATGACGTAGCGTATTGGCGTTTGGTTTCTTGTCTCCAGATAGATTGCCGTCGAGAAAGGCTTCTGTCGGTGTGATAGGAGAGTGCTCAAGAATATAGTGATAGACCTCATTGGTCGCGATGGTAACCATATTCTGACCCGACGCGTCGCCAGTATGGTACTCGAACACCAAGTAAACCTGACTAGCTTCAATATTTACATTGATGTCATGCAGCTTTCCGTGAGATGTCGTCGACTCGGCAATACGCTTAAAGTGATCATATTGAGTGACAACCCAAGCGACAAACTGACCTGCGTTGGCAAGAGAATCGAAGCTGAAAACGGGTGTACGGGTTACGCCTTCGTTGATCAGCATGGCACTAGCGCCACCAGCCGCAGTAATTAACTGTGCTCCTCTGTTATACGAAGCAACAAGAGCTGCCTCTGTTGTCGCAAGAGGGATCAGAAAGTCATCATTGGCATATAAGCCGTTAACTCTCAGAGGCCCTGCGACTCCGACAGGCACTTTCACGGTACCAATGAAGTGTTCGATGTTTTTGTTATATAGCTCGGCATGAGCTTGGGTCTGTTCGTCGAGCAGTACAGTTTTATCCGTTAGGCTATCGAGTTTGTTCCAACGTTTTGCCAGAGTTTTTTCAGTGATATAAGGGCTTGGCGTCAATCTAACCTGTGGACGCTCAAAACGGGGACTGAGTTTTTGTTCTAATGTATGGCTGTGTTGATCTGGTTGGAGAAAGTGGTGTTGATTAAGTCGAGAAAGATTCAGTTTGGGCATTACAAAATAAAACGATAAATTTGCCTGCATTCTACCCGATAGCCTCGGGAACTCAATGTTTGCTTAATGTATTGCTACAATTTGCCGCACAAAGTCAGACGTGAATATCAAGTAAGGTTCCAATCATTTCCTGATCTCGCTGCAACACATTAGTGCCAATACGACTATATTGTTCAGCGCTGGTCAAACGAGTCAAGGGTTCAATATCTGATGGGGCGGGTGCTTTGAACTCAACTTTATTGAACTCGTAGCTGTCGTCTTTAGAAATGGATTGCAACTGTTGGTTCTGTTGGATTTCAAGCGCAGCGTCTTCGGCCATCTTCGATGACATATCAATGATTTGATAACCTGACTGTACAGAAGATACTGGCATAAACACCTCCGCTTAATTAAAGCTTAAGTGGTGATTGAAATATCGGCAAGTTGTGCTATGAAAATAGACTCGAAATCAGAGATAACTCTTCATCAGTGACTACAGTTTCATCATTTGAATCCAGTTCGCTGTTGATTTCACCACGTAGCGTGCGCAGTTGTTGTGGAGTCAACGACTTTAACTGGGCTTTCATAATCTCAAATTGTTGTGGGGTCATATAGTTGTACCTGACAATCAAATATGGCTCTAATCCGTACTGGTAAGAGATGTCTCCTTTCATCTTTCACTCCTTCAAAAAGGAACTGTATGTCATTTTATTTGACGGTGACGGAATTTTGTCCGAGTAATGTCAGGCAGTGTTAATAAATAGTGAAGAGCAGGCGCTCTCCACTATGGAAAAGTTACGCGTCCTGAGAAGGGTGGGCGACGCGAACGGCAAACTTACTGGCAAGCGAATGTAGCTCTGGTAGCATGCGATAGATCAAGTGCAGTTGCTGTAGAACCATTCTTACTGAGCTGTCGTCCTCTTCACGCCATTCAGACAGCCTTTGTTCCAGCGCTGGATCATCAATTTCGCTGGTATCACAGTTATCACAGTGCTGATTAAGCTGAGTAAACAACACTTCCAGATGCTGATGAATCACCCTGTGTGCGTCAAGGATTAGCTTGTGCGTCGCGTCGTCAGCAATCTGAGTACGGTGAGCGCCCAGAGCTGAAATATAACTCAGCAGGGCATGGTTAAGGGTTAAGAAACGATAACTCTCGTCAACCGCTGACAGGTAGCGTCCCGGCTCAGCAAGCATAGAGCTGATCGCAGTCGTCAGAGTTGCGTCTTGGTTGTGAGCGTCACGACGAGAAATTCGATAGCTTAAGCTGTCTTTCTTACCGATACGGTACTGGCCGATAATCTGTGCCAGATAGGTTTTGTTGGCGTTGATAGCATCCGCCATCACCTTGTGTAAACGCTTCGATTGCCAGTCAGGAAGAATTAACGCGACTGCAGCAACGGCTAGCGCACAGCCAACTAAAGTATCGGCAAGACGTGGCAGCACAACTGCATAGCCTTCACCTAACTGGTTAAAACAGAACAATACAAGTACGGTGATAAAGCCTGTAGCGTAGCCGTAGTTGGCGAGACGGAAAGCAAAAAACGCGACGCCGGAAATAACCACAAATACTAACTGACTCTCTTGAGAAGGGAAAAACGTCAGTAGTGGCACACCAATCAACAGACCGGCGAAAGTACCCAATACACGAGCAACCAGCTTCTGACGTGTTGCACTATAGTTTGGCTGGCAAACAAATAGCGTAGTTAGCAGGATCCAGTAACCACGTTCGATATCGAAAAGTTGAATGATGCCATAGCCAATCGTCAATGAAATCGACATTCTTACCGCGTGGCGGAATAGCATTGAGTCCTTACTAAAATTGGCTCTGATTCGTTGCCACATCGCTGTGAGGGTGTGAGCTTCTGTATCATCGAGCACATCTTCTTCTAGCTTGTTGGCATCTGGATTATTGACATTACTAAGCTGCTTTTCGACCGTAGCGAGGTTATTGAACAAGTACCCGAGTTGCGAAAGTAAAGAGCGCCACTGAGGGTTTTGATGTGACTGCAAATAGCTGAGGGAATTTTGCAGTTCATCAAGCGCTACGACCGACTGATTGTCATGCTGATACTCTTTGCCCAGACGAATCGCATTGGCAATTTCACGACAAGAGTGTGCCTGACTCTCCATTAAATGTTTGAAGCGAAATAGAACATCTGAACGTTCAAAATGCTCAGCAAGCTCCTGATATCGATAGTGAGTCGAACTGATTCGCTCATGGATGTCCTGAGCGAGAAAGTAGATATTGAGGAAGCGGTCACTGGCCCCGTCAACATGTCCGCGCTTAGAGCGGCTCAAAAACGTTGCTTTGCAGGAGTTAAGCGCACTAACGGTTGCCGCGTTAAGTCGCGCCTCTTCTAATCGATAAGGCTGTGGAGTGAGGTTGGAAACCGGATGGAACAACTGACTCTTTGAATCGAGATAGTTAGCCAGTTGAAGAAATACATGAGCCAGACTCTGCTGAACAGGCTGCATTGGCCACAGTGCATGCCAAATCATCGACATTAGGTAGTACCATGCGGCACCAGAGAGCAACATTAATGGCTGGAACCAAATGTTGGGACTTTGATGAGCGCCAAGCATGGCATAGATCGCAATAAGTAGCGAACCGAAGGCAATGCTTGCGTAGCGCGGGCCAATCGCCCCGAGCATAATAAAGCCGAAGGTTGAGCTAAACAGACCAATGGCAAATAACCAGGGAGTGTTAAACAGCAACTCAATTGAAAATGCCGCGATGGCAAAACAGATCAGGGTCAGAAACTGAGACTTAAGGCGACCAGTGAAGCTATCGTCGCTTTCAGCCAACGCGGCGGCAATCACACCAAGTATCAACGGAATAATGTAAGCATTGAGCTGAAAATACCAAGCGGGAACCACCACCCCAAGAAGAGTGACAAGAATGAGTAGGCTGTAGTTAATAGTTTTATTTGCCCAATAATGGCGTAGCTGACTAAATAAATTCACTAGCGGATGTCTGTTGGTCAAAAAAGTGGTTTCACGTTAACAAGATTTATATGGTAACGAGCTGATCCAAATAAAGATACTAGTTACTTTGACTATCTTTTGCCCATTATTGACCTTGACTAATGTAACTAATCTAACCAAAGCGACTATTTGGGTTCAAAACCAGCGGCTTTACTCACTATTTTTAGCGTAAATCTGTCAAAACAGAAATCAATTCAGTTATGATGCTTGCAAGGGAAATTATAGGCTTAATAAGAAATGCAGCTAACCGCTAACAAGACTGCAAAGTTTTTTATCCAACGCGAATACTACCAGGTAGAACTCACATCTGATGCGTTGGTTCTCAGTTCTGAAACGAGTGAAGAGCATATTCCATTTAATGTTTGGAGCGGCCAGGTACAAGTTAAAAACGGCTTGTTATGGGGTGGCCTACTGTTCTTCGCTTATACACATGATGGTCAGCGCCGTGCCTGGCTTGTTCAGGGTCTGCCTCTTAGCAAATGTCGTGAATTTGCCCGCTTGGCTGTGGCTCGTTACCAAAAGTGGCACCACAATCAGTGCGAGCAGTTAATCAAACACTTGCCTCAGTGGGAGCAAACAATTGAGCAATTCTATCGTCAGCCATCTTTCCTTACTCACTCCTCCGTGGAGCAGTGGCAACAGGCCGTTGCTGAGGATTTCAGCCAGATGAACATGACGCTGGAAGATGCTCGCTTAAGGATGCCAAAGCGGATGGCACAAATTGAGCCTTGGATCAGCCAGTCGGATCAACAACTAACCGAGCGTAATGAACAATGGATGGAAAACGAGCTGGAAAACTGGCAGGTACTGTTTTCTCAAATTGAATCTTCACCACTAAACCTTAGTCAGAAGCGCGCCGTATTGCTTAACGACAATAACAATCTGGTACTGGCCGGCGCTGGTTCTGGAAAAACAAGTGTGCTGACGGCAAGGGTCGCTTATTTACTGCAAAGTCATATCGCTCGTCCAGAAGAGATTCTAATGCTTGCTTTCGGCCGTGATGCTGCTGATGAAATGAAGCAACGACTTAATGATAAAGTGGGTTTAAGCGCTGAAAGCGTGAAGGTTAATACTTTCCATCAGCTTGGCCTACAGATTCTTAATCATGTAGAAAGTGAACCAGTGACTATTTCGCCACTGGCGACCGATGATAATCAGCGTAAGAGTTGGTGCATTGATTGGCTCAAGAAACACTGGATGACACCAACCAACTTCAAACGCTGGCAGAAACACTTATCTAAATGGCCAATTGCTTATTTAGCGGGTGACGATGAGCTAGGTAGCCACGTAGAAAACCCGAAACTGATTGCCTGGTTAGAGCAGCAGCTGTCACAACTGGCTGCGATGGAGTGTAACAAAAAAGAGCTCCAACAATTACTGGTTGAGCATCCAGAGTATACGCGTCTGAATAGCGAACTTTCTCTTGTATGGCCGTGCTTGCAAGCCTGGAACCAGCAATTGAAAGAGCAGGGACACATTGATTTCAATCTGATGATTTCTCGTGCCACTCAGTATGTCACCAAGGGTAAATTCCGATCACCGTGGCGTTTTATCATGATTGACGAGTATCAGGATATTTCACCGCAGCGTTTGGCGTTAATCGAAGCGCTCTGCCAACAAGAGACACAAACAAACTGTGTACTGTTTGCAGTAGGGGACGACTGGCAATCGATCTATCAGTTTGCTGGCTCGGATGTTGACCTGACTACCGGATTTGCTGAGCGATTCCCGCACTCAACAATTCATCACTTAGATACCACCTATCGTTTCAACGACAAATTGGGGCAAGTGGCGAACCGATTTGTTCAACAGAACCCAATGCAGTTACCGAAGACGCTTAATAGTCACAAGCAACAAAAGTCAAAAGCGGTAACTATGTTGCCTTCAAACAACATTGAGAAGGTACTTGATCAGCTGAATCGAAAAGCGAAGTCAACACAGACAGTATTGCTGCTGGGACGTAACCATTATCACAAGCCAGAACTTCTCAATGACTGGCAGAAGAACTTTGGATTATTGTCGATAGAGTTTATGACCTGTCATGCCAGTAAAGGTAAAGAAGCCGATTTTGTGTTTGTCGTCGGTGTTGATGAAGGACAGTTCCCTGCGCGAGTAAAAGCGTTACATATAAATGGTGCTTTGACTCAGTCGAACGATACCTTCCCATATGCAGAAGAGCGACGTCTGTTCTATGTTGCTTTGACCCGAGCGAAGAAGCGCGTATGGGTGACCTATAGCGGCTCCGGCTCCTGCTTTGTAAAAGAGCTCGTTGAACAAGATTATCCAGTCATAGTACAAAAATAAGGAAGCCAGTCATGAGTGGCCAGTTTTGCATTACTTTAACTACCACAGACAGCGAAGAGAATGCGCAGTCGATCATCAATACAGTGCTAAGCAAGGGATTAGCAGCTTGTATCCAGACTATGCCGATAAATAGTCACTATGTGTGGAAAGGGGAAGTCTGCTCAGACAGTGAAATATTGCTGATCATGAAGACCAAAAAGGCGTGTTACGCCGAATTAGAACAGACGATTGTGGAACAACACGGTTACGAGGTTCCACAGGTCGTCCAGATCCCATTTGTTGAAGGGTACAACCCTTATTTAGCTTGGATCGAAGCAAATACCCGTTGCTGAAAAACCAATAAACCTAAAGCGGTCATAGCGCCAAGGGTATCCATAAGCATATCTTTCTGCGCATCCCATATATCACCTTGTGATCCTAAAAATGCGATGCCTTCGTCACCACCGGCGAGGGCTGCATACCACCATTCAATAATTTCGTATCCCGCCGCCAGTGCCATAATCGCAAACAGTGCAAATGCCAGTGCGTAACCAAATGCCATTTTCTTTTTAGCTATTAAGTACTCGGCAATCGGGTATGCATACAAGCCGATGGAGTAATGGGCGACACGATCAAAGTTGTTTCTAGAAGAATCGATCAACTGATTAAACCAATCGAATGGCACTTCAGCGAACGTGTACTTTGCGCCAATGGTGTGCAGGGATAGCCAGACAAACATCAGCAGGTAGGCGGTGTTAGAAAAACGGTATTGAAGTGAGATCGCCCAAATGCCGATAAAGATCATCACTACGGGAATTATCTCTGCAATCCATACCGCGCGGGAAGAAGGCGCAATAGCAGAGAAAACAAGCAGTATCAGATAGGCGGCACTAAGCCACTTGAGAATTGGCGCGATTGGAGGTTGCATACTAGCGTCCTTGAGAGCAATTTTTTAAAAATAGTGCCACACAATAAAACAGTGTTCAATTGAATTTTTATCGATAGAATAGTTTCTGAAATAACGGAATATGTTGAAAGCCCATTGAACAGCACATTTAATCGTCAAACTCTCTTTTTCATTTCATCAAAGTTTGATTTACCTAAATGTCACACTTAGAATCTCTGCTCCAAAAAATAACGATTAGAAGTAAAAGTCATGAAACTGGAAACCGTCGATTATCTTGCTGACAACGCTGCAGAGCAGTTTGTTACCTCACTGCGTGAAACAGGTTTTGGTGTACTTAAAAACCACCCAATCCCAAAAGAGCTGGTCGAGTCAATTTACGAGAACTGGTACAAGTTCTTTATGTCTGAGCGCAAAAATGAGTTTACCTACAATGTAGAAACTCAAGATGGTTACTTCCCGCCATCAGTGTCAGAAGTAGCAAAAGGCCACACTGTTAAAGACATTAAAGAGTACTTCCACGTCTATCCATGGGGTCAGATGCCAGAAGAGCTTAAAGAGCAGATCATGGACTACTACCAGCGAGCAAACGCGTTTGCTGCAGAACTTCTGAGCTGGGTTGAAGCTCACGCTCCTAAAGAAGTCCAAGAAAAGTTTTCAGTCGCTCTATCAGAGATGATCAACGGTAGTGACAAGACGTTGCTACGTGTACTTCATTACCCACCAATGACGGGCGATGAAGAACCAGGTGCGATTCGCGCTGCCGCTCACGAAGACATCAACTTACTGACAGTACTTCCAGCTGCGAACGAGCCAGGCCTTCAGGTAAAAGCGAAAGATGGTTCATGGATTGATGTTCCTTGTGACTTCGGTAACCTGATCATCAACATCGGTGACATGCTACAAGAAGCATCGGGTGGTTACTTCCCATCAACGACCCACCGCGTAATTAATCCGGATGGTTCTCGTCAGGAACAGTCTCGCATTTCGCTACCACTGTTCTTGCACCCTAAGCCAGAAGTGGTTCTGTCTGAGCGTCATACTGCAGACAGCTACCTGATGGAGCGTCTGAGAGAACTAGGTGTAATCTAGTTAACGCAAATAGTCATGAAAAGAGTCAGCTTAGCTGGCTCTTTTTTTATGGCGCAGACGACAAATGTAACAAGCGATACTCGACAAATGGGGGATTATGTCATTTATTGAATAAAAAGAGAGAGGCTTATGTACGAAAGACAAGAACTCACTGCGCAGTTTCAGCAGTATATGGAAAACCCACTGCTCTGGCCGGTTTTAGAGGTTTTAAGAAAGAAACCTAGTGGCTGGAAAGTTCACACGCTGGCATCCCATCTGGGTGATCTTGGTTTTATCCCTGTACTTGATCCTTCTCCCGAAAAAGATCTTTTCAAGCGTAACTTCCTGATTATGAATGCCTTGTACCAGCTTCAGGAGACCTTGTATCCTGACAAGTGGTTACAAGTTGAAGCAATGAACATCATTCTGATGCCTTCCCACCAAGTGGCGGGGCATGAAGTCGATACCAGTGATCCACTGCGTGACTACTACATCCACTGGAAAAACTACGAAGCAGAAGAGGGGGAAGTTAAGCGCTTGCTCAATGAATTCTGGACTCGTTACCGTCACTCTGTGGGCAGCACTAATGGCAAAGATATGGATCGCGCTAAAGCGTTAAGCCTGTTTGAATTAAGCCATGATGCAAGCCAGACTGAAATTCGTAAAACATGGCGTAAACTGGCATTGAAATGGCACCCAGACCGAGAACGTGGTGACAGTGAGCATTTCAGAATTTTATGTGAAGCATGGAACGTATTACGTCATTAGCGTTTGGTTAAGCTATTAAACTCATTGGCAAGGATCGCCAGTATGGTAGTGTCCCACCAACGTCCTTTAAAGTAACGGTTCTCCAACAGCTTTGCTTCTATACGCATCCCGAGTCGGCGACATAACCTGATCGCGGCTCGATTCTCTGATAAGGTTTCCGCGTAGGCGCGATGAACCCCAAGCTTATCGAAGCCAAATTTGAGCAGGGCGGTCATTGCTTCTTCGCTCGCGCCTTTACCTTGCTTGCCGCGTACTAATCCGCATCCAATGGACGCCTGTTGTTCTTCTTCCAAGCGCAATCCGGCAATGCCTAGGTAATCGCCGGTCAGTTTGTCAGTAATGGCAAGGTGATACTGTTGACGAGGGGTTTGTTGAGCCTGTGATATGAACAACTCGACCAGTTGTTTGCTTTTATGCTCAGAGCAGTCCTGCTGGTTGTAAAAGCGTTGATACTTTGGGTCCTGGCACTGCTTAACGTAGTGTTCTGTATCCTTTGGACAAAAATCGCGTAAGATGAAGTGGTCAGTTTCTAATTGGAAGTTCATGATCTCTAAAACAAAAAAGCGCCAGTTAAGGCGCTTTTATACATTAGTTAATCGTTAAAGATTAGTTGGAAGCTTTAAATTGAGATCTACGCATTCTATTCAGTGCCGCCATCACGTCCAATGGACGTGGTTTAGCAAGATCGCCTTGGTTTGGCATTAGTGCTGACCAGTCACCGTAGAGCATCTCTCTGATCTCTTTAGCCGGATTGTTTGACCAGCCCGGACGTTGCGCCAGTTGGAACCATAGCCAGCCAATGGCATTGACTTCGGCACTCGATTCAAGCTGCTCTAGCGCAGTTAAGTCGGTAAACTCTTTGCCGAAGCGCAGTGACTCTAACCCTTTTGCAGCGACACGAAACTTACCATCAAGCAGGATCTTTTGCAGTGCAGCACAGTTCAAACTGCGTGGGCGGAAAGTCTCCAGACTAGATTCACTTTCGTTATGGCGCTCAGTTGGATGCTGAAGCACAACTTGCTTCGCTTTCTCGGTAACATCAACTGGCTGATAGTCGTGCATCTGAATGACAGTATCGGCAACATCGAGATAGTCGCCCGAACCACCCATTACGATAATCGTTGAGATATCGAGATGGTCTCTTAACTGACCAATACGATCGACCAGTGGAGTAATCGGCTCATCGCCTTTACTCACTAATGCCTGCATGCGTTCATCGCGAATCATAAAGTTGGTTGCGGAAGTGTCTTCATCAATCAACAGACCGTTAGCACCGGCTTCAATAGACTCTTGTAACCAGGCCGCTTGCGAAGTTGACCCCGACGCATCCTGAGTCGAAAAGTCACTTGTGTCTTTACCCATTGGCAGGTGATTGATGTAGTTGGACAGATTAAGGCTGTGTACACAACGACCGTCTTCTGCGCGGATCTTCATCGCGTTTTGATTGGTGACAATGTATTCACGGCCATCACCAGGAATGTGGTCATAGATAGAACGTTCAATAGCGGTTAACAGAGTAGACTTACCGTGGAAGCCGCCACCCACGATTAAGGTAATCCCTTTTTTGATTCCCAAACCCGTAATTGAACCCATATTCGGTGTTTCGATAGTCACTTCGAGAGATTGTGGAGCGACAAACGGGACTGCATCTTTCATCGGTAAATCGCAATTTCCCGCAACGCGTGGCAAGATCGAGCCATTACCAACGAATGCTAACAGACCCAATTTATCGAGTTGACTACGCAAAGACGCCTGATCTTCAACCACTTCACAATGTTTCTTCAGTGCTTCTAGGTCAAGCTCGCGCTCCAGAGTGGCACGACGAATAAACTTTGGCAGATGGAAGGTCAACAGGTTGTCGGCCTTTTTACCCAACACGGAGCGGCCTTCTGCTGGCAGGTTGACGCGAAAACGCAGTTCGATACCCTGATCCGTAAACAAAACCGCAGTGCTATCTAATACTGCCTGTCCCGTTAAGCTGATGCTAAGAGATGATTCCTGTTTCGAAAGCTGGGCAAAGGTACGGGCAATAAAATCTCGCGCTGCGATTTGATATTGTGCCGATTTATCTAACAGCCAGGCTAATCCTGTTACCGACCAAGGACGTACAGCACGAACTCGTGAAGCCGAAGCGTATGGGTCTCCCTGAACATGATCAATATGGAAGGTGTAGTCACCGAAGTCGTAATCGCCTTTGATTTGCTGATACGCGCGGTAGTTCTGTTTTTCAATTTTCTTTAGCTTAGCAGTTAACTGATCCATATTGATTTCATCGATTGGGAAACACGAAAGGCGAGGATTATAGAAACCGCTCGCCAGAGAGTAAAGCGCTTACTGCTGCCGTTATGAATAAGTGTATTTGATTGTAGAAGATATTTGGTTAAACAGGTTGGCTTCAAACTCGTCGTACGGCATTGGTCGACCATACAGATAGCCTTGACCGACATCACAGCCTTCAGCAAGGATAAAGGCTTCATGATCAGGATTCTCAATCCCTTCGACCGTGACCTGAAGATTGAGTTTTTGTGCAATGTTGATGATTGAACGGACAATTTCTTTGTCTTCTTCACTTTCATCAAGCTGGTGGACAAAGCTTTTGTCGATTTTAATTGCATCAAATGGGAATTTTTTGAGGTAATTGAACGATGCGTAGCCAGTTCCAAAATCATCAAGTGACAATGTAACGCCAAGTTCGCTCAGTGACTGAAGCGTATTACGCGCAACAACTTCGTCAGCGATCAAGCCACTTTCAGTGATTTCGAGTTCTAAATAATGAGCAGGCAGGCGGTAAGCATTGAGCAGATCCTGGAGCTGGGTAACAAACTGTGGACTTTGCAACTGTACGGCAGAGACATTGACGCTGACTTTAAAGTCTTCAATTTTTACCGACCACTCGGCTGCTTTTTGTATCGCCGAGCGCAGTACAAAACTGCCAACTTCAAAGATAAGACCATTTTGCTCTGCCAGGTGAATCAGTGTCTCGTTGGAAATGTCGCCGAGAATTGGGTGACGCCACCTAAGTAGAGCTTCAGCACCTACCCAGCGATGAGTTTCTGGTGAGACCTTAGGCTGAAAATAGAGTAGCAGGTCATCATTGCGTACAGCCTGGAGTAAGTAGCTCTCTAACTGGCTGATGCTCTTTTGTGTGTCAGAGATATCTTGTGAGTAAAAACTGAACTTATGACCAGAGTCTTTACAAGATTGCATTGCTTCAGCGGCATACTTGAGCAGGCTTTTGGCACAGTGACTTTCATCCGAACTGGAGACGCCAATGTAGCTGTGTAAATGGAGGCTTTCCCCCTCTACGGCAAATTTAGATTGGCTGACTTCAACCAACTCCTGACAGAGTAGGTTAATGTCATTGTCGTAATCGTCGCTCTCAAATATAAACACCAGATCGGTAGAGCTAGGACGCGCAGTAATGACATTAAGAGCAGAGTGCTGATGTAGACGTTGGCGAAATTCAATCAGGATGTGCTCCCAAGTGGAGTAACCATATTTGGACTGAATACGGCGCCCGTTAGTAAATCCAACATGCAGTACGCCGACTTTATGTGTCTTACTGGTGGAAACGTCTTTAATCAGGCGCGTTGCTTCGTGCTCCAAAGCTGAACGATTAAGGAAACCTGTTCCTAAGTCATGAAGTTGCTGATAGCGCACCTGACGTTCTGCAGCGCGACGTTTATCGATCTCCTGGTTGAGAGAGAAATTAAGATCGACCAAATCTTGGGTACGAGTCTGAACGCGAGACTCCAGTTCACTATTGAGTTGCTGTAAGTGATGATTCTGAAAAATGGTTTCAAGCTGAGCTTCAATCGAATTGCGAAACGACATTAACAACTGTTGATAGGTGTCGTTAAATGGATTTTCTTTACTATCGAGGACACAAATCGTGCCGAATGTTTTTCCATTTGGCCAACGTAAAGGTAAGCCGCAGTATGCGACCAAGCCAAATCTCATATCCGGATTGTTGCACCAATCCGGATCTTTCGCGGCATTAGCAACCAACAGCTGACGACTTTCGTTAATCACTGTCTCACAATACAAACCTTTACCCAAACTTTCAGCGTCGCCTATCTGATAAGGGTGAGTGTGATTGTTATTGGCGGTAAATACCTCGATATGTTTCTTATGCACACGCATGATCAAAGCTGCTGGCACATCGACAATCTCAGCCAACAGATTGACAATAACTTGCCATCCCGAGCTCATTTCATCAGGAATAACCATGTTGTCTGTATTTAATTTAGACATACAAACTCCCTGTTGATTAAATTGGTATGAGGGCATTCCTTGCACTCTGTTTTAAGGATAGTCGCTACGATGCACATACGAGTAGAGATTTGTTCAATAATTAAACGCCGGGTGGCACAAAGAGTTAGGATGCATGATGAAATTGGTAAAAAAAAGCCCCTAGACTCAGCTATGGGGCAATCAATACACTTTGTCTTAAAAGTGACACAAGGTTCTAAAACAATAACTTCATTTTATAAACTTATCAGTATCGATCTTGCTGGAGTAATCAACTCCGTCTATATCAAACCCGTTTAAGTTAAGAAATTCATGTTTAAAACCCTGGTAATCGCCTAACTGCATAAAGTTATCGCTATTGATTTCATCAAGCAGTTGTTTAACGCGAGCCTGTGTTTCAGGATCCAATTCCCAATCGTCCATGCGAATGAGTCTTTCCCCATCCACTGGAACCTGTTCTCCGCCATAAAGTTT
The DNA here is from genome assembly GCF_000189255.1 of Vibrio brasiliensis LMG 20546. GTDB lineage: Bacteria > Pseudomonadota > Gammaproteobacteria > Enterobacterales > Vibrionaceae > Vibrio > Vibrio brasiliensis. The sequence continues at coordinate 32,395 of NZ_AEVS01000018.1, read as the reverse complement.
ACTGCTGAACAGACGCTGCATTTGTTCGATACACCCTTCGTGAGTGCCTTTTTCTTTCATCACTTTATACAGAGCAATGATGTAAGGAGTTAAACCCGGAATAAAAACACTTGCCTTCGTTACCAGCGCTTTACACACCGTCGCGTAAGCTCCGCCATCAAAGTTGGCGAGTTTCAAGTTCAACGCATGGCTGGTTTGATGCAGGTCGATCTTAGCACGGCCTAAAGTACCATCCAGATAAATAGGGTGAGTGATCTCTGGACCAATATAAGAGAAGGCAATGGTCTTGCAGCCTTTAGCGACAGACTCAGAGTTGATCAGAGCATCAATCCAGGCTTCCCAGTCTTCACCACCCATCACTTTTCGAGTCGCTTCTGCTTCTTCTTCGGTGGCAGGTTCAAGGGTTGAGTTATGCCATTGATCGTTTTCAAGTACCAGAGTTGTCCCTGATACTGGTTGGCCAATAGGTTTAATCGCTGAGCGCCAGAACTGGCCGGACTCGGCTTTAGGGCGCATACCGGAAGCAACGCTGTAGATGACTAAGTCAACTTCGCCTTCGAAATAGGTTTCGATAGCTTCGACAACGTCATCTTTAATTTGTTGAGAAAAGGCGTCACCGTGGATATTAACCGCTACTCGCCCAGCGCGCTTTGCGTGTCGTTTGAAGTAGTAATCATTATAGAAACCTGCTGACCCAGTGCCTTTTTCCGACGGTTTCTTTTCAAATGAAACGCTAATGGTATCCGCTTGTGCTCCAAATGTGAGAGCAATGCGCGAAGCGAGACCAAAACCAGACGAACCACCAATAATCAGAACGCGCTTGGGACCATTGGTAATTGGCTGTGATGCCTTTACATATTCAATCTGGTTTAGAACGGCTTGCTCACAGCCTAATGGATGCGCACTACGCGCTACAACACCATCTATTACAGGTTTTATAATCATTTCTTATCCTTCACCTACTAACGGTATCTGAGCAAATTATCGTAAAGCTGTGTAAAGTTCATTGAGCTAAAGCAACTAGAAGTGATTAATTAACTGATTGGCAACAAAATCTGAAATCCATGCTTGCGCTTCTGGTTTCGGGTGAAGACCATCACTCATCATCCAGTCAGGGTTTACAATGACGCCTTCAAGAAAGAAGGGCAGCAACGGCACATCGAGTTTTTCCGCTGTAGAAGGGAAGATGGATGAAAAAGCCTCAGTATAGCGCTTACCATAGTTAGGTAAGACGTGGATTTGCATGATCATTGGTTTTGCATCGGCTTGCCTAATCAAGGCGACCATTTGAGTTAAGTTATTACCGATCAGGCCAGGGGGAAAACCACGCAGTCCGTCATTGGCACCTAGTTCGATCAGAACGTAGTCTGGTTGATGTTGTTCAAGTAATTTTGGCAGACGGGCTAAACCATTGCCCGTAGTGTCACCAGAGATGCTAGCATTAACCACGTTAACATCTTGATCTTTATCGGCAAGATCTTGCGTAAGAAGAGAAGGCCAAGCCTGTTCAATAGACATTTGGTAGCCAGCACTCAGGCTGTCGCCAAGTATCATCAGGGTTTTGCTGTAGGCAGGGTTAAAAGCAGTCAGTAAAAGTACAAAGGAAAGTAGTCGAAACATGCAAACGTCCGTTATTAAAGCACAATCATTGTCCAAGATAGTCTCTACTAAACAAGAGCAATTAACAATCCTTGAAAATGTCAATCTTGATATTCAGGAGGGAGAAAGTGTTGCAATTGTAGGGACATCGGGAGCTGGTAAGTCGACCCTTATGACATTGCTGGCGGGGTTAGATATACCGACCAGTGGTGAAGTTAGCCTGCTTGGTCAATCTCTGCATAGCTTAGATGATGAAGCGAGAGCAGCGATTCGTAGCGAGTCGGTTGGCTTCGTTTTTCAAAGCTTTTTACTTATCCCAAGCCTTAGTGCTTTAGATAATGTCACCTTGCCTTGCTTGTTGAAAGGTGACAAGGAAGACAAACAGCGCGCGATGACTCTTCTAGAATCGGTTGGGTTAGGTAGTCGTATCCATCACTCACCAACCCAGTTATCTGGCGGAGAGCAACAACGTGTCGCTCTTGCACGGGCTTTTATGATTCAGCCAAAGGTTCTGTTTGCTGATGAACCAACGGGTAACCTTGATGAACATACCGCGAGCACAATTATTGAACTGCTGTTTGATCTGAATAAAAAGCACGGAACAACCTTAGTTCTGGTTACACACGACCAGAAGCTTGCCAAGCGTTGTGATCGAGTTTTGACTATGAAAGCTGGCCAGTTGGAGGAGTCGTGATGGGGAAATCAAATCACGGTGCATTCAATAGTCAGATGGTGCGCTGGAGCATTAGTGAAATAAGGCAGGGGCAATTGTGGCCTGTCGCCATCGCGCTTGTGATGATTATTGCCTGTATATTTGCTTTGACTGCATTGGCAGAACGAATGGAGCAGGTGGTAGTCAAACAGGGCAAGCAGGCCTTAACGGCCGATACGGTCTTTACATCTTCCAACCCTATTCCTCCTTCACTAACTCAGTTAGTTGCCGAAAGTGAACTGACCACATCGCTACAAACTCGATTTGGAACCATGGCATTTAGCGAAGACAGCATGAAGCTGATTACCGTTAAAGCGGTTGATAGCCAATACCCGTTACAAGGGGATTTTCGTCTTAGTGATGACAACAGTGAGTTTTCTGCGGTAAAACCAGGCGAACTATGGCTGGATGAGCGTCTGTTCTCACAGCTTCAAGTTGATATTGGTGACAGTGTCACAGTGGGTGATGCCGATTTCGTTATCAGTGGGCGAGTTGTTGAAGAGCCAGGTCTTAGTTTCAATCCTTTCCAACAGATGCCGTCTGCATTTATTCATAGTGACGATTTAGATAAAACCGGAGCGATTCAGATTGGTAGTCGAGTCAGATACAGCCTGTTCATCGACGGGGACGAAAGCGACATTGAGCTGTTAAAAGCGAACGTAAAACTCACGCCTAGTGACCGTTGGCGAGACCAAAATAGTGCCAGCCGCACTAATGAAGTGTTTCAGAGAACGGAGCAATACCTCTCTTTGACCGTTGCGATTGTAATCATAATGGCCGCCACCACGTTAGTGCTTACCTGTCAGCATTATGTCACTACCAGGCGAAAGACGATTGCCATGCTGAAGAGTCTTGGCGCAAGCAAACGTTGGGTAACGCGCTGGTTACTCACTCAGGTATCTATCTTATTGGTGACCGCAATTGTATTCGGCACATCACTGGGGATGCTACTCGAGTTCTTGCTGAGAATTCCTCTTGTGGATCTGCTACCAAATCCGCTGCCTGGTTACGGCATTAAGCCAGCGCTGATTGCAATTACCACCAGTATTCTTATCGCAGTTCCAGCATTGGGAATTCCACTATTGGGTCTGATCAACGTTAGTGCCGTCAATGTTATGCAGTCACAGGCGGTTTCCCAACAGAGTAAGCGTAGGTTCCTGTTACTGCTATTCCCGTTGGTGCCAATGTTAGTCGCTTATTATGACAACCTTTTGGTTTGGATCGTTCTTGCAGGTATGGGCGGACTGTTTTTAGTGCTTGGACTACTGAGCGTTGCGATCACTAAGTCTCTTGCCAGAATGCCACTTTCGCCGGCGTTAAAATTGGCTCTGAGCCGTATCAACCGCTCAACCGCAGCGACTGGAATTCAGTTTGGTGCGTTAGCCTTATCACTGATGTTGCTCGCCACCATGTGGCTAGTGAGAACCGATCTACTGTCTGACTGGAGTCGTACCATACCTAAAGATGCGCCCAACGCATTCGCGCTGAATATTGCTCCTTATGAAAAGGATGGCTATTTAAAAGTCCTTGATGACAACAACATCGAGCGCTCGCTAGATTACCCAATTATTCGTGGCCGTTTAGTGGATGTTAATGGTGTCGACGCCAAATCAGTGGCAAATGGACGCGAGTCCAGTGATGCGTTAAGACGAGAGATAAACTTCACTTTTGCCGATGGGATTCCGGCACATAATGAAGTGGTGACAGGGCAGTGGACGCAGGCTAACGGTGTGTCAGTCGAGCAAGATGTCGCTGAAGAGCTGGGGATTGAAGTTGGCGATAAGCTTGGCTTTGTTATCAACAGTCAGCCAGTGTCGGCAATTGTAAATTCGATACGTGCAGTAGAGTGGCGTGATATGAAGCCGAACTTCTACTTTATCTTTACTAAAGATGTGTTAGCAGAGATTCCGGCCACTTATCTGGTCAGTTTCCGTGTCGAGGAAAGTGACAACGAGTTACTTAATGGACTGTCCCGTCAATATCCGACAGTGAGTTTGATGGATATCAGAGTTATGGGAGCGAAAATCCAGCAGCTACTTGAACAGATTGTCTGGTCTATAACATTGCTAGCTGGCATCGGAGTTCTGTCAGGATTGTTGCTGATCTTTACTCTGTTGCGATTAAGTCTTGGTCAACGTCAGGAAGAGATTCAGCTTTACCGTACTTTAGGTGCAAGTAAAAAGCGCGTTGAACAAACCATTTGGGCTGAATATGGCATGATGTCTTTGATCGCCGCTTTGATCGCCGCATTGGGATCGGAGTTGGTGGTGGGGGCGCTAATGGTTTACGGCTTTGATCTAGAACCTAATCTGCATCTCACCTTGTGGATTACCTTACCAATAGCGACTTTCTTCACACTGGCTTTGGTTGTTAACAGCCTGATAAAAGGGCTACTAACCCCTATAAATAAGGCAGTTAGCTAAATCTGAATGGCCAGGTTATTCAGTTATCCACAAAAACGGTGGATAAAGTTTGGGATAACTTGGCCTGTAGATAAGTTGGAAATTCTCACAAGCCTGTATAGCAAAAGCTCGTCACCGATTTGTTATTCACAGCAGTGATTATTTCCTGTTTCATCATTTTTGAGTCAAGCATTTTTTTCATTTTTTTTTCGTCAAAATGTCATAAATTCACCATGCAAAAATTGTGATTTTATTCACTCGGTATTGGCAGTAAAATATCCTGAGAATGAACGAATTAGCCACATTAATGCAACCTGAATCGCAATCAACCCATACCCCGAGCGTCGCTATTATTGGCGGTGGTATCGCTGGTGCAACAGCCGCTGTTCACATGGCGGAGCTAGGTTTAAATGTCCACCTGATCGAGAAAGGATCTGGATTAGTTAGTGGGCCGCCGATCTGTCATCTTCATGCTGGTGGAAATTTGTACAGAGAGATCTCCACAGAGCAGTGCATAGAATTACTAAAGCAGTCAATTGACACCATCAGACTTTACCCGCAAACCGTCAATAAGCGCCCAACCGTCATTGCGGTTCCATACAGTGACGGAGGGAGCCCGGAAGAGTTGTATGAACGTCTGATCACTATTCAGGACTGTTATGCACAACTGGTTGAGAAAGATTCAGCCAATAAGGTTTTGGGTGAACCCGCCGATTACTACAAATTCTATAGCCGCGATGAGATTGAAGCCTTAGCCGAGTTAGAACAGCCTGCTCAGCCTTCAACGATTGATGAGTGGTTGATACCGTTTGCTAAGCATACTGACTTAGAAGTGTTGAAGTTTCCGGTTGTCGCGGTACAAGAATATGGTTGGAGCGTCTTTCGTATTGCGGCTTCCGCCACCCTGGCATTAGAGAAAATGCCCAATTGCCAGTTAAAGACAGACACGCAGGTGATTGGTGTTGAAGAGTCTGAACAAGGTTGGGCGTTAGAGTGCTTAGATAGTGACGGACAGGTCGAGTTCTTACATGTCGAGTATTTGGTTAATGCTTGTGGCTACGAGACCGGTTCCATTGATGATTTGGCGCAAAAACCCCGTGAGCGATTGGTTGAGTTTAAAGCCGCCTACGTAACGAACTGGCCTGAATGTCAGGAACTTTGGCCTGAGGTTATCTTTCACGGTCCACGAGGTACGCCAAATGGTATGGCTCAGTTAACGCCTTATCCTGATGGGATCTTTCAGTTACATGGTATGACCAAAGACATTACCTTATTTGAAGACGGTCTGGTGGCGTCTGATAATGCTTCGTCGCAGCCGAGCCTGCCGTTAAGGCTGAAAAGCAAAATCCAGAAAGGGTGGGATGAAGAGGTGATAGTCGAGCGTAGTCGTCGTGCTATCGAGCATATGTCGCGATTTATCCCTGATTATCAGCGCGCGCACGAATTTGGTACCCCCTTGTTTGGCGCACAACAAATTCCGGGTAAAGATGACACGCTAAGGGCTGCGGACGTAACCTTTGAAGGTAAGCATTACGCTCGGGTCGAAGTTGTCAAAGGTTCATCCGCCTATGAAGCGGCGATCAAGCTGGTTGAACAGTGGCAATTATTTGATTACCAGAGCCAGACTATCGAGCAGCTACACCCGGTTACTCTGGCTTTAACTAGCACTGAGATAGAGCAAAAAGCTAAGCAGCTAGCTGAGCTCAGAACCTATCCGCAACAACTCGCTCAATACTACGGTCAGTAAACCTAAGGGCCTGATTAACAGGCCCTAGTAACCAAAGAATCTTGCCCACTGACACCATACATCTTGCAAACCTAGCAAATCACCTCGCACAAAACGTACCTTTTGACCTGGCTTAGCCTGAGCAAGGCGCGGCAAGTCTATACGTGCTACGCAGCCGATTTTTGGGTATCCACCTATGGTCTGCCTGTCATTAAGTAAGATAATAGGTTCACCGTTAGGAGGAACTTGAACCGAACCAAGAGCGATTCCTTCACTCAGGTACTCTTTGTCGGGTACTGCTATCTGATTCCCCGAGAGTCGATAGCCCATACGACTGACTAGCTGACTGACATCAAACTCAAGTTCATAAAGGGCATTGATTGAGTCACGGGAAAAATCGCTGACCTGATACCCTTCGATAAGACGCAGTTCAATCGGTAAGTTGTAATCCGGCTTATAACGGAACGTCATCTGTACTGAGCGTGCTCTGGGTACGTGTGGAGTAAACTTAAGTACATCGCCCAGTGATAGTGGGTAGCCATCAGCTAAACCACCGAGTTGGTCGCGAGTGACGGTTGCAGCGCTGCCAAGCTGCGGAGAAACCAAAAAGCCACCAGTAATGGCCAGATAACTACGTAAACCATTTTTCGGCAGACCAAAGGTTAATCGCTGACCTTTAAGGGCTTTAAACGTTGACCAGTTGTCGAGCGGGATGCCATCAAGCCTGGCACCTAAATCACCGCCTGCGATTGCCATTTCACAGGTCGAGTGGATAAGAAACTCTGCCTGACCCAAGGTAATTTCGAGTGTCGGCATGTTAACGGTATTACCGAGCAGGTGATTGGCCCAGCTATAGGCGTAATCATCAACAGGCCCACCCTGAGTGATCCCGTAGTGGGCGAGGCCAAATCGGCCGAAATCCTGAATCAACGTCTGCTGGCCCGGTTTGATGACTTCAATAAATTGTTCGTTGTTCATTGCCACCCCTCCGTAATGCGTCCACCGAGAGTGAGGAATTCATTTCCATCAATGCGCCTGAAACGTATCCGGGTACCAATAGTAAAGGGTAGGATTGGAGTGTTGTTTGGATGGTAAAGTTCGATAGGGCAGTTACCAATAATATTCCACCCACCTGGACTATCGCTCGGATAAATTGCGGTCTGATTATTAGCAATACCGACGCTGCCTTTAGGTAAGCTGACTCTAGGTGTGGCTTTGCGAGGTAATTGAATCGTTGGATCAACATCGGTTAAAAATGCAAATCCAGCTGAAAAACCAATCGCACCAACGGTATATTCTGTATTGCAGTGACGTGAAATAACATCCTCGACCTCAAGCCCTTGTTGCGTATATAGAGCGAGATCTGGCCCGACAGCGGCATCGTAATAGACAGGTAGCTCTATGACTTCTGGCTGGTGGAACTCTGGCATATGATGCAAGGCTTCTGTGACGAGTTTTTCAAGGTAAGGAACGAACTCAAAGATGGATACTCGATGAGGTAAATAGTCGACTAGGATTGAGTCAAAAGAGGGAGTGACATTCATTACCCATGTACCGAGTTGATTACTAAGGTAGTGGCTGATTTCACCAATAACCCACGATAGGTGATCGTTCGGTGAACTGTGGAAGCGAATGAGAATCGAACACTCCGCGACCGGATCGATTGACGTTTCTATTTTCATCCGCTACTTCCCTCGCCATTGATTAACGCTCTGATTTTTTCGATAACACGAATGCTCTGCGGGTTATCGCCGTGGACGCAAATGGTATCCGCATCGAGGGCAATCGAAAAACCATCGATAGTGCGAACTTTGCCATATTGAACGATCTGTTGTACCTGATTGAGGATCTCTTCTTCACTGCCTAGCACAGCGTTAGGCAAACTGCGTGGGGCTAATTGACCATTTGCCAGATAGTGACGATCTGAAAACGCTTCAAACAGAAGCGGTACGTCATATCTGTCGGCTATATCGAGTAACTTTTGATTGTCGGTGACAGCTAATGTCATCAGAGGCAGGTTAAAGCTTGAGACAGCATCAACCACCGCTTCAAATATGGTCATATCCTTCTGCATGTCATTGTAAAGCGCTCCGTGGGGCTTTACGTAGCTGAGCTCTGTGTTGTGGCTTTCACATAGCCCTTTGATCGCACCTATCTGATAGATAAGCATTGAGGTTATCTCTTCTACAGAGAGAGGTATGCTCCGGCGACCAAAGCCTTGTAGATCTGGATAGCTGGGGTGGGCACCGACCTGCACATTGTGGGCAATCGCGAGCTTTATGGTGTCGCTCATGATTTTGGGGTCAGACGCGTGAAAACCACAGGCGATATTTGCCATGTCAATGTGGGGCATAACGGCACTGTCATTGCCCATTTTCCATGAACCAAAGCTTTCACCCATGTCACAATTGAGACTGATTGAACGTTTTATCATCAATGAAAGAATTCCCTAATCAAATCACTTAGTAACATGTTTCAATTGACTAAATTAAACAGTGATCGGTTTCATTATTTCACCAACAAACCTAAAAAAGTATTTTGTGCTGTATGTAATTAAATATTGATAAATGAAATAATACACATTGCTAATATATTCAGGTAAATGGATGTTACGACCAACACTGCTTTCCTTAGTTCTAACGACCACTACGACTATCGCCTATGCTGAAGGCGATCTCAACGAGCTTATGTCTATGAGTTTAGAAGAACTTTCTATGCTCGATGTGACTGTAGAGACCGCATCAAAATTTGCTCAGGATTTGACGGATACTCCTGCAGCAGTTTATGTACTTGATGGTGAACGTATTCAAAGAAGTGGTGTGCGAACACTGGCCGACGCTTTGGCAATGGTTCCTGGTATGCGAGTCAGCCACTATTCAGCTACAGAACCCACGGTATCCGCTCGTGGCTTCCATAGCGGCCTGTTTAATAAGATGCTGGTACTGCAGGACGGGCGAAGCCTTTATAGCCCTATTTATGGTGGTGTCTACTGGGCAGATGTCGATTACCCGATCGAGGATATCGACAGGATTGAAGTGCTTAGAGGACCTGCTGGTTCTATCTGGGGAGGCAATGCTGAAAATGGCGTGATTAACATTGTCACCAAAACCGCCAGGCAGACTCAGGGTGGTTTAGTCTCAGCGAGCTATCAGCAATATGGTAGTTATGACTTATCTGTCCGGCAGGGACTGCAATTGTCCCAATACATATATGCGCGAGCATACTACAAGCACAAATCGGAAGCCTATCGACCGATAAGTCCAGATAAACATTGGCGGACACACAACGCAGGAATCGTGGTTGAGAACTCAAACCAATGGGTTTTGCGTTTCGGTGGAGAGAAAAGTGGCGTTGACCAGGCACTATATACAGTCAACTATTCAGGTGGGGTCTCAACGGGTACCAGCTCCAATATCGAAACCATAGACAGTCATTCCTACTACGCTCAGCTTGATACCATGCAGACTCTGTCTGATAACACGGAAAGTAATTACCGCTTTTGGTTACAGCAAAACTATGACACCGCTTACGATGCGCCAGGGAAGTATTCGACCTTTGATGCAGAGTTCAACTTTTCTACACAGCTAACAGCCAAACATAACATTATCTATGGTGGTGGATATCGTTACATCGCCCTTGATCTGTTCCATCAACTAGCAGGCTATGACCTCAATGCGGTTGATTATTATATTCGTCTCTACAATATCGAGTCTGCAGCGGACAGCATTGTTAATAGTTATATCCAGCATGAGGGGCAGTGGAGCAGCAATTTTAAAACCGTATTTGGGGTTAAAGCAGAGTACTTTGAGCAAGGCGATAACTTGGAACTATCACCTCAACTACGTGGCATTTATGATTTAGATTTCAACAGCAGTATCTGGCTAGGTGTAGGACGAAGCATTGTTGCACCGTCCTATATGGACACCAACTCGGCGTTTATTGCTAACAAATTGTATTGCCCTGGCAGTGAGGATTGTAGCAGCGATCCGAGTAAGTTGATGTATTTCTATCAAATGACGCTTCCTGCCGCCGACAGGGATTTAGAAAGCGTGATTACCTATGATGCGGGATATCGTTTTATGGCGGCGGGCATCGAACTTGATACGACGCTGTTTTACAGCCATTACGACAATATTGTCGGCATTGAGTATCAAAGCCGCTATCCGGGCTACGACCAGATCGATCTCTATCAGCTTAATTACGACTATCTGGTTGACTCTTTTGGTGTGGAAGTCGCAGCACATTGGATGGTCAACGATTCATTTTCTTTATACGGCAGCTATAGTTACTTAACCCTTGATCATGACTGGCAGCCTTCAGCGAATAGTAACGGTAGTGCTGAAGGTCTTATGTCACTGGATTCTCAACACTTAGCGTCATTGCAAATGCTGTGGCAGGTCAGTCAGCAGGTTCAGTTAGACATGTTGTTGAAGGGACAGGAGGTCAACTACGAGACCAATGTTCAGTTAGACAATGTTGTTGCTCTTGATGTGAGGCTCGCCTGGCAGCATAGTTCAAAAGCACCGTTAGTTGAGTTATTGGTGCAGAATTTAGGGGAAAAGCAGGGTTACTACGAGGATGTGAGTAGTTTTTATAAACGCGAACAGTTAGTTGCGTTAAGGCTAAGCTATGAATACTAAATTGTTTAGGGTGTTCGGCGCTATGGGCTTAGTTTTGATGCTAAGTTCGCAATTGGCATACGCCGCTTTTAGCCCTGAACAAGTCAAAGCGGTTTATCTCTACCGGATAGTGAGTTTTATCCATTGGCAGAACGAAGATCGGATGTCGAGCATAAATATCTGCGTACCGGACAGCGATGAGATAAGAAGCATAATGAGCGAAATTGCCGAAGGAAAAACGGTGCGGAATAAGCCAATCCATATCACCAGTCAAGGGTGTGATGTGGTGTTTATAAGCCAGCGCACCAATTTAACCATGCTGAAAACTATGCCGAAAAATACCGTGACAGTAAGCGATGTCTTAAGATTTACCGACTATGGTGGCGCGGTTGAGTTAGTGACAAAGGCAGGCAAGATAAAACCCAAAGTGAACCTTGGTAATGTGGGGAGTTATCGTATTTCTTCAAATTTTCTGCGCGTATCTGATGTTGAGGGAGAGTTAAAATGAAATCGCTCAACGACCTATCTTTAAAAAGTAAATTAATCATTCCGATTATTGTTTTTACTGGCTTGATCTTTGTCTTGTCTCAGGGCTTTGCCTTTTTCCATGCGTTTGATACACAAAAAGACAATCTCATTGACCGCGTCGGTGTGTTGGCAAAAGGGGTAGCGTTTAACCTTCAGGCAGCAATTCTTTTTGATGACAGTTTGGCCGCGACAGAGGTTCTCGATGCTTTCTCCGCTGATGACGAAGTCTCTAGAGTTAAACTCTATACATCCGATGGCCAGCTGTTTGCTATGTATGAGGGCGATGGCCCAGTGGCGCCAGTACCTACCGAGCGCCAACGAATGGAAATTAGCCATCAAGGCTATTCAATTGGTAGCGAGCATATTTTTCTATTGGTTCCGGTAGAACTAGAAAATGAAATCATTGCCTACTTAAGAGTGATCATTTCAAAATCATCTTTCAAAGAGCTCTACGATAGTGCGCTGTTAAATAGCCTGATGTTTTTAGTCTTGCTGACGCTTGCAGGAATCGTGCTCTATATGACGGTCCAAAAATACATCGTTAATCCTGTTTACCGGCTTAACCTTGGTATGCGCTCTTTTATTGACAGGAAGCAGACGGATCTTAACATCACGCCAGCCGCTAACGATGAAATAGGGGCTTTAGTGTCGGCGTTCAACACCATGCTAGACCGACTTAAACAAAGAGACTTGCAAGTAGAGCACACACTAGACAAGCTGGAAGAAGAGAAGTCATTTGCGAACCAAGTGGTTGAGGCGGTAAAACATGCCTTGGTGGTGGTTAACTCTAAAGGGCAGATCATTCACTTTAATGAGTCTGCGTGTCAGGTGTTTCGCTGCACCAGCGCATACCTTAAAGGGGCTAGTATTCTCGATTTTATCGATGGTGGAAAATCAACGCTAATTGAACAGGCAATCAAACAGCAGCAGGAATTCGTCGATCAACAGTTCTGGGTAACGGACGTGTTTGAACAGCGTCAACTGCTTCAAGTGAGCAGCGCTAAGCTAAGCAAGTTGGGGCAAGTGCTGTTTGCTATTCAGGATGTCACTGAAGTTGAAATGGCATTACAAAGACAACGTCTTGCAGCAGGCGTGTTTGAACATAGCCAGGATGCATTGATAGTTACCGATGAGAATGATGTGATTACAATGGTCAACCCAGCTTTGACATTGCTATTGGGTTACTCTCAAGACTCCCTCCTTGGCAAGAAAACCGAACAGATCTTTGAGTGGCAGCAGTTTCGTTCTCTGATGCCAACAATAAAAGAGGCGGTAATCAATTATGGACAGTGGCAGGGCGAGGTTTGGGAAAAACACTTCTTTGGTCACAAAGTGCCTATGTTTGCCAAGGTGTCACGGATCGTCAACAACGATGATGAGAACGCCTTTGACTTTGTTTATATCCTGACAGACCTCTCTAATCTAAAAGAGATGGAAAGACTGGAGCACTTAGCTCACCACGATTCATTAACAGGACTGGCGAATCGCGCCAAACTTTACCGGGTACTTTCCGAAGTTCTAAGCGGTGAGCGCAGTGGCAAAGATGGCCTGGCGTTACTCTATCTCGATCTGGATGGCTTTAAAGGTGTTAATGATACCTATGGTCATGATGCGGGTGACGAAGTATTAAAACAGGTTTCTGACCGTCTTCTCTCGCAAGTCAGAAGTAACGACCTGGTTGCACGATTATCCGGTGATGAATTTGTGATTATGATTAACTCTACCACCAAGCAATCGGTCTCAATACTTGCAGAGCGATTAGTCGCTCTGATCCAAAAAGAGATTATCTACAAAGGTAGACAACTTAAGGTTGGCGCAAGTATCGGCGTTCATTTTGTCGAAGATTACGATAAAAGCATGGACGAGTTACTTAAGGCCGCAGATACCGCCATGTATCAGGCAAAAGCGAGCGGCAAAGGTCGCTTTGTCATCAATCACGGCTAGTTTGGTCAAAATAGTGTGCGATAGCCTATATTTGAAAGTAGGTTTTGGTTAATATTTGCCACAATAATTCAGAAGGTTAGTGTTATGAATATTTTAGTTACTGGTGGCATGGGCTACATTGGCAGTCATACCTGTATACAAATGATTGAGGCGGGAATGACGCCGGTTATTTTCGACAACCTGTACAACAGCAAAGCGTCAGTGTTGGATAGAATCGAAGGGGTAACGGGGGTAAGACCTAAGTTTATCGAGGGCGACATTCGTAACAAGAGCCTATTAATCGATGTGCTAAAGAGCCAGAATATTCAAGCAGTTATTCATTTTGCTGGTTTGAAAGCGGTCGGTGAGTCAGTGGCTAAACCGTTGGAATATTATGATAACAACGTAAACGGTACCTTAGTTCTGGTAGACGCGATGCGTGAAGCTGATGTTAAGACGCTGGTCTTTTCATCTTCTGCTACCGTTTACGGTGATCCTGCCAGTGTGCCAATTACTGAAGACTTCCCAACCAGTGCGACCAACCCTTACGGTCGCAGTAAGCTCATGGTTGAAGAGTGTCTGACGGATTTCCAGAAAGCCAACCCAGACTGGAGCATCACACTGCTGCGTTACTTTAACCCGGTTGGTTCGCACCCATCTGGCGACCTTGGTGAAGATCCTCAGGGCATTCCTAATAACCTGATGCCGTTTGTTTCTCAGGTTGCTGTCGGTCGACGTGAGTTCCTGTCTGTATTTGGTGATGACTACCCAACTAAAGATGGGACAGGAGTCCGAGACTACATCCACGTCATGGATTTATCGGACGGCCATATTGCTGCATTACAGAAAGTTGGCGATAAGTCTGGCCTTCACATCTATAACCTTGGTACAGGTAATGGATACAGCGTATTAGAAATGGTTAAAGCGTTTGAGCAAGCGTCTGGTATGCGTGTTCCATATCAGATTGTTGAGCGTCGTCCAGGCGATATTGCCGAATGTTGGGCAGACCCAGCTAAAGCGAGAAAAGAGCTGGAGTGGCAGGCAACGCGAACATTGAATGAAATGACGAGCGACACCTGGCGCTGGCAGTCAAATAACCCTCAGGGTTACCCTGAAGTCTAAAGTTAAAAAAACCACCGCAAATGCGGTGGTTTTTTTACGCTTGATACAAAATAGGCAAAAATTGTTTAAGCGTAATAGGGGGTTAATCCAGTTCTTTATCTTTACCTAACGACAGTATCCATAAAGAAACTGCAGCGACGACCGCAAAGCCAGATAAGATGATAAACGGCATGGCACCATAACCGAGGATGTGCCAGATAACGGATTCTAAAGTACTCATTGTCTGTGCTCCTTATTGCCAGCCTTCTACGCCATGCATGTCTGGAAGTTTGTGTGCGATACCTTTGTGGCAATCTACACACGTTTTCTCACCAGATGCCAGGGCAGTAGAGTGTTGTTTCGCACTACGCGAGCCTTGCTCTGAGAAGTCCATGTACTCGAACTCGTGACAGTTACGACACTCAAGTGAGTCATTCTTCTTCAGACGAGCCCACTCTCGTTCAGCGAGGTGAGCACGACGCTGTTGAAACTTCTCAGGAGTATCGATCGTCTTAGTAACAAAGTGAGCGAACAACTCTTTTGAAGCCTGAACTTTACGAACGATCTTATCAGTCCATTCGTGAGGTACGTGACAGTCAGAACAGATAGCACGAACACCTGAACGGTTAGAGTAGTGAATCGTCTCCTGAATCTCTGCAACGATAGGAGCGTGACAGCCAGAACAGAACTCTTCTGTATTGGTTGCCTCCATCCCGGTGTTAAATGCGCCCCAGAATAGAAGACCACCAGCAAAACCCATGAATAACACTACGCCTACCGCAGCTTTACTCGGGGTTGCCAATCGCTTCCAAAACGCTTTCAATAATTTCATAGATAGCCTCTTATTTACTCACGTGCTGCTTATTTAAGCGCATCTACACTCTTAAATTCATTTTCAACAAGCGGTTTTGCGTTTGCCTGAGGAACATGACACTGAAGACAGAAGTAACGACGAGGAGATACGTCAGCCAGAACTGCATCTTCACGGTTTACATAGTGAGTTACGCTGATCTTAGTCGCGCCCATCTCTTTGGCGTTTTTCCAGCTGTGACAAGCCAGACACTTATTCGCGTTCAGAGACACTTCGTAGCTACGGATGTTGTGTGGAATCAATGGTGGTTGGTAAACGAAGCTGCTATCCAATACCTGCTCACGAGGATACTTCTTAAAGTCATCAGCAGGACGTGTTGCTTCAAGCTCACTCACACCACGTAGTGACTCTAAACCGCCAATACCGCCAGGATTTTCAAGCTCAGCTACAGCCGCACCACTCATTAAAGCACCAACAGATAACAGTGCAATTAGGAATTTTTTCATTATTAATTCTCCGCCAATCGGCTAAATTCTTGTCCCTGACTGCTGTGGCAGTCAGGGCATGCAAACTTACGCAATCTTAGTGATCTTCACAGGACACTTTTTGAAGTCCGTCTGTTTTGACAGAGGATCAGTTGCGTCCAGAATCAATTTGTTGATCAGAATGCGTGCATCGAAGAATGGTACGAAGACCAGACCTTCTGGTGGACGGTTACGGCCACGTGTCTCAACACGAACGCGTACTTCGCCACGTTTGTTTGCAATCAGAACTTCTTCACCACGACGAACGCCGCGCGCTTTAGCATCAGCAGGGTGCATGTAACACACAGCATCCGGTACTGCTTTGTATAGTTCAGGTACACGGCGGGTCATAGTACCTGTGTGCCAGTGTTCAAGAACACGGCCTGTACATAGCCACATGTCGAACTCTGAGTCCGGTGACTCTGGTGGCGCTTCATATGGAGCAGAAATGATAAGTGCTTTTCCGTCAGGCTTACCGTAGAAATCCCAGCCAGAACCAGCTTTGGCATATGGATCTGAGCCTTCTTTGTAACGCCATAGCGTTTCTTTGCCATCGACTACTGGCCAACGTAGACCACGAACTTGATGGTAAACGTCATATGGCGCTAAATCGTGACCGTGGCCGCGACCAAATTCTGCGTATTCTTCGAACAGACCTTTCTGTACGTAGTAACCGAAGTGATGTGCATCGTCGTTGAGTTCACGAGCTTCTTCAATAGGGAACTTGTTGATAACACCATTAGCAAACAGCATGTCGTACATAGTTTTGCCACGGTATTGTGGTGCTTTTGCAAGTTGTTCTTCAGTCCAAACTTCTTCCATCTTGAAGCGTTTAGAGAACTCCATTACCTGCCATAAGTCAGATTTTGCTTCACCAACAGTATCAACTTGTTGGTACCAAGCTTGAGTACGACGTTCTGCGTTACCGTAAGCGCCTTCTTTCTCAATCCACATTGCCGTAGGAAGAACCAGGTCAGCGGCTTGTGCCGTTGCTGTTGGGTATGGGTCAGAACATACAATGAAGTTTTCTGGGTTGCGGTAACCCGGTAGACGCTCACCGTTAATGTTTGGACCAGCTTGCATGTTGTTGTTACACATTACCCAGTAAGCGTTCAGCTTACCGTCGCGAAGCATGCGATCTTGAAGAACGGCGTGGTAACCTGGTTTTGGTGGAATAACACCATCAGGGATGTTCCAGATGCCTTCTGCAATCTTACGGTGTTTAGGGTTAGCGACAACCATGTCTGCTGGTAGACGGTGAGCGAATGTACCAACCTCACGAGCAGTACCACACGCTGATGGCTGACCAGTTAACGAGAACGGGCTGTTACCAGGAGTAGCAATTTTACCTGTCAGTAGGTGGATGTTGTAAATCAGACTGTTCATCCAAACACCACGAGTATGTTGGTTCATACCCATAGTCCAGAGTGACATTACTTTAGTGTCAGGATCTGCATACTGCTTAGCAAGTTCAATCAGTTGCTCTTTAGACACGCCTGACATCTCAGACGCTTTTTCTACCGTGTATGGGGCAACGGATTTTTTGTACTCTTCAAACGAGATAGAAGACATTTTGCCTGAGTTCGGATTAGCAGCCGCTTTTTGTAGCGGATCGTCATCACGAAGACCGTAACCGATATCAGTTGCAGTCTGTTTGAAGTTAGTGTGCTTGTTAACGAAGTCCCAGTTTACCGCATCGTTTTCAATGATGTAATTTGCGATAAAGTTCGCAATCGCAAGGTCTGACTGAGGTTCAAAAATGTAACCTTTGTCCGCAAGCTCAAAAGAACGGTGATAGTAAGTAGACAGTACGTTTACTTTAACATGTGGGTGGCTTAGACGACGGTCAGTAATACGAGTCCAAAGTACTGGGTGCATTTCTGCCATGTTTGAACCCCAAAGTACGAATGAATCCGCAGCTTCAAAGTCATCATAACAACCCATAGGTTCATCGATACCGAAGGTACGCATAAATGCACCTACCGCAGACGCCATACAGTGACGAGCATTCGGGTCGATGTTGTTAGAGCGGAAGCCTGCTTTCATCATCTTAGCAGCAGCGTAACCTTCCATTACAGTCCACTGACCTGAACCGAACATACCTACACCAGAAGGGCCTTGCTTCTTAAGTGCTTCTTTCCATTTCTCAGCCATAGTGTCGAACGCTACGTCCCAAGAAACTGGAGTAAATTCACCTTCTTTGTCGTATTGACCATTCTTCATGCGAAGCAGAGGTTGAGTCAGACGGTCCTGACCGTACATGATCTTAGACAGGAAGTAACCTTTGATACAGTTAAGACCTTTGTTAACTGGTGCTTCAGGGTCACCCTGAGTTGCCACGACTTTGCCGTTTTGTGTACCAACAAGAACAGAACAACCAGTACCGCAGAAACGACAAGGCGCTTTGTCCCAGGTAATTTTTGTTTGGTCTGAGCTAGCGATCAGGTTAGTAGCAGACGCTGGTAGAGTGATACCTGCGACAGCTGCTGCTGATGCTGCTGCGTTTGCTTTCACAAACGCTCGTCTTGTCATCTTCATACTTCACCCTCAGTTTGGGAATGTTGAGTTCCAGTGTTGTTATTGTTTGCATCGTCGTCGAGATCTGTTTCGATTTGGTGATAAACCAAAGCAGTACTCAGGACATTTGATAGATTGTTTATTGCTTCAATGGTATCGGTGATAAAGCCTTGGTTTTCTGTTTCCAAAACCACGACGATTTTCCCTTCAGGGCTATCACCATAAATCTCTGCGTTTTCGTATTGCTCGATTTGATCCTTGACCTCATTAAGGTGCTGAGGATCGCAATGGACGACTAAGCTAGAAATATGCACTTCGTTAAGTGACATAGATTGATTCCGTATTAAACTAAATTGCTCACATTGATTGATGAGGTAGGGCAGACTGCTACGCAGGCACCACAGCCACTACACTCATCAAGCTCTATTTCTGGTTGCGCGACTTTGCCGATTTCTAGTTTGAATTTAATTGCCATGGTTTCGCACATATCGCCACAGCTTCGGCATTCGACATTATTGAAGGCTAAACAACTGTCATTGATTAGCGCTTTTGCATTCCAAGGTTGTTCTGATTTAGGTAGAAACAGTGATTCAGGGCATACTTCAGCGCATTGATAGCAAAAGGTGCACTCGTCGATAGAGAAATCTACCGTAGGGAAACCGCCGTCACCTTTGACAATAATGCTGGTTTCACACTTTTCTGCACATTTGCCACAGCGAGTACATAGATCGGTAAAAACAGTAGCTTTATCCAGCCAAGGCAGGCGGATTGATGTATCATCGATTTTGTTACGAGAAAAAAAGCTACGCTTTGCTAGGTCTACCACTGAAATCCCTAATATCACAATTAATCTGAACTAAGCATAGTTCACAATTGCCATTAATAAATTGTCATTTAAGTTCATACAAATTGTAGTTTTTGACATATTTGTATAAATACCCCTAAGGGGTTAATTAGTTGGGGTTCTTGTTTTAGATCAATAAATTCCGAAGGCTTTGATCACATATTGTGCTCGTCGGGCGAGGCAAGCAGTAAATATCGAAGGCGTTAGCCTGAATTAGTGGTGAATCAGTGTTAAAAAGTGTGAAAAACTCCGTTACCAGAACCATAGCGAAGGCAATGGGTTTAATCCTTGCTTTATCTGTTGCCACAACCAGCTTTGCTATCATCACTTTGGCGTCCAGTCTTAACGATGCCGAAGCGGTCAACGTAGCCGGTTCTATGCGTATGCAGAGCTACCGTTTAGCCCATGATATTCAGTCAGAATCGGTCGACTACAACGCACATATCACTATGTTCGAGCGCTCAATTTATGCGCCGTCAATGAAGGCTCTGCAAGGCTGGACTGTCCCTGAAGATATTACCCATGATTACTATCGGTTAATCGTACGCTGGCATGACCTTAAGCAGGTGTTAAAGAGTCAGGATAGAGAGCGTTACCTGATTCTGGTTGCCGGTTTTGTTAATCAAATTGATGCTTTTGTATTCAAACTACAGAACTTTTCTGAACAGAAGCTTATTAAACTCGCCTGGGTCGGTGGACTCGGTTTAGGCGGGATCCTAATCGTCGGTATTTTTGTCGTGCATTACATCAGACGACAGATCGTACGACCTCTTAATGCATTGGTTTATGCCAGTGAACAGATCCAGTCTCGCTCGTTTGACGTTGAACTGAATGTGTCGAGTGAGAATGAGATGGGCATACTCACTCGCACGTTTAACAATATGGCCGCTGAATTGGGCAAGCTATACCGTGGACTAGAAAAAGCGGTAAATGAAAAAACTCACAAGCTGCAACATGCCAATAACTCTCTGAAAGTTCTGTATAAATCCTCTCAAGAGCTGACGGCGTCGCGTATCGGCCAGGATAACTTTGAAGCGATTCTCGCCCACATTGTCAGTTTAGAAGGCATTGCTGCCGTCAAACTAGAGATTACCGCGCAAGGAGAACGCCCACTGATCCTGACTGTGGGAGAGGAGTGCAAGGGTTGCGAATCTGACTGTCAGAGTAAGGCGCTTTCTCTCGATGGCATCGAGTTGGGAACGCTCTATTGGAAGGTCGCACTGCCATGCCCGGATCAGGCACTTATCGATAACTTCGTGCAAATACTTTCGCGCGCGGTTTACTACAATCAGGCACAGCGTCAGGCAGAACAACTGCTATTAATGGAAGAGCGGGCAACGATCGCGCGCGAGCTGCACGATTCATTAGCTCAATCGCTATCGTATCTGAAAATACAGGTCTCATTGCTTAAGCGCGGTATCTCTAAGATTCCTGACAGTAAGCAGCTGGAAAAGACAACGCCAATTTTAGCAGAGCTGGATACTGGCCTCTCAGCGGCTTATACCCAGTTGCGTGAGCTGTTGACTACGTTCCGCCTGACGATTAAAGAGGGCAGTTTTGGTAACGCGCTCAGTGAAATGACAGCGCAACTTGCTGAGCAGACAGACGCGGAAATTATCTTAACCAATGAATTATCTTCAATCGAACTTGATGCTAATCAGCAAGTTCACTTATTACAGTTGATTAGAGAAGCAACCATAAATGCAATAAAGCACGCAAATGCACAACGTATTTGTATCCAATGTCATGAAACCGATACTCACGTAGTAGTTTCGGTCAGTGATGATGGTGTAGGCTTTGATCAATCGGTAGAGAAACTCAACCATTATGGTTTGAGCATCATGCAAGAGCGCGCTTCGCGTTTAAATGGCAAACTGTTAGTCAATAGTCGTTCAAACCAAGGTTGTGAAGTACTATTAGAGTATCCAAAGATTAAGGAAGCAAACATTGACCGAATGTAGAGTATTACTGGTGGATGATCATCCACTAATGAGACGAGGTATCCAACAGCTACTCAGCTTCGAAGAAGATTTTGAGGTCGTTGCAGAAGCGAGCAATGGTGCTGATGCTGTAGCGAAAAATCACGAATACAAACCTGATCTTGTATTGCTTGATCTCAACATGAAGGGCATGTCTGGCCTCGATACCCTAGGCGCGCTTCGTGCTGATGGATGTGATGCTGCCATTGTGATTCTTACGGTCTCTGACAGTCCGGCGGATATAGAAGCCATTGTGAAAGCAGGGGCAGACGGCTACCTACTTAAAGATACTGAGCCTGATGAATTAGTCGAACTATTACGCGTTTCATTACAGGGTAACAAAGCGTATAGCCGCGAAGTCGCTAAGTACTTAGAAGATCGTGAAAACAGTACCGATATTTTTGATGAGCTCACCGATCGAGAGCTGCAAATCCTAAAAGAAGTTGCTAAAGGCTTCCGTAACAAACAGATTGCCGACACTCTGTTTATTTCAGAGTCTACCGTCAAGGTACACATGAAAAGCTTGCTTAAGAAGTTACAAGTGCCTTCTCGTACTGCAGCGACGGTGCTTTACCTTGAAAGATATGGCGATACTAAGTAATCAGAATAAAAACAAAAAAGGGCGCACAGAGCGCCCTTTTTACTATCTGAATCGCGGCTTATGCGCTCATTGGTACCAGCACTAGTGTACCTAAAATCACGGTAGCCAGACCACACAGTACAGGCACTGAAGTTCGTTTTACTACTTCAAACGGACTGATTTTCGCCATACCAGAGGTAGCAACGATTACACCAGAAACTGGTGAAACTGTACGACCCAAGTTTGAAGCCTGCAGCATAGGAATAATCAAGAATGCTGGGTTAAGACCCATTTTAGCGGCTAAAGAAGGAGCAAGTTCTACGAACGCATAGAAAGGAGCGTTACCCGAACCTGTTGCGATAGCGGCTGCAACGGTTAGACCTGTCAGGATAAACATTAGTGCAATACCGCCTGCGCCAGCTGTTTCAGCCAGATGTAGTAAGTTGTCGATAGCGCCAACTGACATCAGACCCTGCGCAAATACGCCAGCTGCGACTAACAGCATTACCACGCCTTTAAACGCATCGGCCATGCCTTGGTAACATGATTCAAGATCTTCTAGCGTCTTTTTACCGTCAAAGCGCTTAACAATATAGTCGACAACGGCACCGATAAAGATCGAAAGAACGACGATAGTGTAGATATCCAGTTTCAGACCCGGAATGGTACGGCCGTTAAACAGGAAAACACCGATAATTGGTAAGAATGGCAGAACAGCAT
Organism: Vibrio brasiliensis LMG 20546; assembly: GCF_000189255.1. GTDB lineage: Bacteria > Pseudomonadota > Gammaproteobacteria > Enterobacterales > Vibrionaceae > Vibrio > Vibrio brasiliensis. The sequence goes on along the minus strand of NZ_AEVS01000018.1, from coordinate 9,810 downwards.
AGAAAGCTGGGGCATTCACTTCGATCTCTGAAACGTCAACGCGCTCCATAGGTGAATTCTGTTTCTTATCAAGGTATTTGTTCCAGAAGAAAGCGGCAACCGCCATTACGATGATTGCGCAAATTGATACCGGAAGAACGGTTTGCACCGCAAATACGTCGAGATCCAGGCCTGATTTTTCGGCAGCAATTACTACGTCACCTGAAGTAGGAGAAAGAATGATCGCAGCAGGAGAAGCACACACAGCAACAGCTGCTGGGCGAGAGATACCCATAGCCGTCATCATTGGGAATAGCGTTGCCATTAACAGTACGCCCAGACCGGTCGCAGAACTCACTGCCAAAGACATGAGACACGCAACGATGTAGGCAGCAACAAGCAATACATAAGGTGACTTAATGACGGATAAAGGCTTAGAAAATTGTTTTACTACAACATTGTTAGCGCCAATATGAGTCATGTAAGCAGCGAAACCACACAACAACATGATCTGCATACCCAAACCGCCACCGCGGTACTGAAGCATGTACTTAACGTACTCAAGAGCATCGGTAACCATATTGCCCGTTGACGCCACCTTAGCGGGCAGAACCGTGTGTCCGATGAGGCCAGTAACAATTAGTAGAAAAACACCGGCAGTAAGTAGTACACCCGCTGGTTTATAACCTTTAACAATGAAATAGCCGACCGTGATTGTCACGACTAGGCCAATCAAGAGCTCCAGCATAGAAATCTCCTCAAGATATGAAAAATATAAAGAAACTGTTTCAAACTATGTCAAAGAATGTACAGAATTCTATCTTGTGGCACGAGAGCAATCTGCCTTTCTGATGATCTGGAGCAATAATTTAATAATACTTTTGTCGTCAGTGATATATCGTGTATATCTGCCGTTCTAAAGATGTTAAATTTGTGATGATGTATTGATGTGGCATATGCCAAATGGGGTAAATGCAATGATAGAAGCAATAATTGAACGGTTAGTGTTTAGAATTGGTGTAAACGATGCTTGGGTCACCTAAAGCCTCAAAATCATTGGTTTGATGCTGAAAAACGACCTCTAATGGCTTAGGCATAGCAAGAAAATAGCCCTGGAACATATCGATATCTAAGTTACGCATCGTATCAAGTTGATCTTGCGTTTCAATACCCTCTACGACGGTTTTAGCACCAAGCCTGCGAGCCAGTTCGACACTCGACAACAAAGGGGATCTATCTTGACTCATATAACTGAGCATAAGAGAACGATCTATCTTAATGATATCTGGATTAAGCTGTTCCACGCGCTGCTGGGTAGAGGCATTGACCCCATAATCGTCAACAGCAATCTGAAACTGGTTCTCGGCCAGCTTATCCATTGAGCGTCTTAATCCGTCCTCACATGACGCTTCAAGCTCTATTACTTCCATGACGATTTGAGAGTTGTCTAGTCTGAGTGCTTTCAGTCGTTGGCTGAGCAGGCTCGAATCGATGCTTTCTAATGCCAAATATTCTCCCGCCGATGGCAGAACATTCAGGAACAGCTGTAGGTGGCGATACTTAGAGCGAGCAAAGTTACGAATGTGTATGACTCGGCTCAGGCGTTCAACATTGATTTTATCGTCGAAATTGGTGCAATCGGAATGAAAAAAATGGTCTGGGCGTACCGTACCTTCGCTCATGTGTTGAATGCGTACCAGAGCTTCAACACCGATGATTTGATCATTACGATCGAAAATAGGCTGAAAAACGCTGGTAAGTTCGAGGTCTTTATAAGTAGCAACGTATTGCAAATTTTCATTGATAGAAAGGCAATCCACAAATTGCTGCTTAGTGGAGAGAATCATACCTACAACAGACCTCGATAGACGTTAAATTATTCAGAACGGGATAGTGCAAACTTGTGCCATAATATTGACATGGCTGTAAATCTGTCAATCAAACTTTGCACTCGCGCAATGAAACTTGAAGGCATGTCCAACTATTGAACCAATTAACCTATTGTAAATAGGGATATTTATTGATTTGTTTAGTGCGACAGAGCGTTGAGTGAGCAGTTAGTGTTGAAAAGATAATTAACCAGACTTAACTACTCGCAGGAGAAATCAACGTTCATCAAAAAAGTCTTTATTGCGAATGTACTTTGACATTAGGTGGTAAGAAAAGGGGCGCATTACCCAGGATATGGCTGATAACACCAGGCGATGTGAGGTTGGGGTGTTTTCGTGAATTTTACCGTTGTACAACCATAGTAGCTTGCCAGTATGGCGATAGATAATAGGAATCGGGGGCAAAAACGTGACGATATCGAGATCGCAGCAGATTCGATACGTTTTATGAGACAATAGATAGTGGCGAATAAATGAAGCTCCACCAATCGCCGGCTGTCCGAATGACACCACACGCTTGACGCAATGAGGGTTGCTACGTTCAAGACAATCGGCCAATACACAAGCAATAGCGCCACCTGAAGAGTGCCCGGTAAAAGTGACCCGCTTTCCCTTTTGAATCAGAGGTTGCAGAGTGAGGTTTACTTTATCTATGACCGAGGTACCAAGATGATCGCTATTCTTGCTTGGACGGCTTTCTTGGTAGAGTAAGTAGTGGTAGCCAGCATGGATAGAATAGGGAAAGTGCGAGCTTTTGCTATGGCGCTGCCATAAGGCCAAATTCAGCAACCAGTCATAAGGGTGATGAGACCCTTTGATCACGACAATCACTTCGTCAGACTCATCATTCCACAACACTCTAATCATAGGTTGACCAAAGCGATTATGAATGACGCGTTGTCCTCTGGGAGAAAAGCCAAACTGTGTTTGCCTGATCGCTGGCTGATAAGCCAGATTACATAAGATGGCGTATCGCTCATACTGATAGCGTTTAAGGGCCTTCACTTCTACCTCTTTATCACCACATAGTGGAATTAGTATTGTAGAAGAAAGTGACTTTACGATGACAGAATTAGCGGGCTAGCTGAGTTGGATAACCGAATAGAGTTGAATGTATTTGCGTACCAACTGTTTGTCTGTTGCACGTTTTAATGGGTGAGTGAACTTAACAAAGTAGGGGCTTAGGCGGAAATGCTGCTCAAGAGATTGGGCGAGCAGAGATTCACTTTCATAAAGGGTAATTCCCTGAACGCGGTACTCATCGATTTCGTCTGGCAATTGCCCTGTCCACCAGTGCATTAACTCACGGCTTTGCTTACTGCGAGTAATCCAGTGATCGGTTAATAGCAGCAACAAATCGTTTGGTTGGACAGCATAACCATACTCTTCCTGCCACTGAGCGATAGTCTTAAACAGCTTTTTACGGCATGAAGGGCCCGCACTAACTAAGTGCGAAGTGAGGATCCAAACCGTTCCAATTTCCGAGCTTACACGGTAGTGATGCGGCAGCTCTGTGTTATTTGCGCTATCAAGAGGCTTATAGTCATAATCATGACCGAACTCATTCAAAGTTCTAGAAAGTCTTCTGGCAAAGGCAATGCCTAAGTGATGCTCGTTCATTCCTTTATTGTGAATCGTTGGGTAATGCTTTTCGCACAACGCCATGCAGTCCGCCTGAAATTCATTGACGCTCTGTACTAACACATCCAATAACAAGATCTATCTCTCCATAATGAGCACTAAGCGTAAGTAGACTAACACGCTGGGATAAAGTTTCGTTACACTTAATCGGTTAAAACTTGAAGAGCTTTAAGGGTTTATGTCTAAGATTGAATTTACATCACAACAAAAACAGGCGATGTCACAGCTACTGCAGGACTATTTAGCAGACGAACTTGATATCGAAATTGGTCAGTTTGATAGCGAATTTCTGCTTGAGTTCATCACTACCAAATTCGGCAGCGCTTTTTACAACAAGGGCTTGGCTGATGCTCAAGGGATTATGGAAAGGAAAATGCTTGATATCGCCGATGAGATATATGAAGCGGAGCAGATCAGTGACTTTTAGTGGGGGAGATTAGTTCCTTCAAAAATTTTGAACGACTTAATCAAAGCCAGCGGATGTCGCGAAAGTAAAGAATAGTAAATAATCTGTTGCAAGAAAGAAGTGATATGTAGTCTAGGCACTACAAAAGTAAAGCTAAAGTATAGGGCTGTAAAATGAAGTCGGACGTAAAAAATTACAATCCACTAACAAGAGCGATTCACTGGCTATCAGCAATAGTGGTTATTGCCATGTTTGGTGTTGGTTTATGGATGGTTGATTTGTCGTATTACAGTGAGTGGTATAGAACAGCACCACACTGGCACAAATCGATTGGTTTGCTTCTGGCAGGGTTAACGCTATTCAGAATTGTCTGGAAGATAGTTACACCGTCACCTAGTGTGGAAGGGCATCGACTAGAGATTGTTGGTGCTAAGCTGGCTCATTTAGCAATGTATGCGTTACTTTTTGTACTGTTTGCTTCTGGCTACCTCATTTCTACCGAAGATGGTCGCGGGATTGATGTTTTCAACTGGTTTACCGTGCCAAGTATGGGCGCGCTTTTTGAAAACCAAGCTGACATCTCTGGTCAGGTACATTTTTATGCTGCCTGGGTTCTGATTATTCTTGCTGCTGTTCACGCAATTGCAGCATTCAAACACCACTTTATTAATAAAGACAATACGCTACGTAAGATGATAGGAGCTTCAAAATGAAAAAGACGTTATTTGCTACTGGACTAGCGATGGTAATGGCATTACCACTTGGTGCAAACGCAGCGGATTACATGATTGACACAAAAGGTGCACACGCATCTGTAAACTTTAAAGTTAGCCACCTTGGTTACAGTTTTATTAAAGGTCGTTTTAACCAGTTTGATGGCGAATTCTCTTACGACCCTGCAAACGTAGCTGCATCAAAAGTAACAGTAAACGTAGACACAACCAGCCTTGATTCTAACCATGCTGAGCGTGACAAACATATCCGCAGCGGTGACTTTATTGATGCATCAAAATACTCTACAGCAACATTCACGAGTACAAGTGTTGTTGACAAAGGTGACGGCAAACTGGCTGTGACTGGTGATCTGAACCTACACGGCGTTACTAAGCCAATCACTATCGATGCTGAGTTCATCGGTGCTGGTCAAGACCCATGGGGTGGTGAGCGTGCTGGTTTCTACGGTACAACACGTCTTGAGCTTGCTGATTTCGATATCGCTGTGATGGGTACATCAAGCTATGTTGATATGGAACTGCATGTAGAAGGCATTAAGAAGTAATCATAATGACTTTATAACAAAATAGCCCCCAACAGATGTTGGGGGCTTTTTTTGGTCAAGCGACTTATTTCCTAACCAAAATTCTAGCCAAAGCGTTGTTATTGTATTGTTTACGCTGTTTCGAGCTCACCTTGTTCTACAAGCGTTACGCGTTCGCCATAGATAGGGCGAAGGGCAGCGAGTACTGCATCTCGTGTTACCACACCGACTAATTTGCCATTTTCGAGAACAGGCAGTACATGTGGTTGGTGAACCTTCATTGATTTAGCGCGTTCTTCCAACGAGAGTGTTGTAAAGCGTGTCGCCATTCCCATGCTGGTGGTTGGGTAGAGCTGTTCTTTGTCGATGCACAGGAACTCAGCGATATCGACCAACTTATCTTTGCTGTCGATAGCAACCACTTCACGTGACATCAAATCGACCACCTTCTGATTAGCGTTAGGAATGTAGTCCTGACACCACAGGTCAACCATCACATCGTGGGCAGAGAAGAAGCCAACTAAACGACCGTCGATATCGCAAACCGGAGCACTAGCGAGATGGTTGTCTAAAAGAGTGTCGATCGCTGTTGGAGTAGGCATGTCAGCACGTAAAACTACCGGTGTGCTATTCATGATATCTAGAGCCGTTAGATTGTTGTTCATAGTTAGTTCCTTAACCGTATTTAACTGAGTTGTTGTAATTGGAGAGACATTGGCTGCTCTGAGTTGTGGTCTGCGATAAATTCCCCAGTTCGCAAGACCTACAAGTACCGATCCACCGACAATGTTTCCTAGCGTGACCGGGATAAGGTTGGCCAAAACAAATTGCTGAATATTCAGATCTGCATATTGAGAGGCCGATACACCTACTTGTTGCCAGAAGCTGTCAGGTGCGAAGTTTTGAATGACGATACCTAATGGCACCATGAACATGTTTGCCACGCAGTGTTCAAAGCCACTAGATACAAACATGGCGACAGGCATAATTGTCATGACTGCTTTAGTCATGGCATTAGCACTGCTGAATGTCAGCCAGATTGCCAGACAAACCAATAGGTTACACAGCACACCTAAAGCGAATGCCTGAACTGGCGTATGGTGCAATTTGTGTTGGGCGATATTGAGGGCATTAAGACCCCATTGACCATGATCCATCTGATACAGACCTGCTGCACTAACGATCACCAACAAAAACATCGCGCCGATAAAGTTACCGACATAAACCTTACCCCAGATAGACAGCATCTTAGTGAAGCTGATCTGTTTGTTAGCCCAGGAAATGCTCGACAACACTGAGCTGGTAAACAGTTCTCCACCGCAGATAACGATGAGGATCAATCCCATACTGAATGCCAGTCCACCTGCGAGTCGACTTAAACCCCAGCCACTGTCACCACTACCTGTTGTGACTGTTATATAAAATAAGAAAGCGAGTCCGATGAACGCGCCAGCCATAATTGCCAGGCTTAGCGTCATACCGCTGCTTTTCTTCGCTTTGCTTAAAGCAAACTTTTCAGCTTCCGCCATCATTTCGATGGGAGAGAAGTACTGATTATTGACCTGAGTTGATGACATAAACGCTCCTGAACGTGTATTGCATAAATCTCCTCCTATGTGTTTGCAGCCTGTAACGCTTGACTGCCCAGTCAGATTAGGCTGGCGGCGAGTAGAGGTAAAATTGATAATTTTTAAAATCCTTATCAAAAATATTGATATGCGTTGGCAGGCGGGTAAAATGAAACGGTTTGCGTATATGTCGGTTTAACCTGACAGTTTGAACGTAGTAAAAGGTGTTAGAAACACCATCAATAGCAAAGGATTGGAGCGCTATGCGATATTCACTAAAACAGCTTGCAGTATTTGATGCCGTTGCCGATACCGGCAGTGTCAGTTTAGCTGCTGATAAACTCGCATTAACTCAATCTGCGACAAGCATGTCATTGGCTCAGTTGGAAAAAATGCTCGGACGACCACTGTTTGAACGTCAGGGAAAACAGATGGCGCTGACCCATTGGGGAATGTGGCTGAGACCAAAGGCGAAGCGCTTGTTGCAGGATGCCCAACAGATTGAAATGGGCTTCTATGAACAGCATTTGCTCAGTGGCCACGTTAAGCTCGGTGCCAGTCAAACACCGGCAGAGCATCTGGTACCCGACCTTATCAGTATTATTGATAACTCTTTTCCAGAGATGCGAATCTCATTAAAGGTCAAAAGTACCGACAGCGTCATTCAGGGCGTACTCGACTATAAATACGATCTGGGTATCATCGAAGGGCGTTGTGATGACAACCGCCTTCTACAAGAAGTTTGGTGTCGAGACCATTTGACTGTGGTTGCGGCGGCACATCATCCATTTGCCCGGCATGAGACGGTGAGCCTAGCCCAGTTGGAACAAGCTCGCTGGGTTCTCAGGGAACACGGCAGTGGAACGCGAATGATCTTCGATAGCTCAATTCACCATATGATTGAAGATCTTGATGTATGGCGTGAGTATGAACACGTGCCGGTATTGCGCAGTATGGTAGAGCATGGGCAATACCTGACTTGTCTGCCTTATTTAGATGTTGAGCGATTCATTGAAAGCGGTCAGCTTGTTGCGCTTAACGTTCCGGAACTGAATATGGAACGGACGCTATCCTTTGTTTGGCGCGCAGATATGATCGAAAACCCGCTTGTTGAGTGCATCAAGCGAGAAGGTGCACGAATGATGAAAGGAAAACCATCGGTTTTCTAAATGAATACTGCGTAAAGGTATTAACGAAATCTGTTGAAATATCGATTACCTCACAAGTTTCATGATCGTCTATGTGTTTGTTGCTTTAATAATGTGATCTGTGATGTGTAGTTGTGTGATGAAATTGCCTAGTATGCCTACTTGAACTTTTGATGTGTGATTCACACACTGAGCGAGGCGTAATGAGCACTCTAGTCGCAATTTCACTAACTACAGGTATCTTATCCGGACTTTGGGGCTGGGTAGCCATCTCTTTAGGCTTACTCTCCTGGGCTGGCTTCTTAGGTTGTACCAGCTACTTTGCATCGCCAAACGATGGTCTCAAAGGGTTATCAGTAAGTTTGATAACTAATATGAGTGGCGTTTTCTGGGCAATGGTGATCATCCATGCGTCTCAGTTTGCTTCGCTGGAAATCCTTGGTTATGTGATTACGGCCTTAGTCGCATTCTTTATGTGCGTTCAGGCTAAACAAGCTTGGTTAGGATACATTCCTGGAACCTTCATTGGTTCTTGCGCGACTTTTGCCGCAGATGGTAACTGGCAGCTTGTGATCCCTTCGCTGATTTTAGGTGGCATTTTTGGCTACTTAATGAAAGCGAGCGGCATGTGGCTTCATCAAAGGTCAACCCAATCTCAGGCTAATACACGTTTACAGACGCGCTCTTAGCCTAAGATGCAAATCCTGACAGTAGTACCGATGCTGCGCAGGACACCCCCGATTGATTAGTATCAGCTGATTTTTTGATACGCGGCATCTAGTAATAGATGCCGCTTTTTTATGTATTGCCGTTCGCCATGGTCACAACACGTTTTAGCGTCCAACGTAATAGAATCGGGATACAGTCATTGCCTTGAGTTTCACAGTGAGAAACAATTGCCAAAGCGAGATCGGGCTTCGCATACTTCTTAAGCACACGTGTGACGACTTTCTTCGCTGGGATCGGATGTTCTAGAGGGATTTTAAGCATGTTCTTAAAAAACGGTTCAAAGCCATTGTTGTATAAGTAGTGCTCGATATCCCGATCGGGTAGTTCAGTTAACCTGTGACGTTGCTGGTCATTGTCTAATTGAGCCTTAACCGCCGCCGCATACTTTTTACCTGCGGCATCGCCATCAGTCACAACGTGCCAATCTATGCCAAATGCCTTGGCAACTTTGATCAGTGACTTTAGTCCGGACTGAGCAAATTCGATGATTTGCACACCCTCAGCGGCCAGATTGTAACCGCACTGATTGGCAAGCTCATTAAATAGCCATACCTCAGTTTCACCTTCTACCAAAAGCCAACATCGGGCGAACAGGGCTCCTGAACGATGGAAACGAATGTGAAAACCAATCCGCCGAAGCTCGTCGCGGCCAAAACTCTGTTCTGACAGGTAGGTGGTAATGGTGCGATCTGACTGTCGTACGAGGCGTCTGATGCTAGACAAAGGAACCTGTCCGAGTAAATCGCCGCTGTTGGTTGTTAGAATTTTCTGCATTGGCAGTAACTGCAATAAACCCCAAGCGCGAGCAAGGTGGGTAGGGTGCAATCGACCTTCAGGATCTTCAACGATTAATAGCGGACGGGCGCAGCGCCTCAGAGTAGTCGGTCCTTTCGCTTGCAGGTAGGCATTAAGTAGTCCCATAAACAGTAACCGTGTCTGCTTATCTTTGGTCTCTTCGACAACCTGAGAAATACTTTTGGTTCCTGGCGGTGCATTAAAGAATATGCCGTCACGCTTTTTACGCAGGTTTTTGCGTGAATTGGATTTAAATGAAAAGTAGTGATCGACCAACGCGCCCATCGAATTGAGGCTACTACGCATTTCACCTTTATTAACATGACCGGGGATTGCCATGAGTCGACGACAAGTATTATCGATACGCTTTTCAACACGCGCGTTGACATCGTTAGTG